>CAZTYP010000015.1:0-91775 GCA_964617555.1 uncultured Melioribacteraceae bacterium | reverse complement strand
AGATAAAAAAGCCGCCCCGGAAATTATTTCCGGAGCAATTTTTTTAACAATCTATTTCATTAACATTATTTTTTGTATTTGTGTAGTTGTACCGGCCGTTAGCTTTGCAAAGTAAACACCGGAAGATAAATTTTGTGCATTCCAATTATATTGGTAATTACCGGCTTTCAAATTTTCACTTACAACAGTTGCAACTTGCTGTCCGAGTGAATTATAAATTGCCAAAGTAACATATACCTTGCTCGGTATTACAAAAGAGAATGTTGTTGAAGGATTGAACGGATTAGGATAATTCTGTTTAAACTCAACTTTATTTAAACCGGCGGCATTTGCAGTAACAACATCCGAGTATTCGTAATTGCCGTCAAAATCCAATTGTTTCAATCTGTAACTTTCATTTCCTTTTGCAGTATTATCGGTAAAAGAATATGTATTCGGAGAATTACTATTTCCGTGTCCCTCCACAAATCCTATCTCTTCCCAATTATTTTTATCTGCACTGCGTTCAATTGAAAATCCGTAATTGTTTACTTCCGTTGCGGTTTCCCATGTTAAAAGAATTCCGCCGTTAACCGCATTTGCGGAAAAAGATGTAAGTTGTACCGGAGTTGTACCGTCAAGAGGTAAACCGCTTTGAGCTATGTAATCATAACTGGAAATATTTTTATCACCTTCTTCTCCGGAGAAACCCACACCCGTTTCATAAGTGGGAGAATCATCTTTAGTATCCAAATGCATAAGTAAAATCGTATTCCGATCTGCAGAATACTCCGCATCGGTAGTTGCAGTTTGCATATCTTTAAGAGTTCTTGCAATATCTGAGATTCGTATCTCATCAATATCCGCATCTTCCATCTGACGCGAATAACTTCCCCAATAACGTCCGCCAAAATTAACTGCATACCCTGTTGAAGACAACGCCCAAGCAGAATCTTTATCACTATCCATTTCATTTCCGTTCACATATAATTTTGCCGTAGTTCCGTCATAAGTGGCGGCAACATGATACCACGTATTAAACTCCATATCCGCACTTGTAGAGTATGTGCCATCACAATCCATATATGCAAGTGTGGTGTCGTTACTAGATCGGGCAACAAAAGCGACTGCGTAATCTTTATCATCATCATCAATTAAGTAAAATGAAAAAACGGTACGTCTATCCATAATACAATCATAATTACCGGATGTATAGTCATGAACATTAATCCAAGCCTCAAATGTCCACGCGGTCGATACATCCAAAAGATTTAAAGCATCATCTTTTACATAAAAAGATTCACCGCCGTCTAAACTTATAACATAAGTGTTTTGTGCAAAAACACTTCCTGTTAGAATTAAAATAAAAAATAAAAATTTTTTCATTTTTCTTTCCTCCTTTTTTATTAAATCCTAATGCTCATAATAAAAGTAACAAGCATTAAAGTATTTGTTTTTAATAGATGCTGTTTATCTGCATAATAAAAGAGCACCGTTTAAATTATTTTAGAAGCATAATTTTTCTTGTTTGTACATTAACGCCGGCAGTTAAACGAGCAAAGTAAACACCGGAAGTTAAATTTTGTGCATTCCAATTGAATTTATAATTACCGGCTTCCATCTCCTCGGCAACAATATCGGCAACTTTTTCTCCTAAGGAATTATATACGGTTAAAGTAACAAATTCCTTTTGCGGCAATGAAAAAGCGAAAGTGGTACTCGGGTTAAACGGATTAGGATAATTTTGAGTCAATTCGAATTTATCGGGTAAAGCATTTTGCTCGTTAACATCGGTAATTGTTCCCACATAAGGGATGTTTCCGTACATAATGTAATACCCCGTTTTTGCTTTATCGCTTGCTTGTACCCAAACAACATCCGCACCGCCGGTAAATCTTCCTTCAATAGCTTTACGTACTTTATAACCAATGGTTGCACGGTATGTGGAATAAAATTTATCGTTAATGTAATCGGTATTGCTCAATTGAACAGGGTTATTCCAGGTTAAACCGCCGTCCGGAGAAGTTCTGTAAAAAACATTATATATTTTTTTAGATTTACCGTCCACATCAACTTCCTTGGTTTCTTGTCGCCAAATAACATATACGCCGTAATTCGGGTCAACGGCAATATTAGGACGAGTAACGGAAACCGTATCATCCGACATATCAATACGAAGAGGCGTTGACCAATTACCGTTGTTGTAAATCAAATATTTTATGGAATTATCTCTGTCATCTTGATATACCATATGTACTTTGCCAGAAGGGTCCGAAGCAATTGAAGGCACACCCTGACGGGTACCGTTATTTTTCCACTCTATCTTTTTAATTGATGAAAATCCGAAGTTATCGTCAACAACCCTATCAAGTTGTGTTACACCTTGGCTTCCGTCATCGGACCATGCTTGGACGTTGTATGATTGAATTCCAAGATAATCGTAAGCAAAGTCGCCGGCTTTTAACGTATCGGGGGCTTTGCCGTATCTGTCATACATCCAACTTCTGCCCATAACAAAAAGCTGAGCACCGGCTTGGTTCAAATAGTTTTTCAATTCTTCGTTATCGGAATCTGCAATATTCCAAAAAGCCAAATTTTTGTAATCATCTCCCGTAAACCAAATAACCAGTTTTTTACCGGATAAATCATCGGCAAAAGAAGGAATTGCCGTAGCCATTCCGCTACTGTTACCACAATCAAAAGTTCTGTAAGGGATACCGAGAGATTCTATGGCTTTTTGAACAACGGTTTCATTATTATATGCGTTATCGTCATCAACCAACAAAATCGAATCGGAAGAGGTAACTCCGAAGAAATTTATGGCATCTTTAATATACTGTTGCTGTGTTTCTTCGGGCATCATATAAAAAGGATTGAACGAAGAAATTACGGATTTTGAGGTGGAAGTTTCGTTGTAAATTACGGTTGTATTTCCTGCTAAAGCATAATCCGACGGTCCCATATTATAAAGTGCGGTTGCATTAGTTGTGGGTGTATATCCGTCAACATACTTTTGAATACCTACCCCGTCAAAAATCGGGGAAACAATTTCGGGTTTACTCCAACCTGTGTTAGGAATATAGTGAGAAAAGAGGACTTCCCATTGCGAAACCACTTCAACAGGTTTATCTTCCCAAGCGGCAAACATTTCTCCGTTTTTTCCTGAAGCAAGATTTACATCCATGTAATTTAAAGGTAAAACCCCCGGAGTCGGGAATTCAATTGTAAGGTTATCTGTACTCCAAGAACCTCCAATATTTTTTGCTGCATAAATATTTGCATTATAAATATCTCCTCCATCCCAAATTGAAAAAAGAATAAACGGATTTTCGGAATCGTCAAGCTGTATTGTATTTACTCCTGGATTGTTAAACGTAAATGTGTCGGCTCTGACAGGGGTACTCCAAGTGTAAGTAAATTCATCATTAAAAGTAAGTTTGGAATACATTAAACTTCTTTCACCGGAGTCGTTACTTCTTTTTTCTTTCCACGAGGCATGAATATGCCCGCTTTCGTCGGCTACCAAAGCGGGAACTCCGGTTGCATTAGTTGCGGAGTGGCTCAATTGTGAAACATCCCAAGTACCGAAACTGGAATTAAAGTATGCATACCATATTTCTTGATTAGTATAATTAACCCCCGGCTCATATGCCACAACAACATAACCGTCGGTTGTTCTGGCAATATTTCTGGCTCCGGTATAGCGTAGAGCATTAAAGTAATCAATTTCAGTAACAACGCTGTTGTTTTGTTGTGCTAAAATTGTAATGCTTAATAACAATACCGAAAAAGTTATT
This sequence comes from uncultured Melioribacteraceae bacterium, assembly GCA_964617555.1. Classification (GTDB taxonomy): domain Bacteria; phylum Bacteroidota; class Ignavibacteria; order Ignavibacteriales; family Melioribacteraceae; genus 1-14-2-50-31-20. The sequence goes on along the minus strand of CAZTYP010000015.1, from coordinate 87,999 downwards.
AATATTTTTTTCATTGTTCCTCCGTTAGTTATTTTATCAATATCATTTTTTTTGTTTTTACTTTTGTACCTGCATTTAATTTATACAGATAGATTCCCGAAGGTAAATTTTCCGCATTAAAATTTACACTGTAATTCCCTTCGGTTTGTACTTTGCTAACAAGTGTGGCTATTTCTTTACCAAGCAGGTCATAAACTTTTAATGTTACCGGTACAGACAACATGCGGCTTGTTCCCATTGACGGGACAGAATAATTTATTGTAGTTACCGGATTAAAAGGATTGGGATAATTTTGTTCAAGATTAAATTCCACAGGTAATTTATCATTTTTTTCAACGCTTACATAATCGTCAAAAAATACAACCGGCAATATTTGAGACGGCTCGGCTGTTATTGTGTATTCGCGGTTTTTCTTTTCGGCAACCAAATTGTTTTTGGATTGAATAAAGAAACGGTAAATTAAAGTTTGTCCCACATAGTCGTAATCGAAATTAATATTAAGTTTATAAACATTTGTAGCATCAATCTTTTCCATGGGAACACTGTTAACATTTCCTGCAAGGGGAGGAATGTTGCCGCGAATAACCAAAGTATCTTTTTCTCCCAACGGGTGATACGTCATATCAACACGAAAAGTAACCGCTCTTTCCGTACCGAGTTGAATCTTTTTTATTTTGGAAAAATCCCACCATATACCATCGCGATATGCACGCACTTTGTAATAATAAGAACCTAGCTCCGCATTATTAATTTGATATGTAGAATCTGTAATATGAGCCGATAATGTTTTCCATGGGCCGGAAGAAGACCGTGCTTGTTGCAATTCGTAATAATCAGCATTTTGGTAACGACTTGTTTTCCATATCACTTTAAAACTATTTTCGCTTGTTTTTTCCATATCCATTATTTGCGGTGAAGGGACAATCCCTTTTACGGCACCAATAACAATATTGTATCCGCCCATATTCCAATCGCCGGAAATATTATACCACCCGATATTATTCCCGTACCAACCGGGGTTAACATGATAATAATTATTGGTTTCAAAATATCCGTCAACAACCGCTGCATGACCGGTTGAAAACTCGGATGATTTTATCGATATAATTGCAGGGCGAGCATCTTTCATATTGTTTTGCATTGCCGTCCAAAATCCGGTTGATGACTTGCTTTTGTAATGCCCGCTTGCTCTGAAATAACTATGTAAAATCCCGGGTACATCGGAAGTGCTTGAAGTTGACCCATCAGCTCCAAAATCCATATTTAATGCAACAGCACAATGATAAACGAGCAAACCCACCGCTTCTTGATTATCGGTGGTAAAATATTGGTCCGTATATAAATCCAAAATATTAGCCCAATCGTAAAAGGTTTTACCGAAATTTGCATAATGATACTTTCCGTCATCGTAGTAACCGTGACTACCGTATCCTTGGTAAGGCCATTTATAATAATTCAGAATTTGGGCTGTGGCAGTTGCAACACAACCGGCCGGCCATCTGTTCGGAGTATAATAATTATAAACAGGGCTACCGTTTACATATGCTTGTCCCCAATCGGATTGCAGATAAGGTCCGTAAAGTCCTTCTGTTCCATTAATAAAGTTATTTGAACCACTCTCCCAAAGGTTATTGACAACAGAAATTTTCAATTTTTCCATTCTTAAAAGATTTGCATTTAAATCCGCAATAATATCGTTCAAGAAAAAATCGTCTTCAGCATTATCGTAACTAAAATCCATTTCCGTTGAATAACCGATTACAGGATTTAATCTGTTATCTTTTGCAATAATAATAAACCCGCGGGGTTCTAGTTCCGCAACATAATAAACAACAATACCGTTGCTATATATAGGAATAATATTTTTAAGCACAAAATCTTCTTCACTATTTTTATAAATCCCGTAATGTAAGGCATATTGATTATTTGATAACCAGCCTGATACAAAATCTGCAACCTCTTGCCGATTTACCCCTTTGGCAAAAAGGGTTGAAGAAATTATTATTAGTAATATGAATATCTGTTTTATTTTCATCCGATTTTATCTACCGTTTTACACATCTGAATCCTAAATTAATTAAAGCTACGTCCGGACTGATTCCCAAACGTTTTGTAACGGAGGTAACCGGTCCTTCGGTATTCCATGCACCTCCTTTTATAACTTTCATCGTTGTTTTTTCCGTTACCAGCGGGTCTTTTGCATTTTTATCTTTCAATTTTTTGTGCACATCGGAGATGTAATAATCTTCGCACCATTCCCAAACATTACCGCTCATATCCTTACACCCATTTGGGGATTGTGCTTGGTAAAAACCGACCGGTGTTGTTTTTATTATATCCGCATTTTCATACGGATCTCCGGTGTCTTCGTAATTGGCTTTTTCTTCTTTGAAAATGTTACAAGATGTTCCGTACAAATATTTTTTACTTCCGTCCCACGAAGCAGCATATTCCCATTCGGCTTCGGTAGGCAAACTTTCGCCTTTGCTTTCGGCGTATGCCTTGGCTCCGTAATATGTTACAAAAACAACCGGAAAATTTTCCCTCCCTTTTCGAGGAACAAATTTTTCATTTACAATATCTATTTCACTGAAAGGGATTGCTTTATAAGTTCTGCAATAAAGTCTTTCGTCTTTTATATCATAACCGGTATAAACATCGCCGTTAACAACCTTTATCATATTTTTATCCGATACTTCATTCAAGAAATCGCAATACTGCTGATTTGTAACTTCGTAAATATCAATTTGAAAAGGCGAAAGTGTTACTTTGTTTTGCGGACGTTCGGAGCTCCACCCAAAATTCGGCGGTGCACCAAAGAGAAATTCACCTCCGGAAACTTCTGCTTTTGCTCCGATATTTTTCGGTTGAGTATATTTGCTTGTTATTTTTTCCGTTGTTTTTTCATTAGTAAAGATAGAATCTTTAACAAAACAATATAGGTCGTGCAGCAATCGTGCGGTTACCGGTTGAACATCGGGATTTACCCGCATGGAGTTAGGGGTCTCGAAATGAAGTGCATGTTCAACCAAATCGCTTCTTAAAGAGCCGTACGTACGCGTACCTAAACCGGAATAGAAAAAAGTTAAAGGCACCCCTTCATATTCATAGACCAAATCTTCAGGCAAGTTCCCGAAATATAAATCGGGCGGATTTTTATAATATTTATTTCTGTTATCGTAGTAGAATTTTTTTATTCTGCGTAAATTGTTTTTTGAAAAGCCTACACCAATTCCTTCAATTACGGGGCGTTGAATTCGTTTACCGTCCGGTAATTTTACCGTTAAATCATGTCCGTGAAAACTTGTAAAAAGTTTGAACCTTTCGCCGTAATGCATTTTATTGTTAGCCCAAACACTGTCTTGGTATATTCTATATTTTATAATCGCCTTACCGTTCCATTGTCGCTCAGGAATTACTCCGTATCCTCCGGGTTTCGGCTTTTTCATTAATGGGCGATTGCAGTCGTACCAAATTCCCCTGTACGAAAGTCGGCAACCGTATGCGGCAGTTGACGGAATACCGTAGAGTTCCGTTACTTTTTTAACAACAGTTCCCGTTTCAAAATCACAATCTCCATGAGGTGCACCGAAAGCATATCTTTTCCATTCATTCAAATTTCCGTGATAATTTTCAACGGAAAATTTTATCGGTTTCGGTTTTAAATCTGTTTCATCGGAATTGATTTTATTAAGAATAATTTTAAATTTTTTATTGTACTCAATATCAAAATATTTCAAATATTTTTTGTGTATTCCGAATGTCCCTTCTTTCCCGAATCCGTTGTAAATTCTTAAATCATGCACTTTATTATTTACAGTTACCCTAACGGGGGTTCCTTCCGTTATATCCAATTCCTCAAAATCGTTACCGGATAAAAATATGGACGGGCCTAATTGCATTGTGGCAACCGGCGGATAAACAACTTCGGCTTCAAAAACAAATTTCTTTTTTCCGCTGCATCCAACAAGAAAAAACAGAAGTAAAACAAATCCTAAAAACTTATTTACCATTACTAACCTCAACAAATGATTGCTCTTTTATGTTTTCCAATGTAACTAAGATAAATTCTTTTAATGTATAATATAAAGGTAATAATAGGTCCAAGACCAAAAATTCATTATCCCCGTGATGGTCTTCGCCAACCGGTTTAAGAACAACAATCGGCACACCGGCATTGGCATAAAAACGGGCATCGGATGAACCGTTTTCCGTTCGCACATCTATTTGCCGTCCAAAATGATTAGACATTATCTCTTGCAATAATTTTACATGTTTGCTTTCGGGATTAATATATACGCGTTCACTTCCAATGAATTTTTCAATTTTGCAATGCCGTATTTTTGATTTTATAAGTTCGAAAATTTCTTCCACGGTTAAATTTTCGGTAAAATAAAAATTCATTTTTGCTTTACCGAAATGAGGGGGATATTGCTCTCTGTTTTTAAACTCAATATCATAAATAGAATATGTTGTATGCCAATTATCATCTTCTGTTGCAATCTCTTTATCTTTAAATAAATCTATAATGGAATTATAATCTTCATTTAACAATTCAAATGCATTTTTACCTTCCCAAGTATATGGATGCCGTCCGGGGGAAGCTTCAACTTCCAATGTAATTTTTAATATCCCTTTTTCTCCGTAAATAACGGCATAGTTATACCCTGCATCACCATTAATAATCAGGTTACCTGTATAACCAAGTTCAGCCATTTTTTTTGCACCATTCTCACTGCCTATTTCCTCATCAAAGGTAAGAATTAATGCTATGTTGTTTTCTCCACCTCTCAAGGCAAAATCTTTTATGATTTTCATTGCAACTGCAACAAAACCTTTCATATCGGAAGTACCGCGTCCATACATTTTGCCGTTTTTAATACGGGGAATAAATTGTTCATCATTTCCATTTACGACATCAACGTGGGCTTGTAATAAAATTTCCGCATGCTTTAATCCGGTTGTGGAAATAAAAAGAGCCGGGAAGTTATTAAAATAGTGTTTTGCAATTTTAACCGGAACTTCGTTAAAATAATTTTCTATGTAATAAACAGCTCTCTCAAACTCCGTAAAATTCGAGGGGGTTGTTTTGAATGAGACCAATGTTTCTACCGTCTCAACAATTTCATTCAAAGTTCTATCCCCGTTATACTTCATTTAACAATCCTTTTAAATATTTAATTACTTTATCTCTTTGATTAATTTTGGAGTTTTTAAATTTAAGCAACTCCACTTCTTTTAAAAAATGCTCTAATAATTTAGGGTGTGTTTGCCTGAAAAAAACACTACCCAAGTCAAAAAGAATTACTTCACGATTTATCATTTCGTAATTAACCAAAAAATGATGACGTTCAATAATAATCACTTCAAAATTCATAGGATGATTTTCAAGACGTTCGATAATCCCCTCAATCATTTCGCCTATTAATTTTTTATCAATTCTGTCAAAACTTTCTCTGCAACGAATAAAATCTTCCACTTCGGTATTAACAACAATTTCCAGTCTGCTCTTTTCTTTTTCCGTTATAATTTTTTTCCGATGTTCAAATGCTTTAAGAGCTTCGTCAATTTCTTTGTTATCAAACTTGTATATATTTTTTAATATCTCTTTTCTTAATTCTACCGATTGATTCATAATACTGAAATTACGTGAAACAGAAATTCGTTCTCCGCCGTGTTCTCCGAACCAAATATCTTCAAATTCTGCATACGACATACCGGCCTGAGTAGGAGAAGAAAAAATGGGAAATGTGTTAACTTCAATATCCAAAAGAGCATCTATACTTAAGTGTAATTCTTTTGATATCGCTTCCAATTTGTCAATACTGGGTAAATGATGACCATTAAGTATGGAATACAATGTCTGCAATTCTATCTTTGTTTTACTTGCCAATTGTTTTACGGTATAACCGTAAGAGTTCATTGCATGTCTTATTTTTTTACCAAGTCGTATCGCTTTATCGCCATTAGTTGTTTTGCTCATCTCTTATTTTCCCAATTTCAGAAATTGTAAGTTCAATAAAATTTATCGATTTCAGAATATTGTTTTTCGATTCTTCCAAGTAACCGTCAACCGCAGCGGAAATACTTCTGTTAATTAATCGCTCCCCTTTGGAAAAGGGAATGCTTATTTTTGTATAATCAGCCATTCCCAATTGATTAATTAAAAATATTCTGTATTCGTCAATATCGGGCATATATTTTTCTATAATATTTTCCAATTTATTTAAATAATTTTCATTTTCTTTATTTTCAATTAATTCATTAATGGATTTAATTAATTCTTTTAAATTCTCTTCAAATTGCTGTAACGAATATTCGGTTTTACCAACAACCGTATAGTTTTTCTTTTGTTCTTTCTTTTGCATCCATATCAATACAGCCATAACAATAACGGAAAAAAGAAACCCGCTCCAACAAATAGGGGTATGAGAAGCAAACAATGCCGCAGCCGTAACCGATAATGCAATACCAACAAGGAGAAACACATTCTTCATTACAACACCCCCGCAACGGTTAACATTGCAAAAACAATAATTAAAAGAGCTTCTCCTACAATTAATCCTGCTGAGAACGGTACACCCCATTTTTCCGTCCAATCTTTTCCTTTACGCCGTGCAAGAATTATACTAAGTAAACTCCCCAATCCATATGGTAAAATATATTTGATTGAGAGGTACATCGAAATACCGATAATCACTCCAAGCCCGGGCAACGAAGTAAATGAAAGCAATGCTCCTATTATTCCCCCGGCCAAAAATTTAGATGTGGGAACATTACCGTCAATTACCGAATCTATAGTTGCACCGAGTGCCACGGCTTGGGGAGCTTCAATATTTGTTCCGGGACCGAAACCGGGCAATTGTGCTCCGGTAACGGGGTCTACCCCGCCCGAATTCCAAATTAACAGCATCACGCTAAGAGAAACAATCGGACCTATTCCCGCAACAATCAATTGTACTGTTTGTTGCTTAACCGGACGACTCCCTACAAGATAACCGGTTTTTAGATCCTGCATCATATCCGCACATTCCGCTATTGCTACGGAAATTGCCGCTCCTATCAACACCGCGGTAACAATATCATCGGAGGAAAGAAACATCATCAGCAAAGCCACGGCAATTAAAGACATGCCGCTAATAGGTGTCCAATCGGTCATTCCCGTAGCTTGAGAAACAATAATACCAGCAAACACAAGCCAAATTGTACTAACAACAGAAATTAATATTGCGGAAAAAATTCCTACACTTGACGTAAAGTACGAAGCCAAAAAGAATAAAACGAATCCGATTGCAATTACGGTATATAAAACTTTTATTGGTAATTCGTCAGAACCGATTTCTTTCATCGATTTTATATTAAAACTCTTAATAGTTGCCTTAATGGCAGGAACAATCAGAACAATACTCATTAATGAACCACCTATTAACATTCCTATTCCGAGAGGACGAGTCATTGTGGAATGAATATATGAGGCGGTATTTTCTATTGATATTTCCCGAGGAATCCAACCGAACGAGATTACTGCGGGAACAATAACCCAATAAGAAAGAATACCTCCGGCAAGCACAAAAAGTCCGTTGCGTCCGGCAATAAAACCAATGCCCACGCTAAGCAACGATATTGCCCAAACATTTGAAATATACTCGGGCATACCCAACAAGTGTGTAAAATCTATTGAAGCGGGAATAATTTGAGGCAAACCCAATTTGGGAAATTGTATTATCACATAAACGGAAGCTGAAATAACCGCACCCAACAGAAGAAGTTTCGATTTTTTCATACCCTCGGCAGGAGAACGTAAAACACTTGCAATTGCAGTACCGGAAGGAAAACGTAAACGGTCAACATCAATCATTTGCTTACGCAAAGGAATAATAAACCCGACACCGAGTATTGCCCCCGCAACGGCAGCAGCCGCAATCCACCAAAAATTAAATTCCACACCTCTAATAAGCAATACCGGCACAGTAAAAATAACACCGGCGGTAGAAGTGTTTATTCCCGAAGCTACGGTTTGAATAATATTGTTTTCAACTATAGTACCCCGTTTGAATATTGCCCGCATAATTCCCCATCCTAACACGGCCGCTACAGGCGAACCGTTTGTAGAAAAGCCAAGCACCAAAGCTGCATATGAAAAACTTGCCGTCATCAATACACCTATAAAAACACCTACAGCTATTGCAAGCGGAGATGATTCGGGATAAATATTTTTTTTGCTTTCTGCCATTATAAATTAAAAATTAATTCCGAGTGTAAATACATTTATTGCACCGAGATCGCCGTAGTTGTTCCAAACATAATCCAACACAACATCCATGGAAGTAAATCTTTCAAGATTTAATCCTACCCCCAACGATAAATTTTTAGTGTCGTATCCGATGTGATATCCGCTACGGAGTGATAAAGTATTCTGCCAAGTATATTCTATACCCGCATTGCCTCTGAAAGGAGCATCAAAACTATCGTTTGCCGATGCTGTTAATATTACGCGGTGAGCCGAACTCGGCACAACTATTGAATGCATGCCAACTATCTCCATTGCCGCTCCCATACTGAAAACCATAGGAAGAGGAAAAGTTTTTGTGGCTAATACGGACTTAGGTGTGGGGCTGCCCGGATATTCGTCAATTTTATCTTTGTAAAATTCCAGATTAGGGGCATCTCCTATTTTCATATCGGGTCCCAAGTTAGCAAGATTCATTCCTATTCTTATCCCCTTTTCTTCGATGTTATAGATTGCCCCTATATCAAGGGCAAATCCGGTAGCCGTTTCCATCCAAATATTTTCTTGTATAAATTTACCGATAATTCCCACATATACTCTATCGGTTAATTGACGTGCATACGAAAGGCCTAAACACAAATCGGAAGATGAAAATTGTTGTCCTGTTCCTTCAGGCTTGTTCAAAGTGGTAATTTCCATTTCGCCAATATCCACGTAATTTACCATCACTCCAATCTTATCGTCATTACCCAAACCGTAAACAAATCCCGCATAGTGATGCGCAATATCAGCATATCTGCTACCGAATTGATAAACGGCATTGCCGTTATCTACCAATCCGATACCGGCGGAATTCCAAAACATCCCCGTTGCATCATCAGCCAACGCAACATACGAACCGCCAAGAGCAACACCTCTTGCACCAATTTCCATTTGCAAAAAGTTTGCCGCAGTTGTTCCCACTTTGGTATTGTCTTGTTGTGCCAAGGTAAAAGCGGGAGTCAGCATAAAAAGTAATGCAATAATTTTTATTTTGTTATCTCTGTTTTTTTTCATCTATCTATCCTAAATTTTACCAAACAATAGCAAATTTACCTATGTGATGACTTCCGTCCGGAGTTTCGACGGTGTAAATATATACTCCGTAGGAAACTTCCATATTTTCTTCAGTTAATAAATCCCATCTCTCTTCGCCAATTGTATAGCTGTTATGATATAATGTACGAACCAAATCGCCTCGCAATGTATAGATTTTAATTGTACATTCTTTCGGAAGATGAGTAAAACGCAGCTCATGTGTAAATTGATCGGCTCTGTCTGTTGCCTGCTCGGCCAAATTATATACAAGATAAGGATTAGGAACAACTTTTATTTTGTTCAAATCGCTATCAGTTGTTTTTACCGTTAAAGATTTTGTTGTTATTTCGTAAACATCCCCTTGTTTAAAAGGTTTTTTTGTTGTATAAAGATATTGGTCACCCGCTTTTGGCGCTGTATTTGTATCCCCCCAAGTGATAGTAAATTGCCAAGTTCTATGTTTTATATCCGGTTCGAGAAGATATACAAATTCTCCGCTACTCCAAGGTAACGACGGATTTTTTACAAAAAGATTAAGCGGATTATTCATATTGGGATCGTTTGTAACATTAAAAACTTGGAAAGGAACTTTAAAAGAAGTTGCAACACCGGAATACTTTGCAGTGGAATCTCCGAAAACAATCATATAGTCGCAAGGAATACCGGAAGAATCCATTGCATAAGTCAATTCCGAAAAATAATAATCCGATGTATCGCTTGTAACACTGTTCCATCCTTGTGTATTCTGCTCAAGTGTTGTGTGGTTTTCAATTAAAAGTCCTATTCCGTCAAAGATAGGGCGAGGTTCAATTCCTTTCCCCGATTTACTATTCCAAAAGTTTTTAAAATTTTCAACAACATATTCATTCTTTTCTTCATCCAAAACATCAAGCGATAAAGCATCGCTGCTATCTTTAAATTCCAATTTATAAGTATGCCCCGTAATATTCATATCATTAATTATCTGAATATCAATAGAACCTGTAGCCAAGCCGGAAATGTGTTGTGCAGTAGAATCGGTTTTTCCTCCGATAAAGCCTTGCGGTTGCATTCCTGGAATTACATCTACAGTTTGAACAAGCCTTGGATCGTTACCTCTGCTCGATTCCAATGCAGATTGATTAGCGTCTGTAACAGGGTGGTCGTAAGCAGTGATAGTATAACGATAACGGATTCCGTCAACAACATCATTATCCACAAAAGTATATTTTAATCCCGTATTACTTCCCAAATCGAAAAACGGATTTAACGGATCGGGACCTTTCCATTCGTCAATTAAATCGTATTGAGCCAAAGGCACATAACCTACAATTTTCTTTCCGCTGTAATCGGTAATAGGTGTTCCCCATTCAGGTTCGCCTTGACCGTTAACAGCCGCTTGTGTTCTGTAAATTCTGTATCCTTGAAAATCTTTTTCCTTGGTAACAATTTCGTAGGATTCTTCAGATGCATCGTCCCAATACAGCGTAACTTTTCCGCTTTCGCCGTATACGGTCGGAATGCTGTTTTTATCTTTTACCAATGTACCTTTTGCCGATAACTTAGGAGAGGCAGGAGGACGAAAACCTATAAAATTATTTTTATACAAAGTATCGGCTTGTGCCAAAGCATCAAAAATGGATTTAAATCTTACATCGGGCGGATTCGTGGGAAACCCGTCAGGATCAAGCGCCCCGGGATTAGGTCTGCCGCCAACAATTCCGATGTGAATGGGAATTGTATCTCCCGGAGCAATTGAAAAGGGGCCTGAGCTAAACCAGAACTGAATATCGGGACGACTTCCTACGGGGAATCCTTCTTGATATTTCTTTAATAACTCCACATCATCAACTTTCGGGTCATTTCCGTGAAACCATTTATCCCTATCGGAAACCGGGACTAATTTGGGATTACCTGCAGATATTGCATAAAGAGTTTTTTCCCATTGTTCGTTTATTAATGCGGGACGCACCGCCTCGTCTTGGTCGAACCAATGAAACCCGGTAATTCCGATATCTTTACTTAAGGGGTCCGACGGATTTTGTTTTGGGGTTTTAAAAAAATTGATTCCGTAAGCAGAAACAGGGCCTGTATTTTGCGGGAAAGTTTCGTCCGTAAAATCATCCTTTTTATCAAAGGCAAGAAAAACATCAATAGAACCGTCGCCGTCATAATCGTAAATTAAACCGTAATCATCTTCAGCCCACGGATGTGCTTGGGCAAAATTGGAATTTGGAACAAGATACCGCCCGGGCAAATCCGGATCTACAAAAAAAGCAAAATAAACGGAATCAATTCTGCCATCGTAGAAATGCCTGTCGGGATCGTAATAACGGCTATCGGGGTTTGTAATTTCTTCTTTGGTTCTGTAAATAAAATTAATATTAAAAAACACCACACTTTGGTAAAGCGTTGTGGAATAACTATACCCCGAAACTTCCATATCAATGCCAACAGGATAACCGTATTTAGCGGTAGTGGCAGCCGAACGAATACCATTGTATTTATCGGTTGACATAAAATAGATATCTTTGTTGGAAACAAATTCACCCTTCATAGGTTGCATATAAGTAGGTGAACTCGGGTCGGGGTCCAAAGCCCATTTACCCGGCCAATGATGTTCGCCAGGTGTGGAAACCCATTTATCGTTATCATCATAATAACCTTCAGGCCAACTATCTGAATACGTACTTGTAGCAACAAGATGCATATTATCTTTCAAAAAATTGCCGTGTAAATGTTCGGCGGAACCGTCAGCAGCTTCCCAATCCGTAAAATTAACCCCGTCACCTTGTTTAAGGTGAATTGCGGAAAAAGACTCTATGGCATTGTACTGGGAACTCCTGTCTTCCGGCAATGCCGGTCCGTTTGTATTTTGTGCTCCCCAAGGGCCGGGCGGCATAAGTATAACAGGAGCAATCCAACGAACTTCGCCCCAATCTCCGTGAAAGGCTCCCGGATACCAATTTTGATAACCCGGAGGGTCCCAACCGCTAAGCAACCCGAAATTTTCAACACCGGTAATTTTCATTGCACCGGCATCCATAAAACCAACGGCTCTGTCAAAAACAGAATTTACTTTACTCAAATTTTCTTTTGTATTATTATTCTGTTCTTCTACCAATTTTGATTGTGCTAAAATTAAATTAGTTAAAATTATAATTAATAATATTGTTTTATGTAATATTCTCATATTTTAATCTCCACCTAAATAGAATTGGAAACCAAGGTTTACAGAACGCCTTAAACCGAAATTATTATTATTTCTGGAATCCCAATAAGTTGAACTTAATGTATAATAACTAGACGTTCCGGGATTTGTAGGGGAACCTGTTCTTGTATATCCTGTAAGAACAATTTCCGTATCAAATAAATTTTTCACTTCCAAATAGATACGTGTTTTTATCCAATCGGATAAACGCATGTATTTACCGAGACGAAAATCGATTCTGTGTGCAAAAGGCCAACGTGCAGAATATGGCTCAACCAAAACTCCACTCGGCATTGTTGGTGTATAAGGCACTCCGCTTTCGCCGTAATAAATTAAATTAATATTCATGTTCTGATACCAACTTCCGTTCTGCGGAATGTTATATTGAAGATTTAAACGTATTACGTGCGTTTGATCCCACGGAGCTGTTGTTTCGCGTTTCGGGAGAGAAGACGAAGTGTTGCCCCGCCAAAATCCGTCCCACGAAGTGGGCAACAATACCTTTGCGTGAGAATATGAGTAATCGAACGTAAAGCCCCAATTGTTTGTAACCCGTTTTTTGATATTAATTTCCAATCCTTTTGCAGACCCGAGATTATTATTTACGAAAATGGAATATGTAAAGGGATTGTTCTGCCCAGGGTCGGAATATGCAGGCACAACTACAGAGCCGACTTGGTTAACAGTCTCTTTTGCCCACAAATTTAATTTGATTGCAAAATCATCTCCAAGTTGGTGTTGTAAACTAAGCTCGTATTGAATAGCTTGTTCCGGTTCCAAATTAGGGTTACCTATCAAATTACCTCTAACCAAACTTACTTCCCTATTTGCTCCGGAAGCACGGTACATATCTCGATAATTTGCACGTTGATAAAAATGCCCGAAGTTAAATGAAAGAATCGACTTATCAGTTAATGGATATGCTATACCAATCCTCGGACTAATTCTAACTTTTGGTTTTACTTCTTCAATTGCATTGTACACCAATGAATCTCCTCCGACTTGTTCACCCAAAGGATTAAACGGGTCTTTCCAAAACGTTCCGCCAGTATTAAAATAATCCAAACGTAAACCTGCAGTAATAATTATTTGATCAAGCTCCGATTTATTTTGAACGTATAACGCACCTTCTTTCGGGAAATAATGATACGTTGTTGGGAATGGATCAACGCTTGAAATATTTTGATAGGAGTGATAATCCAAATCTATATAATTAAATTGGAACCCTGTTTCAAGAGTTTGTGAAGTAACATAATTGGAAGTAAAATCCATACGTGCTTCCCATGTAGTACTCATATCACCGGAATACCAACGGTTATCGGCAATTAAATAGAATGCATTTTCAAACGGATCTCTAATTGCTTTTGAACTTCTTGCGGGAATATATTCTTCAGGTCGCTTTATATTATCTTCGGCCGGTTCAAAAATATTCCATCCGCTTGCATATTTGTTATCGTAATCTCTAAGTATTCTTACATTCCGCTTTTCGTAAAATCTTGACAGATTAATATTGTAAAAAGATTTTGCATTAATTGTATGACTAAAAGTTATAGTTTGTTTATTACTGCTTCTTATTTGAACATTTTGCCCGGGCATGTTGTAATCGTAATAAGCATTAAAACCGTTATATTGTGTGTAACGCTGATCAAACAATCCCGAAAAACGAATTTTTATTGTGGGGGTAATATTATAATTGAACTTGAAAAAAATATTGTAGGAATTGTTCCAGCCCAATGCTTGCCACCCTGCCATATTATCAATAGGATTAACCCTTCTGCCGTCGGGCGCTCTTGTTTTTTTCCAATTTTTACCGAGACCTACTTGGATGGAATCTAACGGTAATCCGGCTTTTATTCCGGCAATAATTTCATCGGAAGTCGGTAATAACATTTCGGTACCGTCCGAGAGTGTAATGTTGCGATAGTCATCCCAAACAATATTATCGAAGTAAAGAACGGTTCCGGCACTTTTATTAACCTCGGCGGAAATAAAATAAGATAACTTTTTTATAAAAGGAATTCCGCCGCTTAGGCTAAATTGAAAATTCTGTTTGGCTAAAGCTCTTCCTTTTTCGTTGGTTAAAAATCCCGCACCAAAAGGGTCCGAGGAATAGTACTGCAAATATCCCTTTGTTTTGTTGGAGCCGCCGCGTGTTGTAAGATTAATTACACCGGAAAGAGCATTCCCGTATCTTGCACTAAAGCCGCCGCTTTCAATTTCAATCTGTTTAATTGCTCCTGTACTTATTGATGTTCCGAAACCTCCGAAAACCGGATTTGAAACTTTAACACCGTCAATCATCAATGCCAACTCATTATTCCTTCCGCCACGCATACGGATATCATCAATACCGCGTATATTGTAACCGGCTTTTGCAGTAGGGGTATTTGATAATACGGATACATTCGATTGAGTTGCAAGCACTTGATTTAAGTTTTCCACAGGCATTGTTTGCAACTGCTCTTGCGTAATTGTAGAAACTTTGCCGAGAGCATCTTTTTGCACCAACGGTTCTTTTGCCGTTACAACAACGGTTTGTTCAAGCTGCATTGAGCTTTCCCTTAAATGGAAATCGAGATTAGTAGTAAAGCCGGCAGTAACACGGATATTTTTAATTACATATTTTTGATACCCGATATACGATGCTGTTAATGTGTAAGTCCCAGGAGAAATATTTAGAATAACATAATTCCCGTCAATATCGGAACTGGCCCCAATTGTAGTTCCGTCAACCATTATATTTGCACCGGGAAGCGTATTCCCTTGGGAATCATAAACTTTTCCGGCAATTTTCCCGGGAACTTGTGCCAATATTATTGAAATATTAGCAAGTAAAAATAAGATGGTAAATATTTTTTTCACTATAGCCATATTCTATTTTTATTGTTTTACCATAAAAATATGGTATTAACAAGAATATGTCAAGGACATTTTTCTCTCTTTTAACTAATTTTATTCTAAACAGTTAAGAGTATAAAAAAATAATTAATTATAATCTTAATTTTTACAACATAGAGTTTGTTGGAAGAATAGGAAGGGACTAGTAATTATATCCGAAATAATTATTCTTCAACTCTATTTAATCCGTTTAATGCAGCAACACGATATGCTTCTGCCATTGTGGGATAGTTGAAAGTTGTATTAACAAAATACATTAAATTGTTTTTTTCTTTTCCTTGGCTCATTATTGCTTGTCCGATATGTATAATTTCGGCAGCTCCGGTACCAAAGCAATGAATGCCCAATATTTCCAAAGTTTCGCGATGGAAAAGAATTTTTAACATTCCGGTTGTGTGCCCGGTAATTTGAGCACGAGCGAGATGTTTGAAAAAAGAACGCCCCAATTCGTACGGGATTTTTCCTTCGGTAAGTTCTTTTTCCGTTTTGCCAATCGAACTAATTTCGGGTAAAGTATAAATTCCGGTAGGAATATTTTCGACAAGCCGATAATCGGTTTCACCTTCAACAATATGAGTGGCGGCAAAACGACCTTGATCATAAGAAGCGCTGGCCAAACTCGGGTAACCGACAATATCGCCAACAGCATAAATATTCGAAATATTCGTCTGATGATTTTCATTTACTTTAACAGAGCCTTTATAATCAACTTTAAGCCCAATATTTTCCAAACCTAAATTGTCGGAATTGCCCGTTCTTCCTTGTGCCCAAAGCAAATAATCGGTTCTAATCTTTTTATTCGATTTAAGGTAAATGGTAACCCCTTTATCGTCGGGAATAACTTTATCATATTCTTCGTTGTGTCTTATTATTACTCCGTTTTCACGCAAATGATATGCAAGTGCATCAATAATTTCGTCATCCAAAAAAGATAAAAGTTGAGAACGCATATTAATTAGGTTTACCTTTGTCCGCAGCCCCCTAAAAATAGAGGCATATTCACAACCGATAACACCGGCACCATATATTGCAATTGAATGAGGATGGTCTTGCAAACCGAGCACCGTATCGCTATCCAAAATTCTGGGATGAGCAAAATCTATATCATCCGGATGATACGGACGTGAGCCGGTTGCAATCACAAAATATTCGGCAGTATATTCCTTTACATCTCCGTTTGAATGATTAACCGTTATGGTGTTTTTATCAATAAATTTTCCAGTACCGTCAAGTATATCAACCCAATTACGATTATAAAATCCCCTACGTAAATCCATCTGACTTCTAATAACAGATTCTGCCGTTGTAAGTAAATCGGAGAAATAAACATTACGGAAATTATCTTTATTATCCAGAATTTCTATTGCATGCCTTAATGCCTTACTGGGTATTGTACCGCGATGAGTGCAGTTGCCGCCAATGTTAGAAAATCTATCACATAATGCAACCCGTTTGCCTGCCTTAACGGCTTTCATCGCAGCCCCTTCGCCACCCGGACCACTTCCAATTACAATTACATCATAATCCATTTTTACCAAAATAATTTTAACTAAGAAATAATATACGGAGCAAAAAATTAAATAGCTGTTAATTGCACAAATTACTCGGCAATAACAGTAACAACAATTTTTCTGGAACCGCCGTAATTACGATGTTCACCAAGATATATCCCTTGCCAAGTTCCCAAATTAAATTTGCCGTCGGTTATAGGAATTGTTAAGGATTGTCCGAGTAACGAGGATTTAATGTGAGCAGGCATATCGTCGCTCCCTTCGTAAATATGTTCATAATAAGGAGCATCTTCGGGCACTAGTTTATTGAAATGCTTTTCCATATCGCGTAATACGTCGGGAGAAACATTTTCGTTAATTGCAAGCGAAGCAGAAGTGTGTTTAATGAAAATATTTACAATTCCCTTTTTTACTTTTCGCATTTCTGAAAGTTGGTTTTCAATTTCGTGAGTAATAAGATGAAAGCCGCGATGTTTTTGTTGCAATGTTATTTCTTTTTGGAGTATCATTGTTTAAAGCTCGTATTTTTTATGTTATTATGTCATTAGTTGAATATTAATTTGCTTCGCAAATTGTCATTAATTGTTATTTGTCTTCCCTATGGAATTGATATAATTGTTTAATTTTATTCCAAGTATATTTATTTTAGTTTCAAATTCTAAAAATTCTTCTTTCGAAATATAATTCCTATTTTTTGCTTTTGTTAACCATGTTTTGGATTCATATAATGACCCTCTTGAATAATAATAAAAATGTTTCGATTCATTGTAATGAAAACGTCCGAAACCTTCGCTGATATTTGCCGCAACAGAATCAATTGCACGAACTAATTGTTTTCCTATTGTATCCTTTTTGAAATTATTCCATTTATCAACAATCTTCCATACACTTTCGCCTAGTTCCATCGATAATTGATAAACCCTCAAATCTTCCAATTTCATTTTCCCTCCAATTATAAACAAAACCATCTTCCCAAAACCATTAATGACTACCAAGCACCATCAATGACAATAAATGACAACCAATAACAACACATTCCACTACCTCTTGCCCTCCTCCAACATAATTAACCATTTTTTTCTCCACAATCCACCCGCATATCCTGTCAAACTACCGTTACTCCCAACTACTCTATGACACGGAACAACAATCGGGATATGATTTTTATTGTTTGCACTACCAACAGCACGACTAAAATTTTTACCGCCTACTCTTTCTGCAATATAGCCGTAACTTACGGTTTTGCCATAAGGAATTTTTTGCAACTCATTCCAGACTTTTTTCTGAAACCGACTCCCTTTTTGATTAACCGAAACAGTAAAACTTTTTCTTTCTCCGCTAAAATATTCTTGCAATTCCTTTTTACAAAGTTCAATAATTTCGTTAGACTTTCCCCCCTCAGTATTTTCCGGGTCAAAAATAATCCCGGTAATCGACTTTTTATCAGCCGTTATTTTTAAAATACCGATAGGTGTTTCTATGAATGTATAATAGCTATTATTCAATACTAACATCCCTTAAATCTATTTTTTATTGAGCATTTTTTTCTAAAAGACAGAAAATTATTATCGTTCTTTTGCGACACTTTTTGTTTGCTCTTAGCCATATTTTGTAATTTTAGATTTTTTTGCTGTATTTAGTTATTTATTCCGATTTTTATTTACCCATTGTCTAACTCTTTTGCAAAAATTATCGGGGGAAAAACTATAAATTAAAAAAAATAGATTGATTGTTTAATACTGGTAATGCAATTAAAATTTCTTAATATTTTAAATTAGATAGTAATTAACTTAAAGCACACAACAAACTTTTGAATTACCTTATTGTAGGCTCCCATTTTATACTGTGTTTTTTCCGTAAAAATCGGATAAAACCATTAAAAAAAGCGATCATTGTAATAACAAAGAAAAAGGGTAATGAAAATATCTTAATTTTTATATTTATTAATGTAAACAGATACCCTATTAAAGCTAAAGTATACATTATTATTTGTAAATACATCATAAGATTAAAGAACAAGGAAGAATTGAACAATAAAACATTAAATAAAAATAAAAGCAATAATAACACGGGAGAAAACCATCTGATAACTTTATGCGACCAAAATGCATATGAAAGAATCGGTTTTGAATTAAACAACAGATTTTTGAAAAAAAACAATGTTTGAAAATTTGTTGCGGCAAATCTTACTTTCCTTTCATATTCGGTTTTTACATTAATACCAACATCTTCCGTAGCAAAAGCATTATGAACAAAAATAAATTTATATCCCTTAGACAAAACATTTAATGATATAAACAAATCATCCGTAACAGGTTTGTTTACCGGAATTGTATTAAAAAATTTCTTCCTTATCGAAAAAATTCCTCCGTTTGCACCAATAAGAATACCACACTTTCCTTCGGCTTCTTTAATATTGGTTTCAATTTCCCAATATTGTTTTTCTTCAACGCTTTCCGTTGCACTAACAAGATTATCCTTAAGAATAAGTTTTCCGCTAATACCCCCTACGGAATTATCATAATACCCTTCTACTAAAAATTTAAGAGCGTTTTTATCAAAAACAGTATTTGCATCGGTAAATATCAAAATTTCATTTGATGCCTTGGCAACCAAATCGTTTAGAACTTCCGCCTTGCCTCTGTTGTTCGGGAAAATATATGATTTGATATTTGTATATTTTTTCGAAAAGCTATTTAGAATATCATTTGTTTTATCAGTAGAACCGTCAGAACCGATTAATACTTCCATCTTATCTTTCGGATAATCCAATTCCAAAAGATTAATTATTCTATCGTAAATAACGCTTTCTTCGTTATATGCGGAAATAATTACGGAAACATCAGGCAAAGTTTGTGATTTGTTTTTCTTATTTTTACAAAATAAAGAAACAATTTTTATAATCGGGAAATAAAGTATATATGAATTAATAAGCAATAATAAAACACATATAAAAACAATTTCGCCAATAATATTTATATCCAATTTCTTTTTCCCGAATATTTTAAATTATCTTACTTTTAAAAGGTTTCTGTAAATAATGTCAAATTTTTTAATAATTGCATCCCATGTATAATTTTCTGAAATAAATTTTCTGCCATTCTTAATTAATTCAATATTGTTAACCCGATTGTCAAAAAAATCGACTGTCTGCTTAATAAATTCGTCTTTGCTATCGGCAATTAAAATATGTTTTCCGTTTTCAACCGCAATGCCTTCCTTGCCTATTGAGGTTGTTAAAATATTTATTCCGTATGCTAAAAGTTCAATTATCTTTATCCTTATTCCGCCACCGATTCTCAGCGGAACAATCGCAAGAGCTTTATCGCTTAAATTTTGCCATAAATTTTCTACAAACCCTACAAAAACAACATTGTTTTTTATTGCAGATGGAATTTCCGTTTTATCGAAATTACCACCACCGTAAATGTAAAGTTCTAAATCCGGGAAGCTATTTAGTATTGACGGAAAAACTTCATTTAAAAACCATTTTAATCCGTCATAATTAGGGAACCAATCCAAATTACCGATATGAACTATCTTTTTACCGAAATTCTGTTTCAACGGGTAATTTAACAATGAAGTATCCACACCGGCAGGAATTGCAACAGCATTTATTTTAGGGTTTAACGAAAGCAACTCCTTTTTGTCTTCATCGCTAATCATGATGCAACAATCAAATTTAGCACATGTTTCCGGTTCGAACTTAATAAATTTTTTGTATTGGATATATGAAAAAAATTTTATGAAAATATTTTTTTCTTTTTCATAAAAGCGTTGCATAATTTTTAATTCAAGATTTTGCTCTCTTAAAATTACCGGGGTTTTCGGAAGTTTTAACTTTATGAAATCCACAATCCACCCCATGTGTAAATGTTCAATTTGAATTATATCGTATTTTTTTTGCTCAAGTAACTTCGATATATAATCAAGTAATTCTTTTTTTCGATATTTTGAAGCATTATACGGAACATCTGAAAACAGATTTTTCAGAGCACCCCAAACACTATTATCGGTTTTAACATTTAACAAATGGGGCGTACAATATTTATTCATTAGTTCCATAGACGCTGAATAATCGGCATCCTTAAGATAACAAACAAAATCTATGTTATACCCTAAACGATATAAACTTTTTGTAATCCCGAAAATGCTAATTTTACCGCCATCGGTCTCGGGAACAGGTACTTGAGATGATATTTGAAGAATATTCATAAATAAAAATTATTTTGTAAGTATCCAAGTTGTTTCTGCATGAATAACAAGCAAATAAGATAAAGCAATATCGTCAACAAAAATTTTATTATTTGTAATGCTTTGCAACTTCTCATTAAATTGAGTTTGCAAAATAAAAGAATTTTCTTTGTATTGCTTTATTATTTTAATTTCCGTACCCGGGGGCAACTCGTTAAGGGAAGGTAATGTTAATTTGATATTTTTGGCTTTCGAATTAATCAAAATAATTTTATCATCCGGTAATATTGTATAATCGTTTTTTATTTTAATAAATTTACTTCGGGTGTTTTCAAAAACAATTTCACCGCCGTAATCACCGGCAGTACAATTATTAATAGAATAATTTTTAAAAACGTTTTTATTTACTTTTCCTTTAGCAAATTCATTTTCGGCAAAAGTAGAACCTAATATTGTATTTGGGAAAATTTTGTCAGAAACATCTTCTATTCCGAAAGTAGTTGCAGGTTGTTGCATATTTCCTTCGCCAAATTGACAACCGATAAATTTAATTGACCTCGGGCTATTGTTGTTTTCCGAAAACAATTTAACATTTGCAAAAGATACGGAAAATCCTTTCCCCAATATTTTTGAATTTTGCTTAAAAACAGACCCGATAAATGTTGTTGAACTTACACCCCCTCTAATTTGCACACCGTTTTGAACGTTCAAATTACATTGCAATCGCGTAAATGTATTATTTTGAGTATAATTATCTAATAGAAGACCGTTATGTTTATTCCCCCAAGAATCACAATTAATTGCACTAACGGCTCCTCCGCCTTTAACATAAAAACCGTTTTTACCGTTGTCGCCGGCCCAAACATTGCTTAACAAAATATCCGTTCCGCTAAATAAAAACCCGTTACCATCGTTTCTTGATGCAAGTACATTGTCAAGTCTGAATTCGTTTTGATTGTTGCCGGCGTAGATTCCATCCCCTTTGCAATTATAAAGCATCACGTCTTGAACAAAAAGGTTTGACCTTACACCGTCTAAGCCCTCCTCTTTATTAATATCGGGCAAATAGATTCCGGCAAAGTTCTTTTCATTATTTTGTTGATGTTTGTTACCGTCTAAAATAATTCCTTTTATTTGTATCCCGTACGAATTAATGTTTTCCGGTTGTACAATATTACAATTAGCATTTTTTTTTAATTTTATTACAGTATGTTGCTTTTTATCAAAGCCGTCTTCATAAATACCATGCTGATGAAAAAAGCCCCCCATTCCCATTAATGTGGTTAACGAAGGTAATAAAATTGTTTTTTGAATTTCCCAAATACCCGGAGGGAAATAAATTACTCCGCCTCCGCCAAATTTGTTCGGGTATGATTTTTTCTTAATTTCACTAACAATCAATTTCAGCACATTATCCAACGAATAATTTGGGAAAAGTTTTTTTATTTCCGCAACATTATAGATATTAAAACCTTTTTTGTGTTTTAGGACTGAGGGTAAAGATTCGGCAAATATTTTTTCACGAAAGAAAAAAACGGATCCGGTTAAAACCCCGGCCTTTACAAGCATTTCTTTTCTGTTCATAAACGAATTATTTTTTATTGTTAATTAATTTATAAAATTCTTCAATGTGTTGTTTTGCAGATTTTTGCCATGTAAAATTTTCGGATTTTTTTATTGCCAATTTATTAACGGGATTTTGCTTAGCATTTACTAATTGAATTTTTATTGCTTCCGCAACAGCATTATAATCTTTAGGATCAACGGTAATGGTATCGGGGTCAATAAGTTCCGGTATGGAAGATGTATTTGATGTAACAATCCACTTACCCATTGCCATTGCTTCAACAACAGGTAACCCAAACCCTTCGAAAACGGGAATATAAGTAAAAACTTTTGCATTTAATAAAAGCGTTTTAACTTCTGCATCTTTTAAATATCCGGTTAAAATTATTTCGTTTTTATATTTCGATTTATTTACGCTTTCCATAAAATCGGAATAAAGCCACCCTTCTTTACCGGTAATAACCAACTTTAATTTCTTTGTTTCTCTAACTTTTTCAAAGGCTTTAAGCAAAGTTATCAAATTTTTTCTCGGTTCAATGGTTCCGAAATAAAAGATATAATCCGAGCCTAAATTATACTTTTGAAGAATTTCTGATTGTTCATTTACTTCAGTTGTTTTAAAATGGTTAGATACTCCGTTATAAATAACTTTAATTCTATTTTGTTCAATGTGGTAAGAGTTCAAAATATCGTTTTTAGAATAATGCGAAACAGTAATTAGCAAATCGGAACGTAATGCGGCTCGTTTATATTCTTTGTTATACATTTTGCGAAATTCCGGCAAAACATTTTCGGGGAAATGCAAAAACGCCAAATCATGAATTGTGGAAACATATTTTTTTGCACCTTTGTATGAAGAAAGAGCATCAGGGGCAAAATATAAATCGGCATTTAACATCTTTAACAACAAAGGTATTATATAACGGTTCCAAAACTTCAGTAAAAAAATATGAAAGGTAGGGAATGGTATGAATACGGGAATTATATTTTTCGAGAAATTATTTTTTATCCCTTTTAGTTTAAAATACCTATCAATAAAAACATAAAATTTTATTTCATTATATTGTTGAAACTCCTTTAATAAAGATTCAGAATATCTACCGATACCGTCGTTTTTCTTTTTAAAATTAAGATATATACCATTAATAGCTATTTTCATATTTTATTTACAATAATTTTGTAATCTTCTTTACCATATATTTTCAGAACAAATGCAATAACAAACATAAACAACATACTTAAAATAAATGTTAACCATTTAACAACACCCAGCAATAATAATCCGTTAAAAGAGAAATAAAAAATAATTAATAACAAAATAAATTTGCTAACCGATGCAAAAAGTTTTGTATTTCCAAAATACTTAATTGAGAAATAAGAATAAAAAATAAAAATAATAATTTCCGTTACTAATGCCGTGATGCTTGTTCCTACAAAGGATAACTTTGGAATTAAAAAAACGTTTAATGTTATGTTTACTACAGAAGCGATAAATAGTGTGATAGCAAGAAATTTTTGTTTGTTGATGCTAATTAATAAATAGCCTAAAATGAAATTTACTCCGAGAGGAACGATTGTCCAAATAATATATTTTAGACCCCTGTATCCCTCTATATATTCTTGTCCGAACATAAATTTGTTTAATTCAAAGGCATATACCGTAAAAATCAAAGCAATAACTATTGACGTAGATAACATAACTTTTATTACGGTATCAACTATCTGGAAAGCTCTTGTTTTGTTTTCATCATAAAGCCTGATTATAATAGGATAAAATGTTGACATAAGAATACTTGGGATTAATAAAAACATTTCGATAATTCTATGAATGGAGCCATAAATTCCTATTATTTCTTTATTATTCAAAAAATGATTTAATAAAACAACATCAATCCTAAAATAAATCATAACAAAAATATTCATAAGTAACAGTGGAAATGAATCCCTTAAAATCTCTGCTAATAATATTTTTGTAGGTTTTACTATTCTGAAATCAAATTTTTTAAATAGAATAACAATCAAAAAAACTATTGTTAAAAAATTAGCAATTAATAAAGCCGAAAGGAAAGAAATGATATCGGGAAAAAGCCAAAGAGAAACAAACCCGAAAAGTGTTAATAACCCTTTTTCAAAAATCATCATTTGAGAAAAAGCGGAAAATCTTTCTATTGCGGAAATGGAGTTTTTGATAGAAGTTAATGTTATAACGGTAAACTGAAAAAACAATAAAATAATAATCGCTTTTGTTTGTATCCCCGATTCTCTCGGGAAAAAGAGATTTAATATTGATAAGAATATAAGAACAATAATAAAATTTATTATTCTGTAAAAAGATATGGCACTAAGATAGTTGGAAAGTTTGTTTTTGTTTTTTGCAATTCTTTGAATTAAAATATAATCGAATCCGAAATCAACAATAATAGTTGCAAGCAAAACAATTGATAAAGCATAGTAATAGATTCCGAATTGTTCGCTACCCAATTTTTTTGCCGCAAATATAATAAGTAACATCCATAACGGCTTGGTAATAACATTACCGAATGCCACCCAAGAAAATGCTTTTAATATCGTTAACTTTTTCATAAAATGTTTTTGGTTCAAAATATTAAGATTTAGAAGGAATTTCGTAAAAAGTATTTAATCTTTTTTCTACAACAATAACGGCAATTAATAAAACCCCTAAACTAACAAACCAATCTGCTCCACGGGTAACTGACGAAAGGAAAGATAAAACTATTATCGTATAAATATGAACTATTAAAACAAAGTAAATCGCTTTTCCGGTAGAATAGAACTTATTCCACCAATAAACTCCCAGCATTCCCAATAAATATGGAATAAAAAGTACACCGACAATGCCGTAATCTGCATAAAAATCTCTTAAAATTGTTCCCGAATTTGTCCACATAGGAATATAATAACCTTTTTGGTTGTAAGAAACTCTCTTTGTAATTTCAAATTTTGAAAACAGATTATAAAACGGAGCAAATGTATTTTCGCCAATCATTGTTTCCTCCGTTTGATTTTTTAAAAATGCGTTAAGCACCCCTATGTGACTACTCATATATAAATAAATTGAAGGAGAAAAAAAGATATTGTCTTTCATTGTGTTTAGTTTAACGTTAGTACCTTTAAACTTTTCGTAAGTACCCCGAAACGCTCTAATTGAAGAAGCCGAACCAACTAAAAGAATTGAAAGTAAAATAACTGATAATGTTTTTTTTAATTTTGCAGAAGCGGAGAGTTTTACTTCCGGGAAAGCATACTTTCCTAAAAAATAGGAAACCAATAACTCAACAAACGCAATTAACATTCCTATACGTCCGAACATAGCTAAAGATTTTAAGATAGCTGCAACAAACGGAATAATTAACAACAATGTGATTTTCTTTTTGTAAGCAGAATAAAGCCCGCCAAGAATAATACCCATATTTGCAAATGCTTGTATATACGGAATTACACCGGGAATGGCGTTATCTTGCCTGAATCTATAAATCTCGTTGGCAGATAAAAAAACTTTTGCAATACTCCCGTATTTATTAATAAGAACATACCAATTTTGTAACGCTGAAAAAAGCCCGATTAAACCAAAAATAATTATTAATTTTTTTATCAGTTTGCCGTTATCTTTAAATAATATCGGGGAATTATTACCCAATAAAAATTTATTCGGACGATTAAAAACTTTACGAGCAATAAAAACAGTTATCGTTCCCAGAGAAAAAGAAAAAAAAGCAAGGGCTATTATTACCCAAGTGTAACTTGTTAAGGGAGGATATGGCAATAACTTTAAAAGATAAAAAACCAACATCCAGCTCCATACTGTTACATAGATGGCAAGTTGGTTAAATATCCGCCCGAACAACATTCTACTAAACAGTAAAACTACAACCCAAAATATGAGGATCAATAATATCATTTTACGAAAAAAGTTGTAATTTATAAATAGCAATAATTCTATCAACAAACGATTTTAATTTTTTCTCGAAAGGATTTTTTTCGTTACTGTTTTGCATAATGCTTTCAAAAAGGAATATTAAAAATATCACAAAAAACATGGTTAGAAAAAAAGCAGCCAAAATAATAAACGCTTTTTTAGGTGCATACTTTAATTGTGCGGGGACAGCTTTGTCGATTGTTAATAATGTGGGAATACTTTTTTGTTCTTCCACCTTGGCTTGCTCATACATCGGTAAAGTAAATTCTATTATTTTGTTTTGTATTTCCACTTCACGATATAGCCTGTAATATTCAATAATTATATCCGGCATTTTTTTGAAAGGGAATAAAACATTTGAAACAGAAGAAAGTTTATCGGAATATTTTAATTCATTCACTTTTTTTCTTAATATTTTCACTTCGGAAAGCAAACTTAAATATTGCGGAGAATTTACACCCTGAGATTCTTTTAACATATGTAGCATAATTTCGCGTTGTGCCAATTCGGATTCAATTTCCGCAGAAACTTTTACTGCAACTTCCAATTGTTCCGGCACGGCAAAAATTCCGTATTTTTTTTGAAAAACATACATTGAATCTTCGGCCTTTCTTAAATCAGCAACATTTTTCAAGTATCTTTTTTCTATAAATTTTCTGTTCTCTTTTGCATTTTTTATTGCTAATTCAATATTCATACTATCAGCTAAAATCACGAAATAATTAGCCATATCAGCACTCAATTTCGGATTTTTATTTATAACGCTAACTTCTATCATCCCATATTCATTCGGTTCAAATATTATATCATCGGACATTTTTTTCATAAGTTTATCAAAATTTTCATCTTCAACATTATAATATTCATATAAATTAAATTTATTAACAACCTTTTCAATTATGGTTCTACTATTCAACAAACCAAGTATTAAATCTTCGTCCGTGTTCCCTCCTACTCCTATTAATTTGGCACCAAGGGATAATGCCGAATTACCGCTAACCAAACTTCCTAATCCGCCTAATGAATTTTTAGGGGCTAACATTACACTTGCAGTTGATTTGAATGTTTCGGGTATTAAAAAGGATACTGCTGTTGCTATTACCGTAACAACAACCAAATTAATTATTAAAAACTTTTTCCACTTATATAATACACTCAAATAATCCGTAAAAGTAACTTCTTTTTTTTCTTTTATTTCTGACATATATATATCTCTTCTTTTTATTTAAATAACAAAACTACCGTTGCCATTGCACCAATAATTGCAGCAATACGTGCTGTTCGGGTTAAATAGAAATCGAATGTACGAGGAATATCTTTTGGCACCCAAATATAATCTCCCGATTCAATTTTGTACGAGTAATCACTATCGGTCATATCTATGTATGCCCTTGTTTTCCCTTTAATAAGATAAACCTCGCTCTTTGCCGCATTACCAAGCCCGCCGGCTTTATCTATGTAGTATTGATAATCCTTACCCTCAACAAAATCTACATATCCCGGATTCATAACTTGTCCGTATAAATAAACAAGATTAGTTTTTTCGGGAATGTAAATAATATCGCCGTCCCTAACAATAAATTTACTGTTATCGGAAGAGTCGTTAAGCACCTTTGTAAAATCTATGGTTGCAATCGATTTTGCTAAACGTAATTGATTATCCGTTCTTAAACTGACGGAATCTTCCGGCTCAATGTTTGCCATTCTGTTCATCATTAACAAATCGGTTTGGACTGAAAAAGCTTGAAGATTAAATGAACGTCTTCTGTTCTGGAAGGGCTGTTCTTGTTCGTTATTTTCTTTTGTTTTCAAGGTGCCTCGAATTAATTCTGCATTAGTTAAATCCGCATCTTCTTTAAATCCTCCGGCTTTTTCAATTACCTCTTTTATTGTAGTATTATTTTTTGTTATAAAAATATATCCGGGTTTATTAACTTCTCCGCCCACAAGAACTTTAAAATCTTTTTTTTGAGTTTCATCGGCAACCACTCTTATTCTGTCTCCTCTTTTTAGCGGAGGATTTTCTTCCAATGTTGCCGTAATAATTTCTTCATTCATCCCGTCGTACGAAAGCCTTACAATCTCTATTTTTAACGGCTGTTCGTAAGCGGGGTTAATTCCTCTGGCAAAAAGTATGGCATCGGAAAGTTTATCCCCTTCAACAAACTGGAATTGTACGGGTTTGTTTACGGCTCCTTCAACTTCCACAAAATTTCTTTTATAATCCAATTGAGGAAAAATAATAACATCGCCGTTAAGCAAATAGGGGTTGTTTGAATAGTCTGCTGTTAAACGGAATTTTTTTAAATCAATAAGTTGTTCGGACCCATCCATATGCTTAAGTTCTATTCCTCGTTCGGAATATTCGTCAATCTCTTTTTTCAACTCTGCAAATGCTTTTGCATCGCGGACTGTAGAGAGCAATGCCAGACGATATTCGTTATATATACGAGTAATAAATTCATCTACTCTCTCTGTTGCCAATGCGGAAAACGTACCGTTAGTAATAAAATCGCCTCCAATTGTTACGGAGATTTTATTAAGGGCCAATAAACCGCTGTTATCTGCTGCCGTAGTTAAATCTTGAGAATAAAGAATAACAGAAAACAAAATTGTAAATATTAAAATTTTAACTTTCATTATTTATTTCCTTTTTTTACCGTAAAGCATTTTGCTACTATTTTTTTTATAATAATTTTAGAATTATCCTTTTTCATATTGTAATTTATAATATTCTTTATATTCACCGTTTAGAATTCTTTTCCACCAAGTTTTATTTTCAAGATACCAATCAATAGTTCTTTTGATTGCTTCATCAAATCTAAATTCCGGTTTCCAACCAAGTTCTGTTTCTATTTTTGTTGAATCAATTGCATATCGTTTATCATGCCCCGGCCTGTCTTTTATAAATTCAATAAGCTTTTCGGATTTCCCCACATAATTTAAAATTAACTTAATTATTTCAATATTTGTCATTTCTTGGTTAGCACCTATATTATATACTTCGCCAATCTTTCCTTTTTCCCAAACCAACTCAACGGCTCTATTATGGTCAACAACATAAATCCAATCACGTACATTCAATCCGTTACCGTAAACGGGAAGTTTTTTGTTGTTCAATGAGTTTAATATCATTAGTGGAATTAATTTTTCGGGGAATTGAAAAGGCCCGTAATTATTAGAGCAACGGGTAACAATTACCGGAAGACCATATGTACGCTGGAATGCAAGCGCCATCAAATCCGCAGAAGCTTTACTTGCCGAATATGGACTGTTTGGATTTATCGGCGAATTTTCGGTAAACTTGCCTTCTTTACCAAGACTTCCGTAAACCTCGTCTGTAGAAACTTGTACAAATTTTTCAACTCCATATTTTTTTGAAACTTCAAGTAAAACGTTTGTGCCCATTACATTTGTTTGAAAAAAAATTTCGGAACCTAGTATGGAACGGTCAACGTGAGATTCTGCGGCAAAATTAATAACATTATCTATTTTATATTTTTCAAAAACGGAATTGAGTGTTACCCTATCGGTAATATCTCCTTTAACAAAATGATAATTAGGATTATTCTCGGAATTTTTCAAATTTTCCAAATTTCCCGCATAAGTTAAAGCATCTAAATTTACAACATTAACATCATCTCGTTTTGTCAGAAGATGATTAATAAAATTACTACCGATAAATCCCGCACCACCTGTAATTAAAATATTTTTCATAAAATCACTTTTTTAAAAAGCAAAAAAGCCCAAGTAAATTCCAGTTTGAATAAAGAAAGCATCTCCGTTTACACTTGAGGGAACACCGCTTAAACTCTGTCCGTTAGCCAATTCCCAATTTTCATTCATCGTAAATTGATAACCGGTTCCCACGCGAATTGCAAAAAATCTTGTAAGAGGAATATCAACATTAAATGTTGGCGTTAATGTAAAATAGGAACAATTCATAACACGACTAAAATTTTTTGTACCGGTCCTAACGTTAAAAATTTCCCAAGAATCATCCCAGCTTATTTCGCCGTTAATATTAAACTGATACAACTCAACGCTAAGTGAACCGCCACCAATCATTCCCCCCACAGAAACACCAATCTTCTTAATAAACGGCAAAGAATACTCAACAGTAAAAGCACCTCCGCCAATTTTATAAATAACTTCACGATTATAATTAGGGGTATTGGTATTTAGAGATTGAGAACCGCCAAACCCCATTCCGCCAATTCTGAGATTATCAATAATCATTAAATATACGTAACCGCTTCCGCCCCAAGTTAATAATCCGCCGCTGAATTTTTCATTTATTCCGAATTCAGGAAGTTGTTTGTTAATTTCATCGTAATTAGGAAAAATCCACGATGCATTTACACCACCGGCAAGTCCGAACTTACTCATCCATCCTATTTGGCTACTCATCTGTGCAAATGTAGCGGTAGTTAATAAAAACAAAAGAATAATATTTTTTTTCATATGATTATTTATTGTTTAGAACAACTGTATTCACCTTAACAGCATGCAACTAATAGATTATTTAGCAAACTTAAAGTTATTAAAATATATGATAATTCGCTTGTTCGTATATGAGAAAAATTTTTCTCACACATAGAATAACACAATCACAACATCTGCAACATTTGTACAAGTAATTCCGGTTTTGATAATTTGTTGAATCTTGGAAAAATAGTGATAAGAATTATTGTTACCAATGTATTCCACAGCGTCAAGCCCTAGTTTTTCACCAAGTATAACTGTACTTCCCGTACAAAAAGCTCCGGCCGCATCGGTAGGCCCGTCATTGCCGTCGGTACCCGCACTTAATAACACAATATATTTTTCCCCTTTTAATTCCGTTGCCGCCGCAAGAGCCAGTTCTTGACTACGTCCTCCTTTACCTTTACCCTTAATTGTTACGGTTGTTTCACCTCCATATATAAAACAATATTTTTTATTTTTTTGCCGCAAATTTCTTTTAAATTTCAAAATACTTATTGCAATTTTCTTACCTGCTTTACTTGCTTCGCCAGAAAGACTTGTATTAACAATATTGGAGATATATCCTGCTTGTGTTGCTGCCTCATTAATACGGGATAACGCCTTAGCGTTGTTGGCAATTATAATATTTGAAAAATCCGAAATCGGGTAACTGTTTTTCATGCTTTCTTGTTCGTTAAGCAAAAAGTTTAAAACTCTTTTGGGAAGGTTATCAGCTAAATTATATTTATTAATTATTTTCATCACATCCGAACGTGTAAGAGTATCCGGTACGGTAAGCCCTGAACCGATAATATCGGGATTATCACCTATCACATCCGAAATTATTAACGAAACCACCTTTGCCGGATAAGTATAGCGCAATAATTTACCTCCCTTAATTTTCGATAAATGTTTTCGTATTACATTTATTTCGTGAATGGAAAGACCTTTTTGTAGCAATAAATTTGTAATTTTAATTTTATCGCTTAACGAAATTCCCTTTACGGGAAAGGGCAAAAGCGAAGAAGCACCACCGGAAAGAAGGTTGATTACCAAATCGTTTTTATCGGCAGAAGAAGCAACAGACAATATTTTTTTCGCCGCATCTATTCCTTTTTTGTCGGGTATGGGATGCCCTGCTTTAAGAACCTGAACTTTTTTTAAGTTTACCAAACACCCTGGTTTTGTTACTACAACCCCGGTGATTTCAATTTTTGCGGATAAAAGCAAATTTTCCAATTCTTTTGCCATCGCTGCCGATGCTTTACCCGCACCTATAATAATTATTCGCCTATATTTATTTAGTTCTATATGTTCGAAAATGCCGTTAACATCGCTAATTATCAATCTGCCGTGTTTGAGAATAATTTTTTCTCTAAAAAGCGTTTCGGGAAGAACCGAATTAACACCGGCATGAAAAAAGTTCAATGCATCTTTTATTAATTGCTCTTCGTACATAATAATTGTTAATTACGGTAAACAGATTTTGCCCAGTATTGTCGGCTTGGCAGCTCCGGTAGTACGGGGAATGTTAGAGGGATTACCGCTTATTGTTTCGTTAGCCAAAACTGCAAAACAGATTGCTTCTTTGGCATCGGCCGAAACCCCTATTTCATCAATCACTTTTACCTCTATATTTTCAAAATAATGTGCAAGAGATTCGTATAAAAATTTATTTTTTGCACCTCCGCCACTTACAAAAAGCTCTTCAAGTTCGGTTTCGGCTTTAACAAACTTTTCATAATTTCTGTAAACAGCATATGCCGTAAACATTGTAACTGTATTCAACCAATCTTTACTTGAAACGTTTTTAAATTCATTTAATAAAGGAGCAAGAAATTCCATTCCGTAATATTCCCGTCCGGTAGATTTAGGAGGAGTTTTTTCAATAAAATTGTCTTTTGTAATTAGAGCAAGAAGCAAATCTTTATCTAATTTACCGGAAGCTGCAATTTCTCCGTTGTTATCAAATTCCTTATTATAAAACCGCTTCATTAATAAGTCAATCATCATATTACCCGGTCCGGTATCAAAAGCAAGAACATCATTCTGTCCTTTCTCTTTATTCAACACGGTCAAATTGGAAATTCCGCCAATGTTCAATAGCCCTCTGTTCTTTTGCCTCGAATGAAAAAGAAGAAAATCAAAATAAGGCACAAGGGGGGCACCTTGTCCTCCAAGTGCAATATCTGCCGGACGAAAATCGCCGACAGTTATTTTCCCGGTAAGTTTAGCCAATACCGAGGGATCCCCTATCTGCAATGTTGAAGCTACTTGATAATTTAAATACTCTGTTTTTACGGGAAGATGATGTATTGTTTGTCCGTGAGAACCTATTAAATCGATTTTATTGTAATCAAAATTAATTTCGTTACATAATGTTTTAATTGCATCCGAATAAATTTGAGGAATCAAAAAATTTAATTGAGATATATCTTCAACATTACTTGTTTCCTTAACGGAGTTTTTTATTACCAGTGCTTTTAACCCTTCGGGAAACGGATATTCCAAGAAACCAAGTAATTTTATTCTTGTATTAATCCAATTCCTTTCTATCTTAACAAGTGCAACGTCTACTCCGTCGAGTGAAGTACCGGACATAAGACCGATAACATATTTTTCATCTTTATTCGAAAGTTCAAATAAGCTTTCCATAATTACACCAAAATTATTACTTGTTTTATTAAAATAATAATATGATTTTTATAATAAAAAATCGACTTAAAGGATAAAATTTATGGAACAATTACTCGGAGCACATACCTCTATTGCCGGCGGAGTTTCCAACGCAATTAAATTGGCGGAAAAACTTGGTTTTACGGCCATTCAAATCTTTTCGAAAAACAACAATAGATGGAACGCCAAACCCCTTGATATGAAAGAGGTAAATAACTTTAAAACTCTTTGGGCCGCATCAAATATAGGGTATATTGTTGTTCATGATTCATACTTAATTAATCTTTGTGCAAAAGATAAAGCAAATTTAGCAAAATCTCGCAACGCTTTTATTGACGAGCTTGAACGTTGCGAAACACTTGGAATAAAACATCTAAACTTTCATCCGGGAGCACACGGAGGACAAGGAGAAGAAGAAGGATTAAAAATTATTGCGGAATCATTAAACATGGCTCACGAAAAGACAAAAGACTTTCGTGTAAGCAGCATGATTGAACTTACAGCGGGACAAGGAACAAATTTAGGATATCGTTTTGAACATATCGCTAAAATAATAGAATTGGTTGATGCTCCAGAGCGTATTACCGTATGCATAGATACCGCTCATATTTTTGCTGCCGGTTATAATATAAAAGATAAAAACGAATACGAAAAGGTAATCTCCGATTTTGATAATATAATAGGGCTTAACCGCTTACAATGTTTTCACATGAACGACAGTAAAAAAGAACTTGGCAGCAGAGTTGACCGCCACGAACATATAGGGAAAGGATTTATAGGACTTGAAGGTTTTAAAAATATTATGAACGATAAACGTCTGACCCACATTCCAAAAATTTTGGAAACGCCCAAAGGGAAAGAGCAATTGGAAGACTTGGAAAACTTAAAGGTGCTGAAAAATTTAATTGAATAAAAGTAATAATCTATCCTATATCGGTGGAATATCATCATCCGGTACAACTTCTCCTTCAGGAGCAATATCGTTATGAAATAACTCAAGATTTTCGAAACGTGCATATTCTTTTATAAATCTTAATTTAACATCGCCAACCGGACCATTACGCTGTTTGCTTATAATAACTTCGGCAATGCCCTCCGTAGAATCTCCGTTAGCAAATTGCTTAAGTCCGTAATATTCCGGTCGATAAAGAAAAATTACAACATCGGCATCTTGCTCTATGGCACCGGATTCGCGAAGGTGCGAAAGCATTGGTTTTTTATCCGATGTAGATTCAACCGATCTGTTCAATTGCGATAACGCAACTACGGGAATATCCAAATCTTTTGCAAGAGCTTTTAACGAGCGTGAAATTATTGATATTTCCCTTTCGCGACTTTCAACTCTGCTACCGGCACTCATCAGTTGCAAATAATCTACCACAACCATGCCTATTCCTTTTTCCTTATGTAAACGTCTTGCTTTTGCACGTAATTCCAAAACCGAAAGCCCCGGAGTATCGTCAATGTATATAGGGGCAGAGCTTAATTTATGCACGGTTCTACTTATTTTTGCTCCGTCGCTTGCTCTAAAGTTTCCCGTTCTTAAACTATGGGCATCCATTCTGGCTTCTGCGGAAATTAAACGTGTTGCCAACTGAATTACCGACATTTCTAAGCTAAAAAAGGCAATAGGAATTTTATTTTCTATTGCTGCATTTCGAACAAAGGAGAGCGCAAAAGCGGTTTTACCCATTGAGGGACGAGCCGCAATAATAATTAAATCCGATTTTTGATATCCACCCAACAAATCATCCAAATGTACATAGCCGGTAGGGACGGAAACCGTTCCGAGACTATTGGCATGAATAGATTCAATTCGTTCCCAAGCATCTTTTACGGCTTGCTTCATAGAAACAACGGAACCTTGAGTAATATCTTGTGATATATCGAACATTTTTTGGGATGCCGAATCAAGCAGATCGAAAACATCTTCTTTAGCTTCAAAAGCCGAAGTAGTAACCTCCAATGAAGATTGAATAAGTCTGCGTAAAACCCATTTTTCTAAAACAATACGGGCATGATAATCAACATTGGCGGCGGAAGAAACATCTTGAGTAAGCTTGCTAAGATAAAGTGCACCGCCCGCTTTTTCGGTATTTCCTTGCTTTTGCAATTCTTCGTAAAGCGTAACGGAATCAACCGGTTCGTTAGTTTCGTATAATGATTGGATTGCGGAAAAAATAACTTTGTGTTTGGGATCGTAAAACGTTTCCGGCTTTAATACTTCAAAGACCTTGGGAATGGCTTCGTTATCCAACAACATGGCACCCAATATTTCGCGTTCAGCTTCAAGAGATGAAGGAGGTTGTTTTGACGACGCTTTAAGTTTTTCGATATCAATTTTTTCTTCTTTAGATGCCATTTATTCACCTACCAGTTCATCGTAGAGTTTTCTAAGTTTTTGTACATCTTCCCACGTCGGCCTTTTCCAATTAGGATTTCGCAGCAACGCTGCGGGATGAAATGTTACCATTGTTTTAATACCGTTTATTTCATGCACTTTCCCACGCATCTTGGTAAGTGAATCTTTATTATTTAACATCACATTTGCGGCAACTTTACCAAGGCACAATATTAGCTTGGGCTTAATCAAATCAATCTGCTTATATAAATACGGACTGCACACTTCCCTTTCCGAAGGCAGTGGGTCTCTGTTGTTCGGAGGACGACACTTAAGTATATTGGCAATATAAACATCTTCGCGTTTAAAGTTAATTGCTTTTAAAATGTCGTTTAACAACTGTCCGGCTCTCCCGACAAAAGGGACACCTTGTTTATCTTCTTCGGCACCGGGAGCTTCGCCGATAAGCATCAAATCCGCATTGGGATTTCCGTCTCCAAAAACAAATTTGATTCTTGAATTTCCCAAACCGCATTTATGACAAGTGTTGATAGCACTATTGAAATCATCCAGATTATCATAATTATCAAATTGTGATATTTCGATTCCTTTGGGAATAAATTCTTCTTTTTTCTCTGCAATTTTCAACGTGCTTTTCCCAGGTATCTTTTTATAATCAAATTTTTCTAATTTTACGGAAGTATATAGTTCATCACCAAAAATTTCTTTTTGCTGATTTAATTGTTCTATTATTTCTTCTTTCAAATTCATCGGTTTACGACTTGTATTACTCTGTTGAAACCGGATAAGTTACTCTTCCGCATCACGATATCTGTATTCCAACGCACCGTCTATCAATTCATTTAATGCACGAATATGCGGCTTCTCTCTTTTTTCAAATTTTAATGATATCTTTTCTTGATCGGGATTTCCGCGTTCTTCAAATTCATCTTCCATTGACGGAATCATAGTACTTACAAGTTGGTTAAATTCCAATCTGTTTTCATCGTTTATTTGGCGAGCTCTTTTTCCGGCAACTACAACCGCCTCATAAATATTATTTGTTCGTGCTTCAATTTTTCTTAAATCAATTGCTTTTATTCCCATTTATTCCTCCTTGGTTAATTCGCTTTTTAATATATTAAAAACTTTTTCCTTTGCCGTATCCAAATGGTCGTTTACAATAACATAATCAAATTTATCTTTGAAATCCATCTCCATTTCAGCTCTTTCCAATCTTTTTTGCAAATCCTCGTCCGATTCTGTTTGCCGTTTTATCAATCTGTTTTTCAACTCTTCCAAGCCGGGAGGCGCAATAAAAATCATAACGGCTTGCGGGTAAACCTTTTTTATATTCATTGCCCCTTTTACATCAACTTCCAATAAAACGGATTTTCCTTCCGCAATTGTATCGTCAATAGAGCTTTTTAATGTACCGTAATAATAATCATAAAATTTTTCCCACTCAACAAATTGCCCGGCCTCAATTTTTTTTTTGAATTCGTCTTCCGTTAAAAAAAAATAATCTACTCCATCTGTTTCGTGGTTGCGTTTTTTTCGCGTTGTAGCGGAAATTGAAAAAACAATTTCCGGAATTTTTTTTAATACACTTCGTACAATTGTAGTTTTTCCGGCTCCGCTTGGTGCGGAAACAACAAAAATTTTACTCATATAATTTTCAAACCTTATTCGATATTTTGTATTTGTTCTCTAATCTTTTCCAATTCTTCTTTGATTATCAATCCTCTGTTAGAAATTTTGAGCGATACGGATTTGTTATTTATAGTATTGGCTTCTCTATTCATTTCTTGAATAACAAAATTCAGTTTTTTCCCTACTTCAATTTTACTCTTTAAGGTCTGGCGAAATTGATTAATATGACTTTTCAACCTTACTGTCTCTTCGGTAATATCATATTTTTCCGCCAGCAATGCCAATTCCATTTTTAATCTTTCATCATAATCGGTAATATTTTCAATAAGTTCTTTAGCTCTTTCTTGCAATTTTTGAAAATATTCGCCAACAGTATCTCTTCCCATGCCGGCTATTTCGTCAACAACATTTTCAATTTTAGCAATTCGTTCCAGTACATCTTCAACAAGGTGTTCCCCTTCCTCTTCTCTCATTTTTTTTAATTTATCAACAGCTTCTGCAATTACCTGTTTTGTTAATTCATACTCCTCTTCCGTGTATTCATTATTATCGTTAAACAAAACATTATGGAAAGAGAGTAAATCGCTAAATTGTATATCGGCTTCCAAATTTGAATCGGATTTTATTTTTTTCAGCATTTCAACAAGTCCGTGTAAAACTTCTTCGTTGTAACTTGGAATTCCGTTATCAACACCATCCTTTTTTAAATACACGTTCAGAGTTATTTTTCCGCGATTGATTTTTTTCTTTATCAAATTACGAATTTCAATCTCTTTATCGCTCAAACTGCGAGGCAAACGTAACGATATATCAAGGAACCGACTATTTACACTTTTTACTTCCGCTTCAATTGTATAATTGCCGGAAAGAACTCCGGCACTACCGTACCCGGTCATACTTTCAATCATTAATATCCTCAAAAAATGGAACTTTAAATATAAAGAATATTGATAACTTATTGAAGTGAAATATCTTGGAGCTAAGTTTTAAAAAATTATTTTCACCACTTATTCAAAATACGAATGAATTTTTTGGAAAAATTTAATCTTCGTTATTATGCATTATTTTAATATTCTACTTTTAGCACCCCGACAATTCAGGCGAATGACACATTCTAATATGTCGTATCAAAAATATGCTCCACCAATTTTATAATATTTTGGCAATATTTTTTTGGCATAATAATAGATATGCTATCTGTAAATTTTCATAAATAATAAAAACATAATTATAAATACAGGAGAATAAAATGAAAACGAAAATAATAACAGCAGCACTTTTATCATTAATATTAACTACCATTGCC
Source organism: uncultured Melioribacteraceae bacterium (assembly GCA_964617555.1). GTDB lineage: Bacteria > Bacteroidota > Ignavibacteria > Ignavibacteriales > Melioribacteraceae > 1-14-2-50-31-20. The sequence continues at coordinate 48,953 of CAZTYP010000015.1, read as the reverse complement.
TGCAGCGATACTTCTTCACCGGTTGAAGCTAAGACAAATGGGAACAGTTTGGAAACCGAAAACTTGGAGAGTGCGATTATTAATGCACCTACAGAAGATTTATCCGATACCGAAAAAGAAGGACTATTGCATATGCGCGAGGAAGAAAAATTAGCCCGCGATGTTTATCTTCATTTTTATTATAAGTACGGAATGAGAATATTTAGCAATATTGCTCGGGCGGAAAGCAACCATATGTCCGCAATTAAAACATTACTTGATAAATACGAATTGGAAGATCCGATAATTGACGATACCAGAGGCGTATTCCAAAATAAAGATTTGGCTAAATTATATACCGATTTAACTGCTGCCGGTGATGTAAGTCTGCTTGAAGCATTGAAAATAGGCGCTACAATAGAAGACCTTGATATCAAAGATTTGATGGATTATGAAAAAGAAGTTGATAACCAAGATATCATTCTTGTTTACGAAAACTTAACAAGAGGTTCCAGAAATCATTTACGTGCTTATATGCGACAAATTACAAGAAACAACGGAACTTACGAACCTCAATTTATTTCACAAGAACTTTTTAACGAAATAATAAACTCCGACAGAGAAACCGGCGTTACAAGCGTAAGATAAATTTAAGGAAGGAGCAACAAAGTTGTTGCTCCATTTTTAATGATAAAAAATTCTTATTGACACAAGAATTTTTTTTTACTAATTTTAGTTAGTGAACATTAACTAACAAGATAAAAATAATGACATCAAGACAGACTGAAATAATACAAGCGGCAATATCTTTAATTGCCGAAAAAGGAATACAAGGATTAACAATTAAAAATTTGGCAAAGGCAATAGGTATTTCCGAACCGGCATTATACAGACATTTTGAAAACAAAACAGCGATTCTTTTGGCTTTACTAAACAGTTTCGAAAATATTACACCGGCAAAACCCGAAATTATCGGTTCTGAAGAAACAACTGCAATTGAAAAGATACATTTCGTTTTTCAACAATATTTTGAAACTTTTTCCGAGACACCGGAGCTTGTTTCCGTGATTTTTTCGGATGAAATCTTTAAAAATGACAAACAACTTTCTAAAAAAATTGCCAAAATAATTGAAGAAAAAGAAGAACTTTTTTTAACAATAATATCGGAAGGACAAATGAGTAAAAATATAAGGAATGATATTACCAATAAACATCTTACATTAATGCTTATGGGTTCACTCAGATTACTTGTAAAAAGATGGGAACTAAATAATTATTCGTTTAACCTTCCCAAAGAGGGTGAAAAATTATTTAACTCCCTTAAAATAATGATTAAGAACTAATTTTATTATATACAATAAAATATCAGCTATTGTATACTAATCAATTAAAAGGATATAAATAATGGAAAAACTACTTAACAAATTACTCAAAGTTCCCTATTTGGTTTTGGGTGCAATATTATTAATTACCGTTTTATTTTTCTTTCCGATGAAAGAAAACTCCAGAATGGAAACAGACCTCGATAAATATATGCCCGAAGACCACCCGGCTTTTATTTATAGTAACAAAGCCGAAAAATGGTTCAATATTAAAGACGGGATAATTATTGCCGTCGAAAACAAAAACGGGGTTTACAATTACGAAACATTAAGCATCGTTAAAAAATTAACCAAACGATTGCAAAAACTTAAACAAATTGAAAAAGACGATGTTACATCGCTTTACACAGCAGATAACATCGTGGGAACTGAAGACGGAATGGACGTAAAAGCATTTTACAAGCGAGTTCCCAAAACAAAAGAAAAACTTGATGCATTAAAACAAAAAGTAGAATCTAACGAAATGGTTTTCGGAAGACTTGTTTCTACAGATGAAACCGTTACCGTTGTAATTGCAGCTATTAACGACAATGTTTTTTCGCAAGAGTTTTACAAAAAAATTCTTGCAATAGCAAAAGAATATGAAACCCCTAATAATAAACTTTATGTTGCAGGGCGCCCTATTGTTGAAGGAACAATGGCATTGTTGGGACCTGCGGATATGAAAAAAATGGTCCCTATTGTATTACTGGTAATTACCCTTGTTTTATATTTAACTCTTAGAAGTGTAAAAAGTACAATCTTAACAATGCTTGTGGTATTTTTCAGCACCATCTGGGCATTCGGACTGATGGCAACAGTTAACATTCCCATATATGCGGTCTCTACCATGATACCGGTTATGCTAATTGCAATTGGTGTTGCTGATGGAATTCATTTGTACAGCCATTTGCATCTCTATATGCGCAAACATCCCGATACAACAAAATTGGAAGCCGTTAAAGATATGATTAAAAATATGTGGTCTCCTGTAGTTATGACATCGGTTACTACTGCCGTGGGTTTTATCTCGTTACTTACTTCGCAAGTATATCCGATCAAATATTTTGGAATATTCACAGCATTCGGAGTAATGGTAGCCATGACTTTCTCACTTGTATTAATTCCTGCCGGCATTATGGTTTTTGGTCTTCCGAAATTTAAAGAAAAAAAGAAAAAAGATACTGATAAAAATTCAGACCAATTCGCTTATGACCTTGCAGAAAAAGTATTAAAATATAAATACGCTACAATTTTTGTAACCATTATTATTGTTGCTCTTTCACTATTCGGGATGACAAAAGTATGGATTAACTCAAGTTTTCTCGACAAATTTGAAAAAGATAGCGACATTGTATTAACCGATAAATTTATTAACGAACATTTTGGCGGCACTTCAACGATAAATTTGATCTTGGATAGCAAGGATGACGATGCATTTAAAAACCCTGCAGTATTAAAAGTTATTGATAAAATGCAAAAAACTGTTGACGGCAATTTACAAGTTGTAGGAAATTCTTTCTCTCTTGCCGATTATTTGTGCAGAATGAATAAAGTAATGCATGCCGATAAAGAAGAATATAATACAATACCTGATAATCAAAATTTAATTGCACAATATTTACTGCTTTACGAAATGTCCGGCGACCCTGACAATTTATGGAAAGTAGTTACCGAAAATTATAAGAAAGCTAATGTTACATTCCAATTAAAAAGTGATAATTCCAAAGCCATTAATTCCGCATTGGCGGAAATTGAAAAATTCAAAGACGATTTTTCAAAACTCGGAATTACCATGAAATATGCGGGTTCCGGTTACAAAGCCCTCGTATTTACCGACCTAATTTTGGAAGGACAAATTTTAAGCTTAATAATGTCTTTAATTATAGTAATTGTACTACTTGCAATTATGTTTAAAAATATCTACCTCGGACTTATAGGTTCGGTTCCTATTGTAATAACCGCAATAATAAGTTTTGGAGTTATGGGCTGGTTTGGAATTCCGTTAAATTCAACAACCGCTTTACTCTCCAGTATTGCAATAGGTATTGGAATTGACTACGCCGTCCATCTAATTGAACAATACAAACTTAACTCTGCTTGTGGAAATAAAGATTTAACAGTACAAAAAACAATGGCGCATTCCGGAAGAGCAATATTGTTTAATGCCATTGTAGTTATTGCCGGTTTTATGGTACTTCTTTTTTCGGTATTCCCTCCTAACAGAGAGTTAGGATTTTTGGTTTCCTTAAATATGTTTATCAGCTTTGTGGGAACCTTAACCATAATGGTAATATTACTCTATAAATCGAATATATATTTCAAAAATAAAATGAAGGAGAATTAAAATGAAAACTCTAAAAATATCATTGATAATGTTTGCATTATTAGCAACCGCAAATATCTCAATATTTGCACAACAATTAACCGGATTACAAATAATCGAAAACGTTTATAATCGTCCTGTTGGCGACGATATGACTGCCGATTTAAAAATGATATTAATTAATTCCAGCGGTAACGAACGCGTTCGTAAAATAAAACAATTTTCCCGTGATTTTGGTGACGTGGAAAAAAAGATCATGTTCTTTGTTGCTCCGGCAGATGTAAAAAACACTTCATTTATGAACTGGAGTTATGATGAAGAAGGGAAGGACGACGACCAATGGATCTACTTGCCCGCATTGAAAAAAACAAAGCGTATTTCAAGCGATAGTAAAAGTGATTACTTTATGGGCTCCGATTTTACTTATGATGATTTAGGCGATAGAAAACCAACAGACGATACTCACAAATTGTTACGCGAAGAAACAGTTGACGGCGTTGATTGCTACGTAGTAGAAAGTGTTCCAAAAGACGAAGATTATATGTATTCACGCACCGTTACTTGGGTAATTAAAGATAAATGGGTTGGACTAAAAAAAGATTTTTATGATGAAGACGGAGAATATTTAAAAACTCTTAAAGTAAAAAAATATGAAAATATTAAAGGATTTTTAATTGTTACACATACGGAAATGGACAATGTACAAAAAGAACATAAAACCGTAATGGAATTAAAGAACGTTAAAATCAATACCGGTATTCCAAAATCCAAATTTACTGAAAGAATGATGACAAGAGGAATTTAAATTAAACAAATATGTTTAATAACAAACCAAATATTGTAATTAGGAAATTTTACCGGCATTTATTAAGCATCCTTTTTTTGTCGGTAACTTTTCCTCTCTATTCCCAAACCGCAACCAAAGAAGATTATGATTTCGATTTATCATTAATCTCAGAGGTACACAGCGGCAACAGTTATATTACAGCCGGTGGCGGTTTGGGTAATATTGAACCGCTTATATTTGAAGCAAACTTAATTCCTAATTTTATTTTACGACAAAATAAAGATTCAAAACTTATGGGAGTACTTACTCCGCAAATAATTTTAAGAATGTACAACGAAGAATCTTTGCCGGTACAAACACCCAGTTATATGCCGCAAATTACAATTTATTATTCCATCGGAAAAAAATTATCCATAAATAACTTTACTTTATTTGGAAAAATTGCCCACCATTCCAACGGACAACAAAACGATTTCTACCTTGATAACGGTGAAATTAATTACAAATCCGGCAACTTTTCCACTAACTATTTCCAAATCGGAATAATAAAAACATTTTTTGATAACACACTAAATGCGGCTCAATTTTTTAGTACATCATTTGAGTTTCACCCCGAACCACTCTCTATTGAAGAATTACAAGGTATTTACAGCTTTTACAGATGGCATTGGAAATTTGCTGTATTCAAATTACCATATAAAACAAAAGAAAATAAAAAAGAACATGCAAAATTTTCATTAAAAGGAGAAATAACTTGGCTTTTCGGTGATCTATGTGATTGGAGTGCTTTTACTTTTAATAGATTTATTGGCAGCATAACTTTCTATTACCACCCTTCCTTTTTGGAAGAAATCGGGTTATTTATTCAATATTACCACGGCCAAGATTATTATAATATTTATTTCCCAAAAAACAGAGATATAATACGAATCGGTTTCATGACTGATCAATTTAGATTTTAATTAAGAGGTAAAAATGAAAAAAATAATTTTTATGATACTGCTTTCAACCCAAATTGCTTTTTCTCAGGTAATTGATTTTTCGGGTTATGTAAGAAATTATTCCGGTATGCTTGTAGGAAACGGCTCTACCGATTTTGTGATTTTACAAAACACATTTAATTTAAATTTCGAAAATCGCCTTGATAGTTATGCCTTCAAAGTTAATCCTATGATTTATCACGATAACTTCGACAGCCTTACTTTCAGATTGCGCGAAGCATACATCGATTTATATTTTGATAATTTTGATTTACGACTCGGTAAACAACAAATTGTTTGGGGAAAAGCCGACGGCGTTTTTATTACCGACATTGTTTCTCCGAAAAATCTTTTTCAATTTTTATTGCCGGAATTTGACGAAATTCGAATCGGAGTAGTAGGAGCAAAATTTGACTACTACATTGGCGATAATACAATAGAAGCTGTCTGGTTACCTGTATTTACTCCAACAAAATATGCTGGAATAAATTCTCCATGGTCAATAATGCCGGATTTTCCTATACCGCCTGTGATAGATAATTCCAAACGTGATGTAAAACCATCATTAGAAAACAGTGAATTTTTCCTCAAATATTCCGCATTAACCGAGTATGTCGATTTTGAAATAATGGGTGGTTATATGTGGGACGATGACCCGACAATGTATTCTTCTTTTACACCTAACGGCAGCGGCGGATTTAATTTGATTATTACTCCCGAACATAATCGTTTATCTTTGGCAGGCGGAAGTTTCAGTACAACTCTCGGGCCCTTTGTCTTCCGTGGCGAAGCTGCATATTATTCCGGGAAATATTTTAACACCATCAATGCCCGGGTAAATAACGGAGTTATAAAAAAAGATTATATTCATTATATGCTCGGAACCGATTTTACGCTTTTCGATATAAATATCAGTATGCAATTTATTCAAAAAGCAATTATTGATTATGAGAATATTATTAAACCCAATCCTCTTTTTCACGACGATGCTAATAACATGGCAACATTCCTTGCCCGTTATTCAATGCTGAACGAAACATTGGACTTGGAATTTTTTATGTATTACGATTTCGAATACAACGATGCTTTATTACGTCCCAGAATTCTATACGACTTGTCCGATGCGATTAATTTGCAATTCGGTGGTAACATCTTTACGGGTTCCGAAGGACAATTCGGGCAGTTTGACAAAAACGATATGGTTTACGGAAAAATAATTTACAGTTTCTAATAAGGATAAAATGATAAAAAATATATTTGTAATCCAAGGGATAATATTTCTATTAATCTTTCAATCGCTTTCGGCACAAAACAGAAAATCGGAAGCAGATGCAATTATCGGCACATGGCTTATGCCCGATAACGAGGGAATTATTGAAATATACAAGGACGGAAATTTATACAACGGTAAAATTATTTGGATGCAGGAAAAAGAAAAGGATGGCTCTCCCCTCAAAGATAAAGAAAATCCGATTGATAGTTTACGTAACCGCCCCGTAGAAGGATTACAAGTTATGACCGGATTTAAATATCAGGGAGAAAACAGATGGGACGGCGGTACTTTTTACGCTCCGAAAAAAGGGAGAGAAGTAGAACCGGAATTTATTTTAATCGACAAAAACCATTTAAATATTAAAATATCAATATTCATTTTTTCACTAACTATTGAATTAACAAAAATTAATAAAGATGCGTTTTTAAATAAAACCAATTTTAAAGGATAAATTTAAATCAGAATCTGTTTGATAAAATTTTATTATTTAAGATTATGGTAAGTTAATATTTACTAATTATTGGAGATAAAAAATGAAACTAAAATGGCTTTTATCAATTCTCTTTGTTGCTTTTTTACTTGCAATAACACCACAAAAAGCAGAGGCATGCGAAATTGAGTTTGAAATTCTTAAGGGAAAAAAGGAAATATATAATCCCGGAGACAAATTAATTGTAAAAGTCCATGTTGCGCTTACACACCGTAGTTGTCCCGTTGCAATAAAAAAAACACAATTTAAATTAAACGGAATTAAGGTAATTGGGGCAACCAAATGGAAACAACTTTCCTCGATGGATTTTGAACGAAAACTTAAAATTGTTATTACGGAAAAAACTAAAAACGAAGCAATAATTAACGCAATCCGTGAATGCGATAAAGATGGCGGATTCGGTTCACTTAAACTTGATATTAACACTACTAAATAAGATTGCATTAACTAATTTTTTAATAAAAGATTAACTACAATGAAAAAATTTCTATTATTATTAATTGCGCTATTATTTACATCGTTTGTTAACTTTGCACAAGAAAAATCGGTTTCTGATACTTTAACAAAAGCAACATCCGTTACAAACGAATTTGAAACTACTTCAGATGAGTTTGCGGAAGATGAATTCAGTTCAACTGATGACACCGAATTTGAAGAAGGTGGCGAAGATGAATTCGGGACCTTTACCGATACCGAAACAGATGTTGCTTTCGTACCCAAAACAAACTGGAATCGTTTTAATTGGGCTGTCGGAATTTTATTCTTTACCCTCCTTGCCGGAATCTTTGTCCGACACGAAAAAACAAGGAAATTGCGCCCTCTCTTTTTACTTGGTACGGTTGTAATTTTGGGTTTTTACAGAGGAGGCCCCGGCATTATTTCCAGTTTCCAAAATCTTTACTTATTTATAATAGGGGCAACAACCAAATGGACTGCCATTGTTTTGTTCCTCGGAGTATTGATTTTAACCTATCTTTACGGTAAAGTATTTTGCGGTTGGGTTTGTTACCTCGGTGCCATTCAGGAGTTTTTATACATAGGTAAAATCAAAATATTGCAAACGGAAAAAGCTCAAAAAATTATGAGGATTATCCGTTACGTAATATTGGTTATTCTTTTATTGCAACTAACAATTACGCAAGGAATTGAGTGGAGTAAAATAGGTCCGTTCAAAGTTATCTTTAATCTCTACTCCCCTAATATTACAGGCTATATTTTACTTGCAATAGTACTGGTAAGTTCATTGTTTATTTACCGTCCGTTTTGTAAAATGGCTTGTCCTGCGGGATTAATATTCGGTTGGATCACGAAATTGCCCGGTGCTTCCGTTCTTGGGATTACAAACTCTTGTGCGGGATGCAAAACATGTAATACTTCTTGTCAAATAAATGCAATTACACGCGAAGGACAAACATCTAAACTTGACAACCAGGAATGTATTATGTGTGGTGAGTGTATGAACGATTGTAGAATAAAAAGCATAGGACCATTTAAAAATTCAAAAGAACATCAAAACAAAATAATACTTAAAGGAATAAAAAAACTGGAGGTTAAATAATAAGATGAAAAAAATTACAATTATATTCTCTTTGTTAGCGTTTTCCTTTCTTGTAAATAATTCCGTTAATGCTCAAATGGAATGCCGCAGTATGCTTGGAGCACACCTCACCCCTTTTACGGAAAATTCCCCTTTTACTTGGGCTGTTGAAGGAACAATGGCACCCGGAATTATGACAAGTCCTTACGATACTTTAGATAATGCAAAGTTAAACGGCGGAATGTTGCTTGGAGCACTGGAATTCAGCTTTGCAGAAACAAATCATATTTATCTTGAAGGAGGATATAAAAATTGGGGAAACTCCGCTCTTGTTAATGATAAAAAATTAACAAACAGACATTTGGGCGTGCGACAGTTTTTTTATAGTTATGCAGGGAAAAATTTAAATCTTAAAATAGGCTTGCACGAAACCCGTTTGGGCGATTTTTTTCTTGTTGACGAAAGAGTACTCGGAGTTAGTGCCGATAAGGAATTCGGAGCTTTCAATTTTAATGTACGTGGCGGAACCGTATTAAAAAACTTTGCACGTATGGGACAATTTTGTGCTAACCGTCATTTATACGGGATTATTAACCCTGATTATACGGAAAAAATCGGTAAAAAAATAGGCGAAACAAATTTAGCGGGATTGGTGATTAACTGGAATCCTCATTATACGGCTGAGGAACCCAACACTTCCGATGATAATTTTACTTCTATGGAGGATAGTGATTTTGAAAATAACGAAGATGATTTTCATGTAAACCACGACTTTAACGAATTTTCCGGCGATGCCGATGACTTTGCAAAGGAAAATAATGAACCCTTTATTATGCTCAGCAATATCGGAGTTATTTTATACGATGAATTCGGAAAAAATAATTATATTCCGGATAACAAATTTTATGTGGGGGCATTATTCGATTTTCAAATTGCCCATGGTTTGTTTTTCCAAACTGGACCGGTATATCAAAGTATGACAGGTAATAACACAATGGTTTATATTTTTAAACTCGGCGAAAGTATTACCTGGAACAATGCTTCCAACACCAAATTTAGCGGAGCATTTATCGGTAAATATGATATTGACGATAATGCGATTTTTCAACCACTTTTCAGTAATTTGTTTTTAGGAGAAATAATGAGGCTTGATGCTGCCAATTTCCCTTTATGGCAAGCAGCAATTAAGCACCGCTTCCCCGGAACATTAAAATTCAGAATGGCATTAAAAGCCGTGGGACAAATTGACTCACCAAATACAAATGAACAAAATATTGAATTTGGAATTTTAGTTTTCAACAATCATCTTAAGGCAACACTAATAGGTAGTAGAGTTCAAACAGATGCACTACCAAAAGAATTTTATACAGTTCGTTTAGAAGGACGATTAGCATTTTAATTTAAATTAAACAGGAAGGTAAAATGAAAAAAGCAATTTCAAAATGGTTAATGGGTGATATTGTAGAAGTTCATAAAACAAATATCCCCTTTGATGTTATAATTGAAACTTTATCGGAAGTTGTAAAAGAGAACAACTTTTCCGTATTGATTTCTCATAACTTTAAAGAAACATATAAGAAAAAAGGACTCCCGGTTGATGATGATTTCGAATACAAAGTTGTCCAAATATGCAATGCGGAAAAATCTCACAAAGCAATTTATGATATGAGCTTGGATATGGGTGTAATGATGCCAAAAAGTATTATAGTATCCCATAAAAACGGTGAAACAACACTACGCTATATGAAATTAAAACCGTGGATGGTAAGCATGATGTTTCCCGAAATAGACATTGTTCCGATGTCTAAAAAAGTAAGCGAAATAATGGGCAAAATTGTTTCGGAAACAATTAAAAAAGCAAAAGCATCATTAAAATAACCAAGACGAACAAAGTTGTTGTCCCTTTTTTGCCGATAGGGAAAGGAATAATTTACAAAATCGAGTTATTACCTTTCCCTATTGCATTTAGCGGAAGTTTGAAATCTGTTTTAGGAAATTTATTTAATATCCATTGGGTAAAGGTATTGGAGTTCGGTCCGGTTAAAATATATTTATTTCGTAGCGAATATAATTTTGCATTCTTCTCAATAAAAAAACACATCTCTTTAGCCAAACTATTCTCGCCACCCTCAATAAAATTAAGTAATTCGGAATCAAATCTGGGAGAACTTTTCCAGAAAAATTTATTCATTCCTTCTGTGGGTAAAAAAAAATTCTTCAACACCCCTATTCCGTTCGGATACGGACTCCCCTTAAATTTGCCGAATTCCCATCTATTAATTTCACCTTTCAAATTAATAACAAACCATGTGTGAACTGCAAAATTAAACGGTATAGGAACCGGTGAAGCAAATAAAAAAACTTGATATTTATCTTCCTTAATTAATTCGGAAAATTCTTGTTTGTTCACGTTTGACCTTATTTATTAAACACGGCAACTCTTCTTGCTCCTACATATCTTTTTTTAAAATATGAACTTTGGAGAGAAGAAATTGTTACCCCTTTGGAAAAACTTGCATGCGCAAATAAATCTTCTCCTATATAAATTCCAACATGCCCTGGATAACTGTTTTTGGTAGTATCGAAAAAAAGTAAATCTCCTTCTTCCAATTTTTCCTTGGAAGACACCTTTCTACCACTACGATATTGTTCGCTTGCTCTACGCGGTAATTTTACACCCAACGATTTCATAAAAACATTCTGAGTAAATGCTGAGCAATCGATACCGCTATTATCACTGCCCCCATACAGATAAGGCGTGTTCAAGTAGCGAACAATTTCCAACATCAGTTTTTCTTTATCCGAAAGGTCTTTAACATCAGATAATTTTTCTTCTTTTTTATTAATAATTTTTTTAACATTTACAGGGTGATCTTCAACCGGCTCTTCGTCAAACTCGCTTTTATAAAGACTTGAATCATTTTCAGAAGTAAACCGCGAATAGTGTAACTTCGAAACATCTTCTTTTACCTCGGGAAAGCCATATCGTTTGCCCATTGAAGAAGATGAACAAGCTGTGGCAAGTATAGAAACGGCAATTAACAATAATATTAATCTTACCATACTTAAAATTAACCTAAATATTTTCTCAATCTTTTTGCACGCTTTTTATGTCGCAACCTTCTAATCGCTTTCTCTTTTATTTGTCGTACTCTTTCGCGTGTTAAATGGAACCTTTCCCCAATGTCCTCCAGGGTTAAAGCGTAATCGCTATCCAATCCGAAATAGAGTTTTATTACATCGGATTCACGCCTACTAAGCGAATTCAATATCTCGTCAATCTCTTTTTTTAAGGACTCGTTCAACGCGTTGTTATCAGGCGATTGTTGAACATTATTGGAAAGAAGTGCCAAAAGGCTATTTTCCTCACCCTCCTTAAGCGGTGCATCAAGCGAAACATTTTTCCCTAAGAATTGAACGGCTTCGGATATTTCATCATCTTCTTTTTTTAATTCTTCCGCAATTTCTTCGGCGGAAGGTTTTCTTCCGTATTCTTGTTCAAAGGCAGAATCTATATTCTTAATTTTTGTCATAATTCCAATGCGGTTAAGTGGAAGTCTTACAATTCTGCCTTGTTCTCCAAGGGCTTGCAAGATTGATTGACGAATCCACCAAACGGCATATGAAATAAATTTAAATCCTCGTGTTTCATCAAATCTTTTTGCCGCTTTAATTAACCCTATATTGCCTTCATTAATTAAATCTCCTAATGAAAGCCCTTGATTTTGATATTGCTTTGCAACCGTAACAACAAATCTAAGATTAGCGTTAACAAGTTTTTTGAGTGCTTCTTCATCTCCTTTTTTTATCCTTTTGGCAAGTTCAATCTCTTCGTTCTGAGTAAGCAACTCCACTTTACTAATTTCAAGTAAATATCTATCCAGAGCTTTACTATCATGATTAGTAAATTGTTTGGAAATCTTCATCGGAGACTCCGCTTTATTGTTGTTATTAGTTTTACTTGAACAGAAAAGAAAATTACAGAGACTATTTACCAAACTATAATTTTAAAATAAATTATACAAATTTATCTTTATACTTAACGATGCAAAAAGGAGTTCCCTTTTAAGTTATTTCGAATGGAAAAAAATTCGGCAGCGGATTTGCCGATATCGGCAAAAGTTTTTCTTATCCCCAAATTTATTCCTTTAGCAGCTTTCCGATAATACAAAAGCGGCACGTATTCTCTGCTATGATCGGTACTGGGCGTTGTAGGGTCGTTACCATGATCGGCAGTAATAATAAGTGTATCGCTTTCGTCAAGCGGTTTGAGTATATCCGGCAACTTTTTATCAAACTCAGTAAGTGCATTTGCAAAACCCTGTACATCATTTCTGTGGCCGTAATATACATCAAAATCCACAAGGTTAGCAAAAATAAAAGAGTTAGAAAAAGATTCAACGGAATCAATTATTTTTATTATTCCTTCCATATTAGATTTGGTTTTAACGGGAACAGTAATACCTCGATGATTGAATAAGTCATTTATTTTACCAATGGCTATTGTTTCAAATCCTTCTTTTTTTAACAAGTCCATTATCGTATCGTCGGGTGGCGAAACCGCATAGTCTTTTCTGTTTGTTGTTCGGCTGTAATTACCGTTGTTTCCTAAAAACGGGCGTGCAATTATTCTACCGATTCTGTCTTTCCCTATAAAAACTTTTTCACGAGCAATTTTACAAATTTCATAAAGCCTTTCCAACTGAATTACTTTTTCGTGTGCAGCAATTTGAAAAACCGAATCGGCGGAAGTGTAAATAATAGGAAAGCCTGTTCTAACATGCTCATCCCCAAGCTCATTAATTATTTCCGTACCGGAAGCAGCTTTGTTTCCGAGAACACCACTAAAACCTGTAAGTTTTAAAAATTTGTTAATAATATAGTCGGGAAATCCGTTTGGGTAATATGGGAAATCAAAGTCTATCTCCAGTCCGGAAATTTCCCAATGCCCCGAAACCGAATCTTTCCCCGGAGCTTTCTCGGTCATTTTCCCGTAAGAGGCTTCAGGGGTTGTGGTAAGAGGGACTCCGAGAATATCAATAATATTACCAAGGCCTAATTTTTGAAGATTCGGTAAATTAAGTCCCCCGACTGCTTTTGACAAATTTCCCAGAGTGTTACTTCCTACATCCCCGTAGTTAGCGGCATCGGGCAACTCACCAACCCCGACACCATCGAGCAATATGATTATAAAGTTTTTCATGGAATTAATTTTTCATTGTGTTACCGCCCTTTTCTATTGCTTTTTTCAAAGCAAGCTGAGCGGTTTCAAAGAGCTCGTTAATATTTTCCGTATCTTCGTGAGCAGAAGCAATACCACCCGAAATAGTATAAGTAGTCTGTTTGGTAGAAACGGCAACCGAAGTACGAGCAATTTTTATTCTTAGTTTTTCCGCCCAAAGAAAAACATCTTGCGAAGAAGAATTGAAGAAAAATATCCCGAAAACGTCTTTGGCAACTCTTCCCAAAATATACTTACCCATTGTTGCTTCTTTAATAATACCGGAAATTGATTTTAATACTTTTGGGAAAGGATTATTCTCGAATAAAGATTCATCGTCAATAAATTTATCTATTTTTATTAAAGCCAATGTTGACGGCACATTTACACTTTTAGCTTTTAACAAATCATTCTGAGCCGCTTCAATAAAGCTGTTCTTGTTTAGCATTTTTGTTTCTATATCTACCGAAAGTAAACTTCGTAAAACTTTTTGAGTTGAAAAAGAATAGACCATAAAAGAAAAAATCTTTATTGCTCTTTTAATAAAAGTTAAATCCGTATTACTGTAAACTCCGGTTTTTAAGGAATCGAAACAGAAAAGCCCGTAAATTTGCCCGTCGTATGCCAAAGGAATTGCTAAAAACGTTCCGCCGAAAGAGATATCTTCATCTCTGGAAAAACGCGCCAAGTTTTCGTTAGTGGTATCGTCAATTTTAACGGCAACCCCGTCAAGAATTGCCCTACCCACAAGAGTGCCCGATAAATCAATAACCTTATTTTCGCCTATGTATTTCAATGAAGTATTATTTGCAATTCGTGAAGTTTTAAATTGCTTTTCATGCGGTTCGTAAAAAACAAATGTAAAAATATCCCAGGGGATAAGGTGTTTAACCGAATTTTCAATTGTAACAAAAAGTTCTTTTTCGTCTTCAAACTTTTTATCTATGGCTACAATATCAAGCAAAGCTTTTAACCTTTCGTCTGCTTTGGAATCCGCATGCTTTTCTTCGAATAATGAAATTAATAAAGAGATTACTCTAACAAATCTCCCCATGGAATAGATTGTTTCCACCCCGAAAAAATCGTGTTCTTTGGAATCCATTGCCAAAATACCGGCTAATGTTTTTTTGTAATAAAGAGGCACACCAACAAAACTTTTTATTTGCTGCGGCGTACTGTAATACCGGATATTATCAGTCTCGGCATTTTGCATAATTTCGGAAAGTATTTCCGGTTCTTTTTTTAAAATGATTTTACTTAAAATATCATCTTCCAAATCAAATTTTTGTTTGATAATTGCATTACTGGATGAAGCGAATTTTTCGAGCGCAATTTTTTTTGTTCTGGGATTAAACCAAAAGAAAAGAGCACTATGCGCATTGAATGAATCTTTAATTACTTGTAAAATCTTTTCGAGTGCAAATCCGAAATATTCATCGGAATTTATTCCTTCAGGAATTTTTTCCGTTGCAATTTTAATATATTCGTTGCTTACTTCGGGGGTAAATATATTATGCCCGTGTAATGCTTGTTGCGACATTTTAGGGGAAAACTCATGGGAAGGAACAATTTCAATATCCTTATTCGGTGAAATAATTTCGAAACCTTCTCCGTCGTCAGGTTCCATTTTTGTTTGTGAATTTATTGGCACATCATCATTTTCCGTAAATGCGGCTTCAAACTTTTCATCACTTCTGGAAGAATCTCTGAGAAAAATAATAAAGGCGGAATAAATTACAAGTATTGATGCTGAAATTATGCGAAGAATAAAATCATCGGTAAAAAAAGGCACCGAAGCAAGTAGCGGTATCACTGAAAAAATTAGGATTCGTTTTCTATTTCTACTTGCATTATCCATTAATAAAATCACCACAAATTTAAAAAACTAATTTAGAATAATAATAAATCTTTATGAAACTTACACTAATCAATAATTTTATTTAATAGCGAAATTATATTTTTATTGCTAATTCCCTTTATGGATGAATTAAGAAAAAGATTATCACCCAAACTAAGTTCGGGAAATTGCTCCATAACCAATTTACGACTTTTTACAAGTTCCGATTGTGTAAGTTTATCTGTTTTATTTAATATTACAATGTAAGGCAAATCCAGTTCGCGCAAATACTTATTCAGCAAAATATCAAGTTGTGTGGGTTTATGACGACTATCTATAAAATGAATAGTGCGCACAATATTTTTATTTTCGGAAAAATACTTTACAAGCAATTTTTCCCAATAATCACGCTCTTTCTTTGCAACTTTGGCATATCCGAAGCCCGGCAAATCCACAATATAAAATCTTGAATCTACAAGATAATAATTTATTGTTCTGGTTTTACCGGGAGTGGAACTGGTTTTTGCAATTGCTTTTCTTTTAAATAACGAATTTATAAATGTTGATTTTCCAACATTAGATCTTCCTGCAAGAACAATCTCCGGCAAATTATTTTTAGGTAACTGATTTAAAACCGATACGGATTTTACAAATTCTATATTTTTCATAATACTTAATTTTAATAATAGTAAAATTAAATTAGCAATTTTTGTAAAAAAGGCAAAAAAAAAGAGTAACCGAAAATTTCGATTACTCTTTTTTTAATTTATCGAAAAAATTATTTTTCTTCTTTTTTATCTTCCTCGGATGAAGCGATATCCTCTTCTTTTGTTTCTTCAGATTTTTCCTCGTCGGATTTCGTAACTTCTTTATTCTTTTCATCCGTAGTTTCGTCGGATTTTTCCTCTTTTGTCTCTTCAACAACCTCTTCTTTTACTTCTTCCGCCGTTTCTTCAACAACATTAGCCTCTTCAATCACTTCTTCTTTTTTAGGAGCAGATTTTTTGGCTTTTGGTTTTTCACTAACATCATTATAATCAACCAACTCGATAATTGCCATTTCAGCTCCATCACCAAGACGTTGACCTAATTTAACAACACGTGTATACCCGCCGGGTCTTTCACCAATTTTAGAAACAATTTCGGTAAAAAGTTCTTTTAAAACTTCTTTATCTTGAATAAAACGTGCCACATGCCTACGATTAGCCACTGTATCGTTTTTTGCTTTAGAAATTAAAGGCTCTGCAAATCTTCTTAATTCCTTAGCTTTGGCAACTGTAGTTCTTATTTTTTTCTCTCTGAATAATGCAGTAGCAAGTGCTCTTAAAGTAGCTAAACGATGTGAAGCAGTTCTACTTAATTTACGTCCTTTGACTCTGTGTCTCATTTTGCAACCTTTTCCAAAAATTTAATTGTTATCTTTACCTTGATTAATATATTTATCTACGTCCATTCCAAAGTCAAGACCATAATTCTCAACTATTTCCGTTAATTCCGACAGTGATTTTCTGCCAAAGTTTCTGAACTTAAGCATTTCAGTTTCATCTTTTCTAACCAAATCACCAAGAGTTTTAATATTTGCAGATTTCAAACAATTATGAGATCTTACGCTAAGCTCTAAATCATCGACACTAGTCATTAAGATTTTTCTAATTCTCTCGGTTTCATGGTCAATTTCAGGTTCAACAGATTGTTCTTCTTGTTCCAAATCAAAATTAATAAACAAATTAATATGATCACGTAAAATTTGCCCTGCATTGGATAAAGCATCTTCCGGGGTAATAGACCCGTCAGTGTGAATTTCCAGCGTTAATTGCTCATAATCGTTGCTTTCACCAATTCTAACATTAGTAACGTCATATTTTACTTTTGTAAGGGGTGTATAAATAGAATCTATTGGAATAAGACCAATTGTTTTATCTGTAATATTTTGATCAACAGAAGCAACATAACCTTTGCCGAAACCGAAACGAATTTCCATTGTAAGTTTGGCGTTTTCATTTAATGTTGCAATATGTTGTTCGGGATTTAACACTTCAATATCGGAACAATGTTCCTGTAAATTTTTAGCTGTAAATTCCTGTGCTCCACTAAGAGACAGTTCCATCTTAGTGGTTTTATTATTTAAAATTTTAATTCTTACTTTTTTAAGATTAAGAATTATTTCTGTAACGTCTTCTGTAACACCGGTAACGCTTGTAAATTCGTGAAGAACACCATCAATTTTGATAGCTGTAATAGCAGCGCCGGCTATCGAAGATAATAAAATTCTTCTAAAAGCATTGCCAAGTGTAACTCCAAATCCTCTTTCAAGGGGTTGAACAACAAATTTACCATAGCTATTTGTTGAAGATGATTCTTCTAATATTACATTTTCCGGCATTTTAATGAACGGATAACTCATCTAATTCCTCTTTTTAATTTAATTTTTATTTAGAGTATAACTCAACTATTAATTGCTCGTTAGCAACTAACGGCACTTCACTTCTTTCAGGAATTTGATTAAATGTGCCACTCAAAGATGCTTTATCAACAATTAACCAATCATAAACCGCATCTTTGGTTCTTCTTAAACTGTTGTGAATAATATCTAATTTTTTACTTTTTTCTTTTACGGAAATTACATCACCGGGCTTTAGCAAGTAAGAGGGAATGTTTACTGTTTTCCCGTTTACCAAAAAATGACGATGAAGTAATAATTGTCTTGCAGCCTTACGTGAAGGCGCAAAACCCAATCTGTAAATTACGTTGTCCAATCTTCTTTCCAACAACTTAATTAAGTTTTCGCCAGTAACACCTTTTTGTTTATTGGCTTTTTCAAAATAAGAATGGAATTGAGATTCCAACAATCCGTATATTCTTTTAACCTTTTGTTTTTCGCGCAACTGAACGCCATATTCCGAAAATTTCATTCTACGGCTCAAACCGTGCTGCCCCGGAATATAATTTTTACTTTCCAACGGACAATTTTGAGAATGACATTTTGAACCTTTCAAAAATAATTTTTGTTTTTCTCTTCGGCATAATTTGCAACTTGGACCTGTATATCTAGCCATCTACTTCTCTCCCTTTATACTCTTCTTCGTTTAGGTGGTCTGCAACCATTATGAGGTATTGGTGTAATGTCTCTAATAGATAAAATTTGTAGACCCGCGGTATTTAAAGCTCTAATTGCAGCTTCTCTACCTGAACCGGGACCTTTAACATAAACATCCACTTTTCTTAATCCTAAATCGTATGCTTCTTTAGCAGCGTTTTCCGCCGAAACTTGGGCGGCAAACGGTGTGTTTTTTCTTGAACCTTTAAAACCGTTTTTACCGGCAGAAGACCAAGAAATTGCATTACCGTAAACATCTGTTAAAGTAACAATAATATTGTTAAAAGATGCTTTAATATGAGCTACACCAATAGCATCAATATGAACTTTCTTTTTAGTTTTTCTAACTGATTTAGCCAAAACTTTAACTCCTTACATTACCTAATAATTACTTGGTAGCTTTCTTTTTACCAGCTACAGTATGTTTTTTACCTTTTCGTGTTCTTGCATTGGTCTTTGTTCTCTGACCTCTTACGGGTAATCCTCTGCGGTGTCTTAAACCACGATATGCCCCAATATCCATCAAACGTTTAATATTTTGCTGAACCTCACTTCTTAAAGCACCTTCAACTTTATACTCCGCTGTCATAATGGAACGAATAGAGGCTACATCTTCCTCCGATAAATCCATTACTTTTTTATCCGGATCAATATTAGCTTTTTTAAGAATTTCTCTAGCGGTAAACTGACCAATTCCGTAAATATAGGTTAATCCTATATACGCTTTTTTCTGCTTTGGTAAATCGATTCCTGCGATACGAGCCAAACTAATTACCTCCTAAATTATCCTTGTCTCTGTTTGTGTTTAGGATTTTTACAAATCACACGAACAGTTCCATGGCGTTTAATTATTTTACAATGTTCACAAATTTTTTTTACAGATGCACCAACTTTCATCTTATTTCTCCACCTATTTATAGCGGTAGGTAATTCTACCTTTATTTAAATCATAAGGTGATAATTCTATTGCAACTTTATCACCCACCAAAATTTTAATAAAATGCATTCTCATTTTACCGGAAATATGAGCTAATATTTCATGACCATTATCTAATTTCACTTTGAAATTAGCGTTAGGGAGTGTTTCCGTAACAACTCCGTCAATTTTAATTGGACCTTGTTTTGCCATAGTTAACTAACCGATAAAATTTCTGGTTTACCATCAATAATTGCTATTGAATGTTCAAAGTGTGCTGAAGGTTTTCTATCTGCGGTAATAACAGTCCAACCGTCATCTGCCACGTCAACTTTATACGTACCCATATTTACCATGGGCTCAATAGCAATTGTCATTCCGTTTTTTAATTTTGCTCCGGTTCCTTTTTTACCATAGTTAGGAATTTGGGGATCTTCATGTAGTTTACGTCCTACACCGTGCCCGCATAAATCCCGAACAACTGAAAAACCAAAACTTTCTACATATTGTTGCACTGCTGCACCAATATCACCAATTCTGTTGCCGGATATTGCGGCTTCTATACCTTTGTAAAGCGATTCTTCGGTAACTTTCATCAAAAGCTTTTTCTCTTCCGAAATTTCGCCTACAGCAATAGAAATTGCAGCGTCGCCGTAATAACCGTTTTTAAGAACACCAATATCAACCGAAAAAATTTGTCCTTCTTGAAGAACCCTTTCTCCGGGTATTCCGTGAACAACTTCTTCATCTATAGAAGCGCAAATTGTTCCCGGAAAATCTATTGTTCCGTACTGTTTATATCCTTTAAAAGCCGGAACACCACCATTACTTCTAATCCAATCTTCAGCAATTTTGTCAAGCTCAATAGTAGAAACTCCAGGCTTAGTATGATGCTTAACAAGCTGTAAAGTTTCAGCAACTATTTGGTTGCTTTCTCGAATAAAATCAATCTCTTTTTTTGATTTTATTAAAATCAATTAAATAGCACCGCCTCTACGACCTTTCAATTTCCCGGATTTCATAAAGCCGTCGTAATGTCTCATCAACAAATGAGATTCAATTTGTTGCAAAGTATCCAAAGCAACTCCAACCATAATCAACAAACTTGTTCCGCCGAAAAACGAGGCAAAACTTCCGGAAACCCCTAATCGTGTAATAAATGCCGGTAAAACAGCTATAATTGCTAGAAAGATTGAGCCCGGCAATGTTATTTTAGTTAAAATATTATCTATAAATTCAGATGTTTGTTTACCAGGTCTTATTCCCGGTATAAATCCACCTTGTTTTTTCATGTTTTCTGCAACTTCTTGAGGATTAAACGCAATTGCAGTATAAAAATATGTAAAAAAGACAATCATCAATCCGTAAATAAACGAGTATGTAAACGAGGTATAATTAAAATATCCGGCTACGGACTGTAAAAATTCGTTATTAGGAAAAAATGATAAAACCGTACTTGGAATAAACATAATTGCTTGAGCAAAAATTATCGGCATTACTCCCGCTGTATTTACTTTTAACGGGATATATTGTGTTACTCCGCCGTAGACTTTTCTACCTACAACGCGTTTAGCATATTGCACCGGTATTCTGCGTGTGCCCTCCGTAACCAAAACAATGCCGGCAATAATAAGAACCATCAAAGCCAAAATAACAATTTCTATAACAATGTTTCTGGTTCCCGAAGCAATTAATCTATACTCGTCAAGCATAGCAAACGGCAATCTGTTAATAATTCCTATAAAAATGATTAACGAAATACCGTTACCGATTCCTTTATCCGTAATTTGCTCGCCAATCCACATCATAAAAACAGTACCGGCAACCAAAATAATAACAGCAGTAATTACAAATCCAACTCCTCGAATTTCTTCGGGAACAACAGGAACGCCATTAAAAGATAAATTCATAATTACACCGGTTACTACACCAATTGATTGAAACAAAGAAATAAGAACAGTTCCGTACCTTGTAAGCTGAGTTATTTTTTTACGACCTTCTTCCCCTTCCCTTTGAAGTTTTTGGAAATAAGGAATAATTGCTCCTCCGAGTTGAATAATAATTGATGCGGAAATGTAAGGCATAATTCCAAGAGCAAAAATAGCCGCATTACGGAATGCACCGCCGGCAAATAAATCGTAAAGCCCTAACAAATTATCCGAGGTTTTATTTGCCATTGCTTCGGATAAAAGATATGAATCCAATCCTGGCAAAGTAACATGAGCACCTAATCTAACAACAACAAGAAGAGCTAAGGTATAAAGTATTCTTTGTCTCAGCTCATGAATCTTGAAAATATTTCTAAATGTTTCTTGTAATTTTCCCATTAGTCTTTAATCTCTTTAATAGTTCCACCGGCAGCTTCAATTTTTTCTTTTGCGGATTTACTGAATCCGTGTGCTTCTACTTCAACTTTAGCGGTTATATCTCCCATTCCAAGAATTTTATAAGGAGCAGCGGCTTTTGATATTGCACCGTTTTTGTATAAAACCGCTGCATTAATAACACCTTCTTCAATTTTTTTATCGTCAATAAGTTTTTGAATAGTGCTGATATTAACAACTTGATATTCCACTCTGAAAGGACTAGTAAAGCCTCTTTTGGGAACTCTGCGTTGCAACGGCATTTGACCGCCTTCAAACCATGCACGATATTTATAACCGGAACGGGATTTTTGACCGTTAGAACCTCTTGTAGCTGTACCGCCACGCCCGGTTCCTTCCCCGCGTCCAACTCTTTTTCTATTTTTTGTTGCACCTTTTGCTGCTTTAAGATTACTTAAAATATCCATTCGATTGCCTACTCTTCAATTTCTTCAACTTTTACTAAATGCGATACTTTGTTTATCATTCCTCTAATTTGAGGTGTATCGTTATGAATTTTACTGTAATTAGGTCTTCCCAATCCCAATGCTTCTATGGTAAGTTTTTGGGATTTAGGTCTGTCAATAACACTTTTTGTTTGTGTAACGTTTAATTTTTTAGCCATTCCATTCCTCAATTAGGCGTTAAACAATTCTTCAACTGTCATACCACGTTTTGCAGCCATTTTTTTAGCATCAATTAGAGCTAACAGGCCGTTTAATGTTGCTTTAACTTGATTGTGAGAGTTACTTGAACCTAAAGATTTAGTTAAAATATTTTCCACACCGGCAGCTTCAAGTACTGCACGAACTCCGCCACCTGCAATTACACCGGTACCAGGAGATGCAGGTTTCAATAAAACTTTTCCTGCGCCGTACTTACCAATAATTTCGTGAGGAATTGTTCCATTAACCAATGTTACGCTTTTAACATTTTTTCTTGCATCATCTATACCTTTTGATATTGCATCAGTAACTTCGTTTGCCTTACCAAGCCCGACACCAACTTTACCTTTTGAATCGCCAACAACAACAATGGCATTAAAACTGAATCTTCTACCACCTTTAACCACTTTTGCAACGCGATTAATATGAACAACTTTTTCTTTTAATCCATCAGGATTTTGTACTTTTTTAGGCTTCAATTATACACTCCTATAATTACAAATTTATTGCAGTCCTACCAGGATTCGAACCTAGACAAGCAGCTCCAAAAACTGCTGTGCTACCATTACACCATAGGACTGAAAAACTAACTAAAATTTAAGTCCGCCTTCGCGGGCACCATCTGCCACAGCTTTAACTCTACCGTGGTATTTGTTTAAACCTCTATCGAATACAACTTGTTCAATTTTTAGTTCGGTAGCTTTTTTTCCTATCAATTTACCGACAATTTTACTTTTTTCAACTTTACCTTTTGCTTTTGCTAATTCCTCGGCAATTTCTTTGGACAAAGTTGAAGCAGCAACTAATGTTTTGCTTTGCGTATCATCAATAATTTGAGCATAAATATGGTTCAAACTTTTAAAAACTGTTAATCTCGGTCGTTCCGGGGTTCCGAATAAATTTTTTCTAACTCTTTTTATTTTACGTTCTCTACGTTGCTTAATTTTCTTTAACATTTTATCTTTACCTAAAATTATTTAGCAGTTTTACCGGCTTTTTTGATAATAATTTCGTTACTGTACTTAATCCCTTTTCCTTTGTACGGTTCAGGTTTTCTGAAAGATCTGATTTTTGCGGCAACCTGTCCGACTAATTCTTTATCGATACCACTTATTTTTATTTGTGTGGGAAGCGGAACTTCCAATTTAATTTCTGCAGGGGGAACAAAATATATCGGATGAGAATAACCTATTGTTAAAAATAAATTGGCACCTTTTAATTCCGCTTTATAACCAACGCCGACAATATCCAACGTTTTGGAATATCCTTCCGTAACACCGGTTACCATATTTTGAATTAAAGCTCTGGTTAAACCGTGTAAAGCTCTATTCTCTTTTTGATCGTCAGAACGCTTTACAACCAATTCATCACCTTCAATATCAACTGTAATATTAGGATGAACAGTCATTTCCAATTCACCTAATTTACCTTTCACTTTAATATTCTGTCCGTCTTTTGTAACTTCGACATCTTTAATGTTAACTGGATTTTTACCTATTCTAGACACTTAATCTTCTCCGTTCAAATTTTACCAAATGTGACAAATAACTTCGCCACCGACAGCAGCTCTTTTCGCTTCTTTATCTGTTAACAATCCCTTCGAGGTAGAAATAACAGCCAAGCCCAATCCGTTTAATACGCGGGGAATATTATCCGCATCAACATATTGTCTTAGACCGGGTGTGCTGATTCTTTTCAATCCTGTAATAGAGGATTCGCCGTCAACATATTTTAAAAATATTCTTAACACATTTTGCTTATTGTCTTCGGTAACGTTATAATCAACAATAAACTTAGCATTTTTCATAATTTCCGCTAAACCCACTTTCATTTTGGAAGAAGGTATATCTACAAATCTTTTTTTAGCTTTTATTGCATTTCTAATTCTAGTCAAAAAATCAGCAACTGGATCAGTAACTGGCATATCATACTCTCCTAATAATTTACCAACTGGCTTTTTTAATTCCGGGAATTTCACCTCTTAGAGCCATTTCTCTAAATACAAGTCTCGAAATTCCAAATTTTCTGTAATAACCTCTTGCTCTTCCTGTCATAGAGCATCTGTTTTTAAGGCGTACGGGCGAAGCATTTCTAGGTAGTTTTTGTAATGCTTCATAATCACCTTTCTCTTTCAATTCTTTTCTTAATGCCGCATATTTTTCAACAGTTTTTCTTCTTTTAGCTTCTCTTGCTATTATTGATTTTCTTGCCATCTAAATTTACCACCTAAGCTTGTTTTTTCTTAAAAGGAACACCAAATGCTAATAACAATTCGTATGCTTCGTTATCTGTTTTAGCTGTTGTTACAAATGTAACATCCATTCCAATAATTTTGTTTATTTTATCAACATCAATTTCAGGAAAAATAATTTGTTCTTTAATTCCAAGAGTATAATTTCCTCTTCCGTCAAAAGCTTTATCGGGAATACCTCTAAAATCGCGTACACGTGGCAGAGCGATAGAAATTAATCTGTTAAGGAACTCGTACATTCTTCTGCCACGAAGAGTAACTTTAGCACCTATTTTCATACCTTCACGAAGTTTAAAATTAGAGATTGATTTTTTTGCGGTTCGTATTTGAGCTTTTTGTCCGGTAATAGTTTCCAAATCTTTAACCGCAGCATCCAATGCTTTGGAATCGTTTGTCGCTTCACCAACTCCCATATTTACCACAATTTTCTCTAATTTGGGTACTTCCATAATATTAGAGTAGTTAAATTTTTCTTTCAATGCGGGAATAATTTCCGCTTTATATTTCTCTAATAAAAGAACGGGAACTTTTACGTTATTTGTTTCTTTCGATACTTCTTTTTTTGCTTCTTTCTTTGCCATTGTTTGTCTTAATCCTTAAAATTCAATTAAAGCATTTCACCGCTAGACTTACTAACTCTAACTATTTTCTTTTTTCCGGTTTTATCATCAATAATAATTTTTGCTCCTATTCTTGTAGCATCTCCGGTTTTAGGGTCAATAATCATTACATTCGATGCGTCAATCGGTGCTTCTTTTTCAATAATTCCACCTTGCGGATTTGCTTGGTTGGGTTTTGTATGTCTTTTTCTGATATTCACACCTTCAACAATAACTCTGTTTTTTTTAGGAAAAACCTTTAATATTTTTCCGGTACTTCCTTTAGAGTTTCCGGCAATTATAACAACATTATCATTTTTTCTAATTTTCATCTTAACAAAATCCTTATTTTATAATACTTCGGGTGCAAGTGAAATAATTTTCATAAATTTCTTATCTCGAAGTTCACGGGCAACAGGTCCGAAAATACGCGTTCCGCGAGGTTCGTTTTGTGCATTAAGTAACACTGCGGCATTTTCGTCAAAACGGATGTATGAACCGTCGTTACGTCTAACTTCTTTAGCGGTTCTAACAACAACCGCTCTGGAAACTTCACCTTTTTTTACACCGGCATTAGGAATAGCAGCTTTAACCGTAACAACAATCAAATCGCCAACACTGGCATATTTTCTGCCGCTGCCACCCAATACTTTTATACATCTTATTTTTTTAGCACCTGAATTATCAGCCACCGCTAAATTTGTTTCTGCTTGAATCATTTCAAAACTCTCCTGCTCGCTACCTTTTTATTTAGCTTTTTCAACTATTTCTACTAAACGCCAATTCTTATTTTTACTTAACGGACGTGTTTCCATTATTTTAACAACATCTCCAACACTACATTCGTTATTTTCGTCGTGAGCCATTAATCTTGTTGTTTTCTTAAAATATTTTTTATAAATAGGATGCGCTACCTTTCTTTCGATTGCAACTGTAATACTTTTATCCATTTTGTTTTTTACAACAACACCGATTCTTGTTTTTCTTAATGCTCTTGTTTCCATTTTATTCCAATTTCCTAAATTATTCTTTCTCGGATACTTGTGCTTCAAGTTCTCTTTCTTTAAGCACCGTTTTCATTTTGGCAATATCTTTTTTTACCAACTTTAATTTTGCCGTATTGGTTAAAGTTTTCATTGCATTTTGAAATTGAAGATCTATTAAATTTTTTTCTTCTTCTTCAATTCTTTTTAATATTTCTTCATTACTCATTTCACGAATTTCGTAGATTTTCATCTTCAATCCTTACATTAATTTTCTTCGTAATCCGGTCTAACGGAAGTAGTAGTTTTAATCGGCAATTTATGTCCTGCCAACCTAAATGCTTTCATTGCAACTTCTTTCGGTACACCTGTTACCTCAAACAAAATTCTTCCGGGTTTAACTACGGCAACCCAAAACTCTGGATTACCTTTACCTTTACCCATTCTTGTTTCCAAAGGTTTTTTGGAAACAGGTTTATCGGGAAAAATTCTTATCCACACTTTACCGTCACGTTTCATTGTTCTGGTAATAGCAACACGACAAGCTTCAATTTGTCGGCTGGTAATCCAACCGGCTTCGGTAGCTTTTATTGCAAAATCGCCAAAGGTAATTGTACTTCCGCGATATGCTTTCCCTTTTCTTCTACCTCTATGTGATTTTCTGTATTTTACTCTCTTGGGCATTAACATCAGAATAACTCCTCAAACTCTTAGTCAGATAATCTTTTTCCTAAAACTTCACCTCGGCAAATCCAAACTTTTACACCGATGGAACCATATATTGTTTGTGCTGTGTATGTCCCGTAATCTATATCGGAACGCAATGTATGTAAAGGAATTTTCCCTTCTTTATACTGTTCTGTTCTTGCCATTTCAGCACCACCTAAACGACCCGAACACATAACTCTTATACCTTCGGCTCCCATTCTGCGAGCAGATGTAATTGCAGATTTCATCGCACGTCGAAACGAAATTCTACCTTGCAATTGAATACCTATATTTTCAGCAACAAGATAAGCATCTAACTCAGGTCTTTTAATTTCGGAAATCTGAACTTTTACCTCTTTATTAGTAATGCTTTTTAATTCCTGTTCAATTTGCGCAATCTCTTTTCCGCTTTTACCAATAACAACACCAGGCCGCGATGTATGTATTGTAATTACAGTGTTTTTAGATGTACGATCAATTACAATCCTTGAAATACCGGCTTTTTTTAAGCGATTTCTTATGTAAGTTCGTAACTTTTTGTCTTCATTTAATTTTTCAGCATAACTACCGCTTTCATACCAGTTGGATTCCCATCCTCTAATTATACCTACTCTAAAACCTATTGGATTTACTTTCTGACCCAAATATTCCTCCTCAACTAACTTTTGCTAGCTACAACTATTGTTAAGTGATTAGATCTTTTTCTTATTCTATAAGCTCTACCCATTGGGGCAGGTAACATTCTTTTTAATGTCGGACCTTGATTTACATATGCCTCTTTTACATACAAATCGGCCGGTTCCAATGTTGAATCCTCATCTTTGTTAAGAAGATTAGAAACAGCGGACCTTAAAACTTTTTCGGCATATTTTGATGCATGCTTAGGGCTAAAGTGTAATACTTCAATTGCTTTCTCAACGTCCATACCTCTAATGAGGTCGACAACCAATCTCATTTTTCTTGGGGACGACGTAATGTATTTATGTGTTGCTCTTGCTTCCATTTATCTAATACCTTATTAATTATTTTCTCATCTTTGCTGCTTTTTCAGCTTTAGACATTGGATGTCCTCTAAATATTCTTGTAGGAGCAAACTCCCCTAACTTATGACCAACCATATTTTCCGAAATGTAAACGGGAATCATTTTGTTGCCGTTATGAACGGCAATTGTGTGCCCAACAAAATCCGGAGAAATAGTACTTGCGCGAGACCATGTTTTTATAATTTTTTTCTGGTTACTCTCATTAAGTTGTTGAACTCTTTTTAACAATTTTGCGTCAATAAACGGACCTTTTTTAACTGATCTTGGCATACTTAAACTCTACTCTATTTCTTTCTTCGTTTAACAATAAATTTATTAGATTCTTTCTTTTTCTTTCTTGTTTTATAACCTTTGGCGGGTTGTCCCCAAGGTGAAACCGGATGACCGCCTCCTGAAGTTCTTCCTTCACCACCACCCATAGGGTGATCAACCGGATTCATAACAACACCGCGTACATGAGGCCTGCGTCCTAACCAACGACTTCTTCCGGCTTTACCTAAACTGATATTACCATGTTCGGCATTACCCACTGCTCCATATGTAGCCATACACTCTAACGAAACCATTCTAACTTCGCCGGATGGTAATTTCAATTGAGCATATTTACCTTCTTTTGCTGCAAGTTGAATAAATGCACCGGCAGAACGACCAATTTGACCACCTTTGCCCGGTTTTAATTCAACATTGTGAATTATTGAACCGAGTGGAAGGTCTTTTAATTTCATCGCGTTACCTACTTTGATTTCAACGCCTTCGCCCGAATTGACCATATCGCCTACTTTTAATCCTTCAGGGGCAATAATATATCTCTTTTCACCATCCAAGTAGTGCAATAAAGCAATTCTGCAGGATCTGTTCGGGTCATATTCTATAGAAAATACTTTTGCAGGAACACCAAATTTATTTCTTTTGAAATCAATAATTCTGTATTTTCTTTTATGTCCACCACCAATATGACGGCTTGTCAATCTACCAAGATTATTTCTTCCGCCAGACTTTTTAAGTGCAACAGTCAAAGATTTTTCCGGAGTAGATTTAGTTATTTCTTCAAAAGTAGAAATAGACTGATATCTTGTTCCGGGAGTATTCGGTTTTAATTTTCTAATTCCCATCTAAATAAGCTCCAATTCCTAATATCTACACTTCTTCAAAAAGATCAAGTGTTTGACCTTCCTTTAATGTAATAATTGCTTTCTTAAACTGAGGTGTTTTACCAACAAATCTACCTTTACGTGTAAATTGAGTTTTGGTTTTGCCTTTATACCGTATAGTATTAACAGCAACCACATTAACCTCAAATCTTTTTTCGATTGCCTTAGCTATTTCAATTTTGTTTGCGTTATAATCTACAACAAAACCATATTTATTCTCACGTTCCATAAGGTCGGTAAGTTTTTCAGTAACTAAGGGTTTTATTAAAATATTGTTGTTCATCCTAATACCAATTAACCTTTTAATTGAATGTACTAACTAATTTATCAATTGCACTTTTTTGCAACACCAACACTTGATTGTTTAACAGATCGTATGTAGATGCGTTTACAGCTTCAAGAACTTTAACCTTCTCAACATTTCTACCGGATTTATAAACATTCTCTTGATGCTCTCCGGTTAAAAGCAATGTTTTTTTACCGGAAATTTTTAATGCGTCAAGCATTTTAACAAACTCTTTTGTTTGGGGCGTATCAAAATTAAAATCTTCAACAATCATAATTTGTTCTGCAGAAGCTTTATAACTTAATGCAGATTTACGTGCCAAACTTTTAACCTTTTTATTCAATTTTTGTCTGTAATTTCTCGGTTTAGGGCCAAAAATCGTACCACCGCCAATCCAAATTGGAGAACGAGATGTTCCGGAACGGGCAGTACCTCTACCTTTTTGTTTCCAAGGTTTTTTACCGCCACCTCTAACTTCACTTCGTTCCTTGGTTTTATGAGTACCTTGACGCTGATTTGCCAAATATGCTTTTACGGCAAGATAAATAACATGATCATTAGGTTCAATTCCAAAAACATCTTCAGA
The DNA here is from genome assembly GCA_964617555.1 of uncultured Melioribacteraceae bacterium. Classification (GTDB taxonomy): domain Bacteria; phylum Bacteroidota; class Ignavibacteria; order Ignavibacteriales; family Melioribacteraceae; genus 1-14-2-50-31-20. The sequence goes on along the minus strand of CAZTYP010000015.1, from coordinate 18,514 downwards.
TAATTCTACCGAAGATTCTTGCGTACCGTCTATTTTATAAACATCTAACTTCATCATTTAACCAATTACTTTTTAATTTCAACTATTGAATTAATTGCTCCTGGAACAGCTCCTTTAACCAAGATAATGTTCTTATCGGCAATTACTTTTACAACTTTTAATCCGGAAGTGGTAATTCTTTTACCGCCGGTACGTCCTGCCATTCTTGTTCCTTTCAATACTCTTGAAGGATAAGAACTCTGCCCGATAGAACCCGGAGCTCTTTCTCTGTCGCCTTGACCGTGAGTTCTTTGACCACCGCCAAAACCGTGACGTTTCATAACACCCTGAAATCCTTTACCTTTGGCAGTTCCGGAAACTTTGATTTTTTCGCCTTCTGAAAATAACTCAACTGTTAATTCATCACCAATATTATATTCCGAAATATCAAAATTTCTAAATTCTTTTAAAACCGCAGCAGGAGAAATATTTTTCTTTTTATAATCTTCAATTTGCGGTTTGTTTAGGTGCTTTTCTTTCTTTTCACCAAAGCCCAACTGAAGTGCTTCATATCCATCATTTTCTTTTGTTTTAATAGAAACAACTCTACACGGACCTGCTTCAATAACAGTAACCGGTGATACTACCCCATCTTCGGAGTAATAATTCGTCATTCCTATTTTTTTACCTAACAGTCCTGGCATGATCCAAATCCTTATAACTTAATCTCAATATCAACACCCGCCGGAATTTCTAGCTTACTTAACGAGTCGACGGTTTTATTGTTAGAGTTATGTATATCAATAATTCTTTTATGTGCTCTTATTTCAAATTGTTCACGCGATTTTTTATCTACGTGAGGAGAGCGTAAAACTGTATAAACTGATCTTCTTGTTGGCAAAGGAATTGGTCCGGATACAACCGCACCTGAACTTTTAACAGTTTTAATAATTTTTTCAGTCGATTTATCAATCAAAATATGATCGTATGATTTTAATTTTATTCTAATTTTTTGACTTGCCAAAATTTTCTCTCCTTAATTATTTGCCCGATTGATTTAACTCAATCGGGCATTTATGCTAACTTTTATTACTTATTCAATAATTTTTGAAACTACGCCGGCTCCTACGGTTCTACCACCCTCACGGATAGCAAAACGTAATCCTTCTTCCATTGCAATTTCCGAAATTAATTCAACTGTCATTTTAACATTATCTCCGGGCATAACCATTTCCGTACCTTCAGGTAATGTTGCTATACCTGTTACATCCGTTGTTCTGAAATAGAACTGTGGTCTGTAACCGTTAAAAAACGGTGTATGGCGTCCGCCTTCATCTTTTGAAAGGATATAAACTTCGCCTTCAAATTTTGTATGAGGGGTTATTGAACCAGGTTTAGCCAATACCATACCTCTTTGGATTTCTTTTTTATCAATACCTCTCATAAGAAGACCGGCATTATCTCCTGCCATAGCGGAATCAAGTTCTTTTCTAAACATTTCAATACCGGTAACAACGGTTTTTTTATGAACACCAAGACCGATAAGTTCAACTTCTTCATTAAGTTTAATTTCGCCGCGTTCTACTCTACCGGTAGCAACAGTTCCACGTCCGGTAATTGAAAATACGTCCTCAACAGGCATCAAGAATGGTTTGTCGGAATCTCTTTCAGGAACGGGAACATATTCATCAACCGCATCCATCAATTCCCAAATGCTGTTCATTCTAGGATCGTCCGCAGGAGCATCCCCTGAAGCTGCTTCCAAAGCTTGAAGAGCAGAACCCTTAATAATTGGAATTTCATCACCTGGGAATTCATATTCGGAAAGAAGTTCTCTTAATTCCATTTCTACCAATTCAACCAATTCTTCGTCGTCAACCAAATCAACTTTGTTCATATAAACAACAATTCTTGGAACACCAACCTGGCGTGCAAGAAGAATATGCTCTCTTGTTTGAGGCATAGGACCGTCTGTTGCAGCAACAACCAAAATGGCACCATCCATTTGAGCAGCACCGGTAATCATGTTTTTAACATAGTCGGCGTGTCCCGGACAGTCAACGTGTGCATAGTGTCTTTTTTCTGTTTCATACTCAACGTGAGCAGTAGCAATGGTAATACCTCTTTCCCTTTCTTCAGGTGCATTATCAATACTATCAAATGATCTTTTTTCCGATAAACCTTTTTTAGCTAACGACATTGTGATAGCTGCTGTTAATGTAGTCTTACCATGATCCACGTGACCGATGGTACCGATATTAACGTGAGGTTTACTCCTATCAAATTTTTCCTTTGCCATAGAAAACTCCTTGTTATTTTAATTCTTGTTTAATTGCTTAATTTATCTAATCAGTTTTTTGAATTTATTTTTTCCGCTATTTCATCCGCAATAGATTTTGGAACCTGAGAATAATGAGAAAATTGCATCGAATAAATTGCACGTCCTTGAGTCATTGAACGCAACACCGTTGCATATCCGAACATTTCCGATAAAGGCACTTTAGCTTTAATGACTTGTGCATCTTTTCTTGGGTCAAATCCTTCAACTTTACCGCGACGCGAATTTAAATCTCCCATTACATCGCCCATATATTCTTCGGGTGTTGTAACTTCAATACTCATCATCGGTTCCAACAATACCGGTTTTGCTTTTTTTGCAGCTTCTCTAAAAGCCATTGAACCTGCAACTCTAAAAGAAACCTCATCTGAATCAACATCATGATAAGAACCATCATAAAGTTTAACTTTTACATCAACTACGGGATATCCCGCAATTACACCGTTTTTCATTGCGTCTTCAACGCCTCTTGAAACCGGAGTTATGTATTCTTTAGGAACAACTCCACCAACTATGGCATTTTCAAATTCGTAACCTTTGCCGGGTTCGTTAGGTGAAACTTCTAACCAGACATGCCCGTATTTACCTCTACCACCGCTTTGCTTAACAAATTTACCTTCCGCCTGAACGGTCTGGGTAATTGTTTCTCTGTAAGCAACTTGAGGTTTACCGATATTAGCGTCAACTTTAAATTCACGTTTCATTCTGTCAACAAGAATTTCAAGATGGAGTTCTCCCATACCTGAAATTAGTGTTTGCCCGGTTTCCTCATCGGTCATCACTCTAAATGTAGGATCTTCTTCCGAAAGCTTTGCCAATGCATCGGCCAATTTATCTTGGTCTGCTTTTGTTTTCGGTTCAATTGCAATTTGAATAACAGGTTCCGGAAATTCCATTTTTTCCAACAAAACTTTATCATCTTCCGTACAAAGAGTATCGCCTGTTTTAGTATATTTAAGTCCTACAATTGCAGCAATATCTCCGGCACGTAATTCGTTAATATCTTCACGTTTATCCGCATGCATTAAAAGAATACGTCCTACGCGTTCTTTTTTATCGGAAGTAGCATTATAGATATACGAGCCGGCTTGTAATTTCCCGGTATATACTCTTATGTAAGATAGTTTACCTACATAAGGGTCGGTCATAATTTTAAATGCAAGAGCAGTAAATTTTTCTTTAGGATCAATTTTTCTAATAACCTCGTCATCTTGATGTATATGATGAACGGTTAATTCTCCGGCATCAAGTGGCGATGGTAAAAAGTCAACAACAGAATCAAGCAATTTTTGAACACCTTTATTCTTAAACGAAGAACCACACAAAACAGGTGTAATTGTTAAATTGATTGTTGCATCTCTTAAAACTTTTTGTATTTCATCTTCCGTAATTTCTTCGCCGTCAAGGTATTTTTCCAAAAGCGTATCGTCAACTTCCGAAACGGCTTCCAACATAATAGTTCTGTATTTTTCAGCAATAGGTGCCAAATCGCTTGGAATTTCTTTATCCTCAAATGTAGCACCCAAAGTATCTTCGTGATACATTCTTGCTTTCATGGTTACCAAATCTATAACGCCGGAGAACATATCTCCTTCGCCAATCGGTAAAGTGATTGGAATAGCATTTGCTCCCAATCTTTTACGCATCATATCAACAGCATTAAAAAAGTCGGCACCAACGCGATCCATTTTATTAACAAAGGCAATACGAGGTACGCCATATTTATCCGCTTGTCGCCAAACGGTTTCGGATTGCGGTTCAACACCACCGACTGCACAAAACAAAGCGACTGCACCATCCAACACACGGAGCGAACGCTCAACTTCAACCGTAAAATCAACGTGTCCGGGAGTGTCAATAATATTTATCTGGTGCCCGTTCCAAAATGCAGTTGTAGCAGCACTTGTAATTGTAATACCGCGTTCTTTTTCCTGCTCCATCCAATCCATGGTAGCACCGCCTTCGTGTACTTCGCCTATTCTGTGGGTTTTACCCGTATAGTACAGAATACGCTCGGTAGTGGTGGTTTTACCTGCATCGATATGAGCCATAATACCGATATTTCTTACTTTATTTAATTCTACTCTCTTACTAGCCATCTAATCAAAATCCTTAATCAAAATATCATCTTTTTACCACTTAAAATGCGCAAAGGCTTTGTTTGCTTCGGCCATTCTGTGTGTATCATCTTTTTTCTTAACCGACGCTCCTTCACCGTTAGAAGCAGAGATTAATTCCGCCGCTAACTTTTCTGCCATGGTTTTATCTTTTCTATCTTTTGAATATCTTTTAAGCCAACGTAACGCCAAAGCAATTCTACGCTCGGGTCTAACTTCCATTGGTACTTGGTAAGTTGCCCCGCCAACTCTGCGGCTTCTTACTTCTACCAATGGTTGAACATTGCTAACAGCTTTTTTAAATATTTCCAAAGCCGGTTTTTTTGTCCTTTTTTCAATCAACTCAAACGATTCGTACACAACGTTTCTTGCAGTAGATTTTTTTCCATCTAACATAATATAGTTAACAAACTTAGCAACTAATACGTCGTTAAATTTCGGATCGGGTTTAATGTATCTTTTTTCTGCTCTTCTCTTTCTCATATCAATCTGTTATTTTTTAGGTTTTTTAGTACCGTATTTAGATCTACTTTTCTTTCTATCGTCAACTCCACTTGTATCAAGCGAACCGCGAACTATATGATAACGAACACCCGGAAGATCTTTGATTCTTCCACCTCTAATTAATACTATAGAGTGTTCTTGCAAATTATGTCCTTCTCCAGGAATATATGCCGTAACTTCCATACCGTTTGTTAACCGTACACGGGCAACTTTACGCAATGCTGAGTTAGGTTTTTTAGGAGTTGTTGTATAAACTCTGGTGCAAACTCCCCTTTTTTGAGGGCATGCTTCCAATGCCGGAGCCTTGTTTTTAGACTCTACAACCTTGCGTCCTTTTCTAACCAACTGATTTATTGTTGGCACTTATTTACCTCCATAAAATTTTAAAGTGCTTAAAAATTCAGACTCTCAATATACCTTTAATATTCGAGTATGTCAAGCACACTGATTAATATTTTTATACCTTTTATTCTTCTTTTTTGCCGTCTTCTGAAACTATTTTACCTGATTCTTCGGCTTCGGTTTCTTCCACAATTTCTTCCGTTTTAAGAATAATATTTTCATACTTTTTAAGTCCGGTACCGGCAGGAATTTTTCCGCCTATTACCACATTTTCTTTCAATCCAGTCAACTTATCAACTTTTGCCGCAATAGCTGCATTTGTTAATACTTTGGTGGTTTCTTGGAATGAAGCGGCAGATATGAAACTTTCCGTTGAAAGTGCCGATTGTGTAATACCAAGCAATACATTATCGAATGTTGCAGGTTCGGCATCTCTAACTTGAAGTAACTCTTTGCCTTTTCTTTCCAAATCGGAATTGATTTCTCGCATTTTGGTTCTGGAAATTATGTCGCCGACTTCTAACTTGGAACCTCCCGGATTTTCCACATAAACCGATTCTAACATTCTCTTGTTTTCGGCTACAACAATTGCTCTATTAACCAAGTCTTCTTCAATAAAGGAAGTATCACCTGAGGAAATTATTCGTAATTTGCGTAACATTTGACGTACAATTACTTCAATATGCTTATCGTTTAATTTTACACCTTGCAATCTGTACACATCTTGTATTTCGTTAACAAGATATTCTTGCACTGCATTTGTACCGCGTATTTTCAAGATATCGTGCGGGTCAATTGGTCCGTCGGTAATTTTTTCACCAGCAGGAATTTCGTCACCTTCCTGAACAAGAATATGTTTGCCGTAAGGAACATTATATTTTTTCTCATCCATTCCGTCAACAGATTCGACAATAATTTCTCGTGAACCTTTTTTACGAGCACCGAATTTAACAATACCTTCAATTTCGGAAACGATAGCAGGGTCATGCGGGCTACGGGCTTCGAACAATTCCGTAACTCTCGGAAGACCACCTGTGATATCTCTACTTTTTGAATCGGATTTTGAAATTTTTGCCAAAATTGTTCCGGCACCAACCGTTGTACCATCTTCCACGGAAAGATAAGCACCCGTAGGTAAGTTAAATGTTTTTTCTTCTCCCTTCTCATCAGTAACAACAATACTTGGGGTTAATGTTTTATCTTTAGATTCTATTACAACTTTCTGGACGTGCCCGGTTTGTTCATCGGCAATTTGTTTAATTGTGGAATTATCTATCAAATCAACAAATTTAACGGTTCCTTTTACGTCGGTAAGAATAACTGCATTATACGGGTCGTGATTATAAAGGGGTTGACCTTTTTTAACGGCTTGATTTTCTTTAACTCTAAGTTCGGCACCGTAAGGAATATCGTATTTTTTCATCTGACGACCATCTTCATCAAAAATACCGATGGAACCGCGTCTTCCGGTTACAATTTTAACTTTACCGAAAATAAGATCTTCTCTTTCCACATAATTTATTTTATCAAATTTAACAATACCGTCAATACTGGATGAAACTTCGGATTGACTTGCAATACGCGAAGAAGTACCACCCAAGTGGAACGTACGTAATGTTAACTGAGTACCCGGTTCACCAATTGATTGAGCGGCAATAATACCAACGGATTCGCCTATACCAACCAATTTACCGGTAGTTAAGTTTCTTCCGTAACATTTAGCACAAATACCTCTCTCGGATTCACAAGTAAGTACTGTTCTGATAAATACCGAATCAATTGCCGCTTCGTCAATTTGTTCGGCTTTTTCTTCGTCAATTAATTCACCGGTTTCAACAATAAGCTCATCCGTACGCGGGTCGTAAATATCTTCTTGAGCAACACGCCCCGTTATACGTTCCGCCAAAGGTTCTCTTTCAAGCTCAACATCTTTAATTGCGGAAACATCAACACCTCTAATTGTTCCGCAATCTTCTTCCGTTACAATAACATCTTGTGCAACGTCCGTTAAACGACGGGTTAAATAACCTGCATCAGCTGTTTTAAGTGCGGTATCGGCAAGCCCTTTACGAGCACCGTGAGTAGAGATAAAATACTCAAGCACGGAAAGACCTTCTTTAAAGTTAGCCACAATCGGATTTTCAATAATTTCGCCGGAAGCCCCGGAAAGAGATTTTTGAGGTTTCATCATCAAACCGCGCATACCGGCTAACTGACGAACTTGTTCTTGAGAACCTCTTGCACCGGAGTCCACCATCATATGTAACGAATTAAATCCGCCTTGGTCTGTCCTGATTTTTTCCATCAACGATTTTGCAACATTATTTGTTGTATGTGTCCAAACGTCAATAATTTTATTGTAACGTTCCGCATCTGTAATAAAACCTTGATCATGTTCGTCCATAATTTCCGAAACCTTTTTGTTGGAATCGTCAATCATGGCCTTTTTCTCGTCGGGTACAATCATATCGCTGAACGAAATTGAAATACCGGCAGCCGTTGAATATTTATATCCCAACTCTTTCAAATTATCAAGGAAGTTTGCAGTAACTTCGTTACCAAGTTTAACAAACATTTTATATATAAATCCGCTAAACACTTTTTTAATTAGCAGTTCATTCCAAAATCCCATTTCAGGAGGAACAATTTCGTTAAAAATAACGCGTCCTACTGTTGTTTCTATCAACTCGCCATTAATTTTAACTTTAATTTTTGCATGAAGTTCAACAGCACCGTTATCGTATGCAATGTGAACTTCTTGGGTATCGGCAAACACCATACCTTCCCCTTTTGCACCGGCTTTAACTTTTGTTAAATAGTAACAGCCTAGAACAATATCCTGTGTAGGGACAACAATAGGACTTCCGTTTTGAGGAGAAAGGATATTATGACTTGATAACATCAGCAAAGATGCTTCCAATTGTGCCTCGTACGAAAGAGGAACGTGAACAGCCATTTGGTCACCGTCAAAGTCGGCGTTAAATGCCGTACATACCATCGGGTGTAATTGAATTGCCTTTCCGTCTATAAGCACCGGCTGAAACGCTTGAATACCGAGTCTGTGCAAAGTAGGGGCACGGTTTAGCAATACCGGATGTCCGTCAATTAATCTTTCCAAAATATCCCAAATAATCGGTTCTTTTCTATCAACGGCTTTGCGGGCACTTTTAACTGTTTTGTAATATCCGCGCTCAATTAATTTACGCACTACAAACGGTTTAAATAATTCTATCGCCATGTTTTTGGGAAGCCCGCACTGATGCAGTTTCAATTCAGGCCCCACAACAATAACCGAACGGCCGGAGTAATCCACGCGTTTACCAAGCAAATTCTGACGGAAGCGTCCCTGCTTACCTTTAAGCATATCGCTAAGGGATTTTAACGGTCTGTTGCCATCGCTACGTACTGCGCTTCCGCGTCGGGAATTATCGAACAAAGCATCAACAGCTTCCTGAAGCATTCGTTTTTCGTTACGAAGAATTACTTCGGGAGCTTTAATATCTATTAACCTTTTTAATCTGTTGTTTCTGATAATAACTCTGCGATATAAATCGTTTAAATCGCTTGTGGCAAATCTACCGCCTTCCAACGGAACAAGCGGACGCAATTCCGGCGGAATAACAGGCAAAATGTTTAACACCATCCACTCGGGTTTATTCGCAATTTTATCTTCATGTTCTCTAAAAGATTCCAGTACACGAAGACGTTTAAGCAAGTCGCCTCTTTTTTGTTGCGAGGTTTCAATTTTTAATTGCTCTTTTAATTCTCTGAATGTGGCTTCAACATTAATTGTTTTTAATAATTCTCTAACACCGTCGCCACCAATTTTTGCAATAAATTTTTTCGGGTCATCATCTGCAAGTGCATCGTTATCGTGGTCCAAAGAATAAAGAATTTCGTAATATTGGTCTTCGGAAATTAAATCCTTAAACTGTAATCCGGTTGTTCCTGGATTTATTACAACATACGATTCGTAATAAATAATCCGTTCCAACTCTTTTGTTTTCATTCCGATAATATTTCCGATTTTGGAAGGAAGTGACTTGAAAAACCAGATATGAACAACGGGAACCGCAAGGTGAATATGCCCCATTCTTTCGCGCCGTACTTTTTTCTGAGTAACCTCAACGCCGCAACGGTCGCAAACAATTCCTTTATATCTTATGCCTTTATATTTCCCGCATGCACATTCCCAATCTTTTACGGGGCCGAAAATCTTTTCGCAGAACAAACCGTCTTTTTCAGGTCTGAACGATCTATAGTTAATTGTTTCCGGTTTTGTAACTTCACCGTGAGATCTAGAAAGTATTGTATCGGGACTAGCCAAACTAATAGTTAGCTGGTTTATGCTTTTTATTCTTGATTCTTGTGTTTTGAATCTCATAAATAATTCTCCTTAAACTTTAAAGATTTAGTTTAACTAGTTTATCTTTATCTCTAAACCTAAACCTTGTAACTCTTTTACTAATACATTAAATGCTTCGGGCATAGAAGGACGAGAGAAATTTTCACCTTTAACAATTGCCTCGTAAGTTTTGGCACGTCCTTCAACATCATCACTTTTTACGGTAAGAACTTCTTGTAAAACATTAGAAGCCCCGTAGCCTTCAAGCGCCCATACTTCCATCTCACCAAAACGTTGCCCGCCAAATTGGGCTTTACCGCCAAGGGGCTGCTGGGTAATTAATGAATAAGGGCCAATGGAGCGTGCGTGAAGTTTGTCGTCAATCATGTGTCCCAGTTTAAGCATATAAATATATCCGCAAGTAACTTTTTGATGGAACTTTTCACCGGTTCTTCCGTTATACATTGTAGTTTTGCTACCTACAGGTAATCCGGCTTCTTCAATAAAGTTTTCAACATCTTCTACTTTTGCACCATCAAAAATAGGGGTTTCAAATTTAACACCAAGTTTTTTGCCTACCCATCCCAGGGCTGTTTCGTACAACTGTCCAAGATTCATACGAGAAGGTACGCCAAGCGGATTAAGAACTATGTCAACAGGTGTTCCGTCTTCCAAATAGGGCATGTCTTCTTTTGGCACAACCTTTGCAACAACGCCTTTGTTACCGTGGCGCCCGGCCATTTTATCGCCCACTTGAAGTTTACGTTTTTTTGCAACATAAACCTTTGCAAGTTGAACAACACCGGGGGGCAATTCATCTCCACTTTGTATGTTTAATTTTAATCGTTTAAAATCTTCTTCGTAATCGGCAAGAATTTTAAAATAATTACCGAATAAAGTTTTAACCATTAAATTTGTTTCTTCATCGGCAAACCAATCTTGGGTATAATCCAATTTGGTAACATCTTCGATATCAGTAAATGTATTTTCTGAAATAGAAGTGTTTTTTCTGAGAACGGAAGTTCCGTCCAAATCGCTGATACCAACTGTTTTTTTGCCTTTTGTAATTTTGCCTAATTTTTCTACTAATTTATTGTAATGTTTAGCTCTTTTAATGCTAAACTCTTTTTCCAAAGCTTCAATCTCTTTTTTCTCTTGTTTTTTAGCTTCGGCATCTCTACGCTTGCGAGTAAACAAACGTGTTTTAATAACCGTTCCTTTTAAACCGGGATGAGCTTTTAAAGAAGCATCTTTAACATCGCCGGCTTTATCCCCGAAAATTGCTTTAAGCAATTTCTCTTCCGGGGTAGGGTCGCTTTCGCTTTTAGGAGTAATTTTACCGATTAAAATATCACCTTCTTTAACCTCTGCTCCTTCACGTATAATACCGCGTTCGTCAAGGTCTTTAGTTGCTTCTTCGCTAACGTTGGGAATATCGCGGGTTAATTCTTCGTCACCGCGTTTTGTTTCACGAACCTGAAGTTCAAATTCCTCAATATGCAAAGAAGTAAACTCATCGTCGGCAACAATTCTTTCACTAATAATAATGGCATCTTCAAAGTTGTATCCGCGCCAAGGCATAAACGCAACAAGCACGTTTTTGCCGAGTGCCAACTCGCCCTTATCAATTGAAGGACCATCGGCAAGCACATCACCTTTCTTAACTCTTTGCCCCGCTTTAACAACAGCACGTTGATTAAAACAAGTTTCCTGGTTGGTTCCGTTAAATTTAATAAGAGTATATTCAACTTTTCGATCTTCGTCAAACGAAGTTAAAGATTCGAAACTATCCGGATCGGAATCGTATTTAACTACAATTTTTTTAGAATCCACATACTCTACAACGCCCTTATCCTCTGCCATAATAATGGATTTGGAATCGTGAGCAATTTTGTATTCCATACCGGTTCCGACAAGCGGAGCTTCGGGTACCAATAACGGAACAGCTTGACGTTGCATGTTAGAGCCCATCAAAGCACGGTTGGCATCATCATGTTCCAAAAAAGGAATAAGAGAAGCACCGGCACTAACAAGTTGCGAAGGAGCAACATCCATATAATCAACGTTTTCCGGAGTAACAACAGGGAACTCGCCTCGCTTACGGCATTTTACTCGTTCAAGCAAAAATTTACCTTGCTCGTCAATAGGAGCATTTGCTTGGGCAATAATATATTCATCTTCTTGATCGGCAGTTAGGTAGTCAACCGACTTTAATACCTTTCCGTCTTTTACTTTTCTGTAGGGTGTTTCCAAAAATCCGAAGTTATTTACGCGTGCATAAAGTGTTAATGAAGAAATAAGACCGATGTTAGGACCTTCGGGGGTTTCAATAGGGCATAAACGACCATAGTGAGAGTGATGCACGTCTCTAACTTCAAAACCGGCTCTTTCTCTTGTTAAACCTCCGGGACCCAATGCCGAAATTCTTCTTTTATGTGTCATTTCGGAGAGCGGATTGGTTTGATCCATAAATTGTGAAAGTTGGTTTGTTCCGAAAAACGCATTAATAACAGAACTGATTGTGCGTGCATTTACTAAGTTTTGCGGTTGCATATTTTCATTATCACGCATGTTCATACGTTCACGAATTGTACGTGCCATGCGGGCAAGGCCGACATTAAATTGTTGTTGTAACTGTTCACCAACCGTTCTGACTCTTCTGTTACCGAGATGATCAATATCATCAACGGAAACATGACCGTTTTTCAATTGGATAATGCTCTTCATTATTGCAATAATATCTTCGATGGTAAGAACACGAACATCTTTGGGAATATTCAAATTTAATTTATCGTTCATTCTAAAACGTCCTACCTCACCAAGGTCGTAACGACGTTCGTTAAAGAATAATTTTTCAATTAACGATTCAGCAGTTTCAACATCCGGAGCTTCACCTGTACGTAACTGTCTGTAAATTGCAAAAAGAGCTTCTTCCTTGGAAACGGAAGTATCTTTACGCAACGTATTTAAAATCAAATCTTGTTCGGCATTAATATCACCAACAATAACTTTAATTTTTTTAACATCGGAAGCTTTAATATTATCAATTATTTCTTCGGTTAATTCATCATCTTTAGTAACAAAAATTTCACCGGTTTCCATGTCAATTACATCTTCGGCGGAAATTCTTCCGTGATGTTCTTGAGGGTCAAGTTTTTTCACTTCAATTTCTTCAACCAAACTAAACAGGTTAAGAATCTCTTCGTTAGTGGTGTAACCTAAAGCTCTTAGTAATGTTGTAGCGGGAAATTTTTTTCTTCTGTCGATATAAACATACATTATATGATTAATATCAGTTGCAAATTCCACCCACGAACCACGGAAAGGAATAATTCTAGCGGAATAAATCGGAGTTCCGTTTGGATGAATTGTTTGCCCGAATGCAACACCCGGGGATCTGTGCAATTGACTTACCACAACCCTTTCTGCACCATTAATTACAAAAGTTCCTTTCTCAGTCATAAAAGGAAGATTACCGAGATAAACTTCTTGCTCAATAGAATTCACGTATTCTTCGGTTTCATCATCTCTTGTTGATAACCTTAAACGTGCCTTTAACGGAGAACTGAAAGTTAATCCTCTTTCTTGGCATTCGGGGATTGAAAAACGCGGTTTTTCAATATGATAATCAACAAAGTCTAATCTGTAAAATTCTTTATTGTCGAAAATCGGGAAATTGTTATTAAAAACTTCTTGTAATCCCTTATTTTCTCTTTTGTCCCTTGGAACATCTCTTTGAATAAACTCTTCAAAAGATTCAACCTGAATATTTAACAGGTTGGGTTGTTTAATGGCAGGAGTAATGGACTCAAAAGTAATACGGTTTGTCGCTTTGTTTTTTTTATATTTATCCAACCCTGACCTCCCTAAAATTGGAAATTATTGTTACTATTTATAATTATCTTTTAAAATATATAAAGTGGTAAGACGTAATTCACCGTCTTACCACAAGTGGAATTTTTGAAAAAAAATAATTTTAAGTTAAAAATTATTTAATCTCTACAGTTGCACCGGCTTCTTCAAGTTCGGCTTTAACTTTTTCGGCTTCTTCTTTGCTAACGCCTTCCTTAACAGGTTTAGGACATGTGTCAACTAATTCTTTGGCTTCTTTTAAGCCCAAACCGGTATGCGCTCTAACAACTTTAATAACATTAATTTTCTTTTCGCCAAAGCTGGAAAGAATAACGTCAAATTCGGTTTTTTCTTCCGCTGCGGCACCGGCATCACCGGCAGGAGCAGCACCACCCATAACAACGGGAGCTGCGGCTGTAACACCGAATTCTTCTTCTAAAGCTGTTTTCAATTCAGAAGCTTCAACCAAAGTAAGTTCTTTAATCTTTTCTACGATTTCTGCTATTTTTTCTGACATTTTTTATTCTCCTATGAATTAATTCTTTTTTTAATAATTTTATGCGGCTTTTGTTTTTCCTACTTCATCAATAACACTAACAAGATCTCTCATCACGGCGTTAATAGCACCAACAATACCCGATGCCGGCGAAGCTATGCTGCCGACAATACCGGCCATAACTTCTTCTTTGGTAGGCATAGAAGCAAGGGTTTTAAGTTGGTCTTCATCGTAAAATGAAGATTCGATATAACAACCTTTAAAATCGAATTTCTTGTTTTTGTCGTTAAAACTTTTGATGATTTTGGCAGGAGCAACATAGTTTTCGTCCGCAAAGGCAATGCCTGTCATGCCAACAAGTTTATCGTTTAATTTTTCATATCCGCCAAGTTCGTCAATTACTCTTTTTACCAAAGTATTTTTATATACTTTGTAAGTAACGCCTTCCTTGATGAATTCACGACGTAATCCGTTGATTTCTTCAACAGTTACACCGGAATAATTAACCAAATAAACTGCTGTTGCTTTCTCGAATTGCTCTTTAATTTGAGCAATCTGTTCGATTTTGTCTGTCTTCTTCATCTTTTACCTAATTCAGTTAAATACTGTTAATAGAAGCATTAATTTATATATAATGAGTGCGTATATTAAAAATTAAATTTCGTCTTTCGAAATATGAATACCCGGCCCCATTGTACTTGTTAAATATAAACTTTTAACATAGGTACCTTTTGCGGCGGCAGGTCTCATTCTAATAATTTTATCAACAAAAGTTCTGGTATTTTCAACCAATTGGGAAGTTTCAAAATTCAACTTTCCTAATGTAGTATGAACAATTCCGGTTTTATCAACGCGGAATTCAATTTTACCGGCTTTTACTTCTTTAACGGCGGTTGCAACATCCATTGTAACCGTTCCGCTTTTAGGATTAGGCATTAACCCGCGGGGACCTAAAATACGCCCGAGTTTACCAAGTTCTCCCATAGTATCGGGTGTGGCAATAATAACGTCCACATCTGTCCAACCATCCTTAATTTTAGTAAGATATTCCTCAAAGCCGGCGTAATCCGCACCTGCCGCGGTAGCTTCGTCTGCTTTAGCACCTTTTGCAATTACAAGAACTTTTACCTCTTTACCTGTACCGTGAGGTAATGTAACAGCTCCTCTAATCATTTGGTCAGCATGACGAGGATCAACACCAAGTCTTATTGCACAGTCTAAAGATTCTGTAAATTTAACACTTGAATTTTCTTTCAAAAGATTTATAGCATCTTCAATACTGTACTCTTTCTTTAAGTCAATTTTCTCTTTTAAGGATTTTACTCTTTTTGACTCTTTCATTTTTTCCAACCTAATTAATAAACTTTATAATTATCCTTCAACCGTAATGCCCATGCTGCGTGCCGTTCCGGCAATCATGCTGATAGCATGTTCAATATCGTTTGCATTTAAATCAACCATTTTTGCTTCTGCAATTTCTTGCAATTGTGCCTTTGTAACTTTGGCAACTTTTGTTTTGTTAGGTTCGGAAGAACCTTTGTCCAAATTCAAAATCTTTTTTAATAATACCGGAGCGGGTGGAGTTTTTGTAATAAACGTAAAAGATTTATCCGCATAAACGGTTATTACAACAGGAATAATTAACCCGGCTTTATCCGAAGTTTTAGCGTTAAATTGCTTACAAAACTCCATTATGTTAACACCTTTCTGACCTAAGGCAGGCCCTACGGGTGGTGATGGATTTGCTTGTCCGGCAGGAATCTGCAATTTAATATAACCATCAATCTTCTTAGCCATAACTTTAACCTTTAATTATAATTATTTTTCCAATTCAGCTTGTACAAAATCAATTTCAACAGGAGTTTTTCTGCCGAAAATTGATACCATAACTTTTATTTTCATTTTTTCTTCGTTTACTTCTTCTATAAGGCCGGAGAACCCGTTGAAAGGTCCGTCAATAATTTTTATCAAATCACCCGATCTAAAGATAGTATCGGTCTTTTCCGTATCCTTATCTTGAGTAATTCTACCAACAATCCTTTTAACTTCCGAAGGTTGAAGCGGAACAGGTTTGTTTTTTTCACCAAGAAACCCCATAATAGACGGGGTATTTGTAATTACATCTATAACTTTATTATCTAATTCGGCATTTAACAGAATATAACCGGGGAAGAAATTACGAGTTTTAGTAACTTTTTTCCCGTCCTTAATTTCAAATACTTTTTCCGTCGGAACCAGTACTTCATGTATTCTTGCACGTAAGGCTTCGTTATCCGCCATTTCCATTTCAATAAGATTTTTAACCTTATTTTCATGTCCGGAAAAAGTTCTGACAACATACCATTTTGCTTGTGTATTCTCTTCCACTATTAGAATATTCCTCTAAATATTTGTGTTATACTCATATCTATAAGATATGTAAATGCCGCAAGAATCAAACAAGTAACAATTACAATTACGGTAGATTCTTTTAATTCATCTTTTGTCGGCCAAGTAACTTTTTTCATTTCCTTGGAGACATCGCTAAAAAAGTTAATTATTTTTTCTTTCATCTTTAATTTCAGATATTCGAGATCCGATTGCTAAAAACAAAAACTTATTTAATCTTTTCTCTTAATCTTTTCTCTATTATTTAATAAATAATTTCTACTTACTTTGTGCAAACTTGCAATATTAAAATAGAAGATTTATTGCAGCACGAGAGGAGGGATTCGAACCCCCAACCTGCGGTTTTGGAGACCGCTGCTCTGCCAATTGAGCCACTCTCGTAAGAACTATTTTGTTTCCTTAAAAATTACATGTTTACGAGCTACCGGATCGTATTTTTTATATTCTACTCTCGACGGGTGCTCTCTTTTGTTTTTCTTTGTTGTATAACGATATCCTGTACCTGCAGTACTTTCCAAAATAATCGTTATTCTTGCATTTTTTGATTTAGCCATTTTATCTTCCTAATTAAAACTCATTTTTCTCAGTTTTATGAGCTGACGATCGGACTTGAACCGACGACCTCATCCTTACCAAGGATGTGCTCTACCAACTGAGCTACGTCAGCAATTAATAATTTAAATATTAATCTATCGGTCTTTTATCAAAACAATAAGAACTACCCTTTTCAATCGAAAAGGTTGTGAGCGGGAGACGGGACTCGAACCCGCAACCAACAGCTTGGAAGGCTGTGACTCTACCAATTGAGTTACCCCCGCTTATACAATAATATAAACGCAGTAATGATTAGATATTTATCGAAGTGCGAACAGAAAAGGGCTTTCTACTCTACTTCAAAAATATCAAAACGTGGGCAGGGAGGGAATCGAACCCCCTCAGGCTTAGCCAACGGATTTACAGTCCGCCCCAACTCTCCTACTTTGGCGCCTGCCCGTTTTGTCATAATGTAAAAGAAACGAGCTACAAAAATATATCTTATTATAAAATAATGCAAGAAAATTTTTACCCTGATTTAAATATACAAATACAAGTTTAAAAAAGTTTTATAAAAAAAATAACAGAATAAATTTTGAGAAAATTAAAATTTTACAAAATCTTTTTGGTACAGCTTCTGCTTTTTTCCCTTATAAAATACCCTTTTTCAATATTCCAACTTTTCCGGAACATGTAAATTTTTATGCTTGTTTTTCCGGTTACTTGAGTTTTGATACTACTTTTTTTTATTTAACAAAAATTTCCGGAAAAACTTGTTGTATTCTTTGCGTAAAATCAATTACACAGAGTAACAACATAACTCTTTTTTTTCGCTATTACAGAAAATATCTAAATAAAAAACCTCTGACATTTAGAAAAACATCAGAGGTTTTGAAATTTAACTACAAAAACAATTTATTTTAGTAACATCATTTTCATTGTTTTGGAAAATCCGGGCGATTCTAACCTATATATGTAAAAACCACTGGCTAACCCTGTAGCATTAAATGTTACTTCGTGATATCCGGCATCCATAACTTCATTTGCCAATACAGCTACTTCTTGTCCTAACGCATTGTAAACGGTTAATGTTACTTTTGATGATACTTTCAATGAAAAACCGATTACTGTTGTCGGATTAAACGGATTCGGATAATTTTGATTTAATTTGTAAACCGCTTCGTTCGAAACTACACTTGCTTCATTCGAATATTCATATCCGCCATCGTTATCAACTTGTTTTAATCTGTATACAACTTTTCCTACTATAGGCGATGCATCTAAATATGTATAATTTTGTGGTATATTGCTGTTTCCGTGCCCTTCAACAAAGTCTACATATTCCCATTCTTCGCCGTTTACCGATTTTTCTATTTCAAAACCGTAATTGTTAACTTCAGTTGCGGTGGCCCATGTTAACAGCACTCCACCGTCAACAATAGATGCGCTAAACGTTGTTAATTCTACCGGAGCAGGAGTTGGATTTTCGTCTGCACCCATATACGGCGGGTCATTACGTGTATCGCCGTCAATATCCGTTGTAACACTGGTAAGAGCAACACCGGCAAGGTCAGCATCTCCAATGGATGAACCGGTTAAGTGTAAATCAGCAGTTGATG
>CAZTYP010000014.1:0-29023 GCA_964617555.1 uncultured Melioribacteraceae bacterium | reverse complement strand
CCCGTCATTATCAACATCCAAATAATAATGTGAAATATAATATGTTGTATCAACCAATGCTGTACCCGTAACGGAAACAGTAACCAAGGAATCATGTTCCCAACCGAACCCTGAATTATCATGATGCCTTCTGTGTCCACGGTTGCCCCAACGTCTATTATTATGGAATTTACCGTGTCCTAAACTATTCCAAGAGGAATAAAACGGATCACGCCAAAATTCACCGTTTATTTCATAAACAATAATTTTTGCAATAGAAGAATCTTTCACAGCAGTTAAACCGCCAAGAATGGTGATGTTATCTCCGTTTGCAGGACGAACAGCAGCAGAGCTATCCGGTGTATACCATGCCGGACCAAAAACCAAAAGATAATCCGGAACACCATTCCCGTCTTTGTCCAAATAATATTGTATTCTTAAACTATCTTTTTTAACAAGTATTGCTGTTCCCGATACAGAAATAGAATCTAATTTTACACGATTGTGTTTATTATTTTGCCCGAATACGATGTTTAACATTCCCAGCATAAAAATAACGGTTAACAGTTTTTTCATTTTTTTCACCTTTATTTAGTTATAAAAAAGTTTCCCCGAATCCTTTAAAGAAATCGGGGATATTGAATTTATTTATTTACTATTTATTGCCGCCTCTTCTACCATGACCTTTGCCGCCGGAATTATTTCTATTCCCACCACTTTCACTACTTCCACTACCGCTCATTCCCGCTTTACGTCCGAATCCGTTTCCGTCCTGAGGTCTTAATCCGGTACCATCTCCATAATGGCCTTTATTTCCTTTGCCGTAACCTTGTCCGTTACCACTTTTATTTTCATTGTTTATTCTTTTGTTTTGCATTGCACGTTGTTGATCGGTACCAACATTATCACAAACACCATCACCGTTGCTATCAACCCAATTTGTTCTTAGACCTTGCCCTCTGCCGTTATTATTTTTGTTCCCAAAACCGTTTTGGGCATCTTGTGCGAACACTGAACCGGAAACCATAACCAACATAACCGTTACAGCCATCAAACTAATTAGCTTTTTCATAATTAACTCCTTTTTACTTATTCTTTATTTTATTTGTTTTTTATCTCAGTTCTACATGATATTATAAACCAGTAAAAAAACGTGCCAAAAAATTTTTATGGGTTTTGGAGGATATTGCAGAGATTATGAAAAAGTTTAAATAAACATATTACTTTTTGTGTCGGATTATACGACATAACAGGCGAGTTTTATTGTGTTTTTAGAAAAAACGTAAAGACAGAGCCCTCTCCAATTTTGCTCTTTACTGATATTTTTGAGCCGTGTGCTTCTACAATATGCTTTACAATTGCAAGCCCCAAACCGGTTCCGCCAACAACTTTGGAACGGGCTTTATCCACTTGATAAAATCTTTCGAAAATCCTATTGAGACTTTCACTGGGAATACCACTCCCTTCATCTTTTACGGAAATTTCAATTTTATCTTTTTTAACTTCTGTAAAGACCTTTATTTTGCCATTATCAGAATACTTTATTGCATTATTGATAAGATTAACCATTACTTGTTTAATTTTATCTCTATCGCCCCAAACTTCTATTTCGGGATTGTTATATTTTTCAATTATTTTAATGCCTTTTTCTTTTGCAATATTTTCAATCTCTTCCGTTACGGAATTAATTAATTCTGCAATATTGAAAAAAGTAGGTTGCATTCGCATTTCGCCGGTTTCAATCATTGAAATATCTATTAAATCGTTTAACAGAGAATTTAGATTTTTTGTGTGATTCATAGCTTTTTTTAAAAATCTTCTGTTTACGTTTTCATCCTCAATTGCTCCGTTTAGCAGTGTTTCCAAAAATCCTTGAATGCTGAATATAGGTGTGCGTAATTCGTGAGAAACATTTCCTAAAAATTCTGTTCTGGTTTTTGCCAATTTTCTCATATTGGCAAAATCTTTTTGATTTTTTTTAAATAATGTTTTTAAATCCTTTTCAATTTCAAAAAGTTCGGGACTTAAGTTTTTTTCTTCAATGGCGTTCTTTCTTTTCTCCATAATTAATGCAATAAGGGAAGAAATTTCGGAAATATCTTTTTTCCGTTTTTGCCCTATAAAAAAATAAAGAAGCCAAGAAAACAAAAATTGAATTACAAAAAGCAAAAGAGATGATTTCCACGATAGACTTAATATAAGAACAACCGTAACAAAAAAAAGAATGTTTACAAGAATAAACTCTTTGAGAAAGAGTTTTGCAAAAATAAATTCTGACATTTTATTTATGGACTTTGAAGCGATAGCCGACCCCTTTTACTGTTTCTATTATAGCGGAAAACTCACCTAATTTTTCGCGAATTTTTCGTACATGAACGTCAACCGTTCTGCCCCCGACATAAATGCCTTTACCCCAAACTGCATTAAGTAATTCTTCCCGCGAAATTACTTCGCCTGGTTTTTGTGCCATATAAAAAATTATTTCAAATTCTTTTCTCGGAAAGATAATTTTTTTACCGTTTAGTTTTATAATATATTCTCTTCTATCAATTTCAATTATTCCTGCAGTAACAAATTCAACATTATCGTCGGAATGCTTTCCGCTTTGTCTTATATTGGCTTTTATTCTGGCAATAAGTTTTTTAATTGGCACCGGTTTAGAGATATAATCATCGGCTCCGGAATCCAGCCCTATTATTTCATCTTGTTCACTTGTTTTTGCCGTTAAAAAAAGGATTGGTGTTTTTTTATATCTTTTATCTTTTCGTATAAGCTTGGTAAATTCTAGTCCGTCCATTTCCGGCATCATAACATCAAGTACTATTAAATCGGGATATTCTTCCATCAGTTCTAATGCATTTTTCCCATTGTAAGCTACAACTACGGAATAACCTTCGTTTTCAAGATTGTATTGTATAAATTCAACTATATCCGGTTCATCATCAACTACTAAAATTTTTGTTTTCATAAATTTGAATTGTTGTATGCGATAAAAATATTTTTATTTTTTTAAGAACTCTTCCACCCTTTCTTCAATTCCTTCGGCATCAAGTTTAAGGATATGATAAAGCTGAGCTTGAGTACCGTGTTCAACATAGGCATCCGGCAAACCGAGGCGAAGCACTTTTGTTCTATAGCCTTTATCCGCAAAATACTCAAGTATTCCCGAACCGAAACCACCGGTAATATTATTTTCTTCTACGGTAACAATTTTATTAAATTTAGAAGCCAAATTATCAAGTAGTTTTTCATCAAGCGGTTTTACAAAACGCATGTTCACCAATGTTGTGGATATCCCTTTTCCTAAAAGATTTTCCGAAGCGGCACGAGCAAACCTAACCATATTGCCCACAGCCAATATTGCCACATCGTTACCTTCTTTAAGTACTTCTGCCTTACCAATGGTAATTATTTCAAAATCTTCTTTAACTTCTACACCTAAACCGGCACCACGCGGATAGCGTAACGCAATTGGTCCTTCTTTGTATTCTACAGCGGTATAAAGCATATTGCGTAACTCGGCTTCATCTTTAGGTGCCATTACAACCATCTTCGGAATCATTCTCAAATAGGTTAAATCAAAAACCCCGTGATGTGTAGGCCCGTCTGCACCAACCAATCCTGCTCTGTCTAAAGCAAAAACAACGTGTAAATCTTGAAGCGAAACATCGTGGAATATTTGGTCTATGGCACGTTGAAGAAAGGTTGAATAAATTGCAACAACTGGAATTATTCCTTGTGTGGCAAGCCCAGCGGCAAAGGTTACCGCATGTTCTTCGGCTATACCTGCATCGTAGTATCTGTCAGGAAATTCCTCCTGCAAAAATTTAAGTCCGGTACCATCAGGCATAGCAGCTGTAATACCAACAATTTTAGGATTTTGTTTTGCAATTTTAACAAGTGCCTTTCCGAAAAACTCCGTATAAGAAGGGGTTCCCTCCTTCTTTTTTACAGATTGTCCGGTTAACTTATCAAAAGGTGTAACACCGTGAAATTTAGGGGCATTTTCTTCAGCAGGTTTATAACCTTTACCTTTTTCAGTAGAAATATGAACAAGGATGGGACCGGTTAACGGTTTTATGTGATTAAAAAGCTCAATTAATTTTTTCAAATTGTGACCGTTTATAGGGCCGAAATATCTAAAGCCTAAGGCTTCGAACAACATACCCGGAGTAACAACAACCGATTTTAGTCCGGTTTCCAGTCTTGCGGCAACTTTGCGTAACCTATCCCCGAAATTATCCAACTTTCCGGTCAAATCCCATATTGCACCTTTAAATTTGTTATACTCGGGATGGGCAATCATTTCCGTAAAATAATTAGATATTTGCCAAACACTCGGAGCAATTGACATCTTATTATCGTTAAGTACAACAATAAGATTGCTTTTTAACATTCCGGCATTGTTCAACGCCTCGTAAGCCATGCCGCCAGTCATTGCGCCATCACCAATAACCGCAACTACTTTGTTCTTATTCCCAAATTGTTTATTGGCCTCGGCAATACCTACGGCGGCGGATATTGATGTGGAAGCATGCCCGGCGCCGAAAGCATCGTACCTACTTTCGTGTCGTTTAAGAAAACCGCTCAACCCGTTTAGCTGACGAATTGTATGTAATTTATCTCTTCTGCCGGTAATAATTTTATGAGGATATGCTTGGTGTCCCGTATCCCAAACAATTGAATCTTCGGGAGTATTAAAAACTTTATGCAAAGCTAATGTAAGTTCAACTGCGCCAAGACCTGCGCCAAAGTGCCCGCCAACTTGCGAAATAATATCAATCATGTATTCGCGAATTTCTTCACTTAAAGTTTTTAACTGAGAAATATCAAAATTCTTGATATCCTCCGGAGAATTTATATCAAACAATAATTTATATTTACTTTTGTCAGTCATTCTTTTCCCTTCACTCAATATTGTTTTCCAATTCAGATTTCATCTTTTCAATTTTAAGTTCAGCTTCGGATAATGTTTTATAACACTCCTTCGCAAGTTTAACCCCCTCTTCATATAATTTAATAGATTCATCCAAACCGACTTCGTTTGTTTCCAACAAGTCGGAAATTTCTTTTAACCTTACTAAAGAATCTTCAAAAGTTTTTTTCTTTGCCGTCATTATTAAATCTCAATCTCTTTATCGTAAAATTTTATTTTTGTTTTTTCATTTTTATTATATTTTTTTGCTCTTGTAATTACTTTATTGTTTTGTATTACCAAAGCAAACCCTCGTTGAAGAATTTTATCGACATTAAATGCTTCTAAAATATTACGTTGTAACTCAACTTCATTTTTTTCTTTTTTAATTTTTTTATCCAGATTATTTTCAATTCTAAATATATAGTTATCTAGGTCCTGTTTGAAGTTATTAAGAATATAATCATAAGATTTAAAACCGTAAGAATTTATTAATTCAAAAACCGTATCTTTTAAATTACTAATAATAGAATTAATATTGTTTGAAGAAGAGATCAAAAAATCATCCAACCAAGTAAGAATTTTTTCTTTATCCGGAGTTGCCAATTCCATTGCAGCCGTAGGAGTAGGGGCACGCAAATCCGCAACAAAATCCGCAATTGTAAAATCAATTTCATGCCCTACACCACTAATAATAGGAGTATTTGCAGCGTAGATTGCGCGAGCAACAATTTCTTCGTTAAAAGCCCAAAGGTCTTCCAACGAGCCGCCGCCACGGCCGATAATAATCACATCCAAATCGCCGCGTTTATCAAGCAAATTAATATTTTGTACAATTTCTTCGGCTGCGCCGTCTCCTTGCACTCTGCTTGAAGCAACAACTAACCGCACTAACGGATAACGCCGTTTGGCAACAGAAATCATATCACGAAATGCGGCTGAATCAATAGCCGTTACAACGCCTATTTTTTTAGGGAGCTTCGGAATCGCTTTTTTTAATGCTTCATCAAAAAGGCCTTCTTCGGCAAGCCTCCTTTTTAATCGCTCGAAAGCTGCTTGCAATTCCCCCACACCGTCTAAGTTTATAGTTTTTACGTCAATTTGATAATTGCCGCGCGGAGGATAAACGGTAATATTACCGGAAACGACAACTCTCATTCCGTCTTCGGGGGTAAACCTAACGCGAGTATTATTACTTTTCCACATCGTGCAACTTATTTGTGCATCTGCATCTTTTAATGTAAAATACCAATGTCCGGAAAAATGTGGTTTGAAATTTGAGATTTCACCAACTATTTTTATTCCACCAAAAGAACTTTCCAACAAGCGTTTTATTGAGCCGGTTATTTGACTAACCGAATATATGTTTTTTTCTTCTCCTACAAATAAATCCATTATTTTTTTCTGTTTTCTTTTCTAAAAACAAGGCAATACTGATGATGCCGATTTCCGACCCAAGCACTGTTAACTCCAAGAGCAACAAGGGGTTTGTCGTTCTGCAACCAAATTTTTTCGTCTTTTAGCACCCAACTTTTATTACCTCTTTGTGTTAACGAAGTAGCGGTATCAAAAGCCAAAGGGTAAAGCTCCCCTTTATAATAAACGTTATTTGTAATTATTACAAGATAACCGTTCTCTTTAATAACGTTATAAACCTGATCGAAAATTTGTGCCTGTATTTCAATAAATTTTTTATAGTCCTTTACATTCCCGATATCATCACGTTTGGAAGAGTATTTGGTATCAAGTCCTTTTTCTTTCCGTCCCCTTTGCCTCATGGAAGAACGCTCCAATTGGTTCCAATAAGGGGGCGAGGTAATAACAAAGTCGAATGTAATTTTATCCAATCCGTTCTTTTTTAAAACATCAATTAACTTTAACGATGAACCGAGCAAGGGATGTAACTTGGTTTTATAGCTTCCGTCTTTAATTCTTCTTTTGGAAGTATTAAAATATTTGTTCATTATTTCAACTCCGATTCCATTACGACCGGAATTACCTGCGGCAACAAGAGTACTGCCTGTACCAAGAAACGGATCAAGCACCCACTCGTTATTCTTTGTAAAAAAACGAATAAATTCTTCAACCAATGTTTCGGGATATTTTGCGGGATGAAGAATTTCATTTGTTTTTCTTCTTGGGGGATTATGTACAAACCACGATTTGGAAAATTTTATCCACTCCTTACCGGTTAAATCATTAAGCTTATTATTAAAACTTAACTTACCGCGCTCTCCCAGGTCTATATATTTTTCGGAATTATTTTTTGCCATTTATTTAATAAAAAATTTTGATTATTTATTCTTCATCCAATTTTTTTTGATATCGCCAAAAAACTCTATTCACCTTGGAATTAACGTAATGCATATAGAACGGAATATGTGCCACCCAAGGAATAATTGCTTTTTCATAACCGGCATTTTTCAAATCTTGCAAACATCGCTTAAGTAAAATGCCGCCGACTCCTTTTCCCCGAGCGGCTTCCGATGTACCAACAGGACCAAACCAACCCATTCCCGGGTTATTTGTTTCGTGTGCTGAAAAAGCTATTATCTTTCCGTCTAACTCGGCAATATGTAATGAAACCGGAGTATTTTTAAGTGCTACGTCCATTTCGCCTTGCCAGCCTTTAAAATTTTCTTCGGCCCATTTCATTAACCTATCTCTGTCTTCAACACCGGCACGTCTTATTGTAATACCCATTGCTTTTGCCTTTTCTTCTTCCGGTGCGGTATTAAAATCTTGAGATAAATCGCAAAGAAGATTTGCCGCATCCCCTATTTTATTGAACCCGTTCCTCTCAAAAAAAGCAACTGCTTCCGTATAAAACGGGTCAACTCCGGGCATATAGTAATTTGTCCATGATTCGAATAAACGGATTTTATTTATGCCTGCTTTTCTCATTAAATTTTCAATTGCGGTATACAATTTTTGTCCAACTTTTTCCCTTTGATGTTCAGGATGAACACACATCAATTTAATATATCCGATATTTCCTTCATCCCGTTCGCGAATTACTCCCATTGCAAAACCGATAATTTTATTTTCCTCCGCAGCCACCAAACACATTTCCGGATTTCTGTCCATATCGTTAATAACATTATCAATTATCAATTCTTTTGTAAAGTTGTCTCTATAAAGAGATGCTTTACAAAGTTCCAACAATCCGTTCGCCTCTTCCTTGTTAAATTTTCTTATCTCCATTTTTATCCGTTAATAATTAAAAGAAAAAACACTTGTAAATAACCCTATTGATATTTCATGAAAATTTTCAAAATCAGACGAAGGTTTTACGTTGAACCTATATCTGAAATAAAATGTAAACGTATCATAAAACTCAAATAGTCCTAAGCTTATTTCTGGACTTATTCCATTAAAGCCATTGAAATCTGTGGTATAATTTACCCCGAACGAAATATATTTTATTGTGTTTGTTTGAAAAATATGCTTATACCCGATTCTTAAAAAATTCGGACTGTTTTTTTCAAAAACATAACTATATTCAACCGCAATATATCCGTTAGGGTAATTATACCCGCCGTTATAAAATGCAACAACGGGTAATTCTTTTAACAACGCAAAATTACTACTATTATTATCAAAAAAATAGGTGGGCATAGGAAGTAGATAGAGAAATGTTCCTACACACAAATTTACAAAAGCCGATTCGTCTTCCATATTAAGCTCATAATCTTCCGGCAAATATAAATCATAAATATCACCTTTGTATCTTTTTCCGCTTTGCGTTTCAACACTTATTTCAAACGGTATTGAAGAAGAATCGCTTTTTAATTTTTTCAAGGGGAGTTGAAAAAAGTGTTCGGTAGCATATTCGGAAGAAACAACAAATTCATCTTTTTTATTAAATATAATTTTTGATTTTACGCTATCGTTTGTATAAAATAAAATTTTAATTTCATGCGGAATTTCGGGAGTGATATATGAATCAATTAGAAAAATATCGCCTCCGTCCTGTGCCCGTAGTAAAAGCGTTGTGAATAATATTATAAAAAATAATTTAAACATTGTAATAAGCAAATTATATTTATAAGGTAATTTCCAATAAACATTTAATTGAATAGTGAAGATAATCATTCATTTAAACAGATTCCTTATATTTTAGTTATAATTTTGCAATATTCCGTGTTCAATAAATAGTTCAGAGTCAAAAAAAATATCACTACAATTTAGTTTACAACAATTGTTTTTTTTATTATATTTGGAGTTCGTTTTAGATTTGAATGAATTTGGAGTTAAAGATGTCAAGAAAATGTGAAGTAACAGGGGTTGGACCGAAAGCCGGAAGCAGCATTTCACACGCTCATAATAAAACTAAAAGAAGATTTTTACCAAATTTACAGAAAAAAAGAATTTGGGTTCAAGAATTAAATAAATTTGTTACCGTTAAATTAACTACACGTGCCTTAAGAACAATTTCAAAAAACGGTACAGCCGAATTAGCTAAAATGGTTAGAGAAGGAAAAATTAAAACCGTTTAATTTAATTCTTTAATACTCAACAAGTTTTAAGCCCCTTTTGTTTTTATGAACGGGGCTTTTTTTTATTCCACAATGTTTTTAATTAAACTTATTATAAATCTCCGGTAACAGGGCGTATGGTTATTTCTTCAGGCACAAGATTGGATTCTAATGAATACAGTTGATAAATAAATTTCGCCATATCTTCGGGGTTCATCATTTTGCTTGAAAATTTTTCCAGCATTTCATTTTGCCATATCGGGGTTTTTGTTGCTCCGGGTAATAGGTTAATTACCTTAATATTATCTTCCCTCACTTCTTCACGTAAAACGTTGGTATAAGCAAGTAATCCGGCTTTGGAAGCGGAATATGCAGAGCTGTTTTTGAAAATTGTATTTGCAGCCACAGAAAGAATGTTGATAATTATTCCTCCTTCACGTTTTTTAAAATATGGCAATACGGATTTTATTGCTGCGATTGCTCCCATTAAATTTGTTTGAATAATTTTATTTATTGTTTTCATTGAATCTTCTTCGGCAGAACTAAAGGAGGTAATTCCCGCATTATTTATTAAACAATTAATATCAAAGGCATTAAATATTTTATTGGAAATTCTTTTTACGGCGGCGGTATCCGTAACATCAAGCGGAAAGGGTTTAATGTTTTTTTTATTTTCTAATTTTAATTTATCCAACAATTCTTTTCTTCTGCCGGAAGCAATAGTGATAATATCATTTTTAACAAATTCCAAAGCAATGGCTTTCCCAATTCCCGAACCGGCACCGGTAATCCAAACTCCTTTTTTTTTCTCTTCCATTTTATAATCTGCTTTGCGAAATTAAATTAAGGAATTCCAATCTTGTTTTTTCCGCACGAAAAGCACCATGTACCGCACTTGTTGTAGTAATAGAGTTTTGTTTTTGCACACCTCGCATCATCATACACATATGATATCCTTCGGCAACAACAGCCACTCCTTTCGGCTGCAATTTTTCTTCCAATACATCAGCAATTTGCTGAGTTAATCTTTCCTGTACTTGTAAACGACGAGCAAACATATCCACCAATCTGGGTATTTTGCTTAATCCAACTATTTTACCGTTCGGAATATATGCAACGTGTATTTTTCCGTAAAACGGTAACATATGATGTTCGCACATACTATAAAAATCAATATCTTTTACGATAACCATCTCGTCATATTTTTCTTCGAAAATGGCACCATTAATTACTTCGTCAACATTCTGATAATATCCTTTTGTCAAAAACTCGTATGCTTTTGCTACTCTTTCCGGAGTTTTAATTAATCCTTCTCGGTTTGGGTCTTCACCGATTTCCTCTAAAATTGTTTTTACTTTTTCAGCTACATTTTCAATATTCACAATTATTCTCCTTTATATTCAACATAATTATTTTCAGTTTCGTATAATTTTACCGAATATAATTTACCTTCATCTATTTCATTTACCAATAATTTCCAGATACCTGATACTATATTTTCCGCCGTAGGGATTATGCCTTTCATAAAACCAACATCAAAATTAAAATTACGATGATCAACTTTTGCAATTACTTTTTCTTTTATAATCTCTTTTAGTTTTTTTAAGTCTATTACATAACCGGTTTTTGGATTTATTTCTCCGGCAACAACAACTTCCAATGTATAATTGTGTCCGTGACCGTATTCATAATTGCATTTATCGTAAATCTCGTAATTTTCTTTTTCCGTAAGCTCCGGATTTATTAATCTGTGAGAAGCACTAAACACTTCCCGCCTTGTTACATAAATCATTATTATCTCACTTTACCGATAAATATTTGAGGACTTCTTCAACATGCCCTTTAACTTTTACTTTCGGATAAATTTTTTCAATTTTCCCTTTTTCATCAATAATAAATGTAGTGCGCTCAACACCCATATATTTTTTACCGTACATACTTTTTTCTTTCCATACACCATATTTTTGAATCACTTTTGTATCTTCATCGCTTAGCAAAGGAAATTTCAGATTATATTTATCTCGAAATTTAATATGGGATTTTTGTGAATCTTTACTAATCCCAATTACTTGTACTCCCGCCTTCTCAAATTTTTTTAGTGAGTTATTAAAATCATTTGCTTCTGCCGAACATCCGCTTGTATTATCTTTAGGATAAAAATAAAGTATAACTTTTTTTCCTAAAAAATCTTTTAACGCCACTTTATGCCCATCACTATCGGGTAAAGTAAAAACCGGGGCTTTTTTCCCTTCCGCTATTTCCATTTTTATTCCTACATTTTTTTTACATATCAAACAAAAAAAATATTATATTTATACTAAGTATAAATAATAATTATGTAAAATTCATAAAAATATCCTAATTAAAAAATAATTTTAAAGATAAAAGGTATCAAATAAAAAAATGAATAAGAAAAAAGCACATGAAGAATTTACATTCTTTTTAAAAAAATATAAACACAGAATTACACCGGAAAGATTTGAAGTATTGGATTTTGCAATCGAATCAGATAAACACTTTACCGCCGACGAACTCTATCTTGAAATGAAAAAAGGTAATTCCAATGTTTCCCGCGCTACCGTTTATAATTCCTTGGAACTATTGGTTAAGTGCGGAATGCTTGCAAAAAGGAATTTCGGGAAAAATAAAACTTTCTACGAATCTTCGTACAACAGAAAAAATCATGTTCACTTAATTTGTAAAGTATGCGGCAAAATAATTGAATTTGATGATAAAACCATAACAAAACTTGTAGGAAAAATTGCCGATGAAAATGATTTTATGCAAGAATCATTTCAATTTAATATTTTTGGAACTTGTAAAAAACATTCTTAATAAAAATTGCCCTGTGGTGTAATGGTAACACAGAGGTCTCTGGAACCTTTATTCCGGGTTCGAATCCTGGCAGGGCAACAGAAAAATTATGAAAGCTGAAAAGATAAATAGAGTAATTAAAGGGTATTTTCTAATACTCTATCTTTTTACTCTTGCTGTTATAACATTTCACCATCACCCGTTTAATTTAAATAACACTCCCCCCTATTATAAAAATATTCCCGCAACTACAGCGCCACATCATTTTACAGCGGATGAATGCCCTATAATTAATTTTTCCAATACGGGATTTAACAGTTTCGGAATTCTCGTTTATAATTATGAACTAAACTTAGAAAATATTTTTTCAATACTCCCTGATGTTATACGTTTTTCTTCTCGTTTATTTATAAATTTTGTTTTTCTCCGTGCCCCGCCAATAAACGGTTAACCATTTTACACCGATAAACAGAACATATATTTATAATCTATTACTTAACGGTTTAACTGTTCAAGGAGCTACCCGTATATTACGGGTAACTCTATTTCTAATTTTCTCGGGAGAAAAAAATGAATTTTTTAAAAAAAAACAGAGATAAAATATTAGCACTATTAGTTTTAATAACAATTCTGCAATTAACCGCAGCTTGTGAAGATGACCCTATAATTCCGCAAGAAGAACATTTCAAAGCAATAGGAATGGTTTTTTATACTTCCGGTATTGAAACGGCAAGGATAGAAAAAGGAATAACCGATGATACACTTTTCGTAAAAGCAGGCAAACTTTCGGAACACTACAATATTAAATTTATTTCGGAAGACGGAAAAATAGTACCACCCCCGACAGACGGTAAAAAACTTGCTTGGGAGTTTGACGATACTTCCGTTGCCTCTGTATGGCAACACGAAGGTGAGGAAGGTTCATTCGAATTTCATTTAAAAGGATTAAAGGAAGGAGAAACAAATATAGAATTTTTTATTATGCATCATGACCACCACGATTACCGTTCCGGGAAAATTCCGGTTAAAGTAATCAAATGAACATTATAATATTATTTGAACATCTATTAATTTGCGGGGTTACCGATGCAAAAAAAATTCCATCTGGCGTTATGGAAAAACGGAATAATTGCTTTTTCCATAATATTTATCTCCTCTTTGGCAGCTCAAAACGAAGGGGTAAATTTCTCCGGCTATATTTATGATATCGAAACCAATGAGCCTATTGTAAATGCTGCAATTCAAATTTTGGATTTAAATAGATATGAGGTTGCAAATCTTGAGGGAAAATTTATTTTTAAAAAAATTCCTACAGGTAAACATAAAATAAGAATTACACATCTTGCTTACAAAGAAGGTTTATTTGATTGTACATGCCATAACGATTCTACTCACAGAGTTTTTTTTCTTACTCCCAAATCAATTAAAATTTCTACAATCACCGTAACCGAACACAACAGCCAATCCAAATTTGATAACTTACGTGAACTTTCTAATGTTTTAAAGGGAAAAGAATTACAAAAAGATTTGGGCATTACACTTGCTTCTACTTTAAAAAATGAAACAGGCATTGCAATGCGAACAATGGGACCGGCTCCGGCCCGTCCAATTATACGGGGACTTGGCAGCGATCGTGTTTTGATGAGTGAAGACGGAATGAAAACAACAGATATGTCAGGAACTTCTCCCGACCATGCTGTTACTATAGAACCATTTACCATTGACAGAATTGAAGTAATACGAGGGCCCAAAGTATTGCTGCAAACACCTACAACTATAGGTGGAGTAGTAAATGTAATTCGCAACGAAATACCCGAGGAGCTTCACAACTCAGTTAACGGATTTGCCGGTGCATACGGTGAAACCGTTAATAGGGGATTTTTAGGAGGCACCGCAGCAGATATTCCGATAAATTCTTTTGCAGTTAGAGCCGAACTTTCGTCGCGGAAAACTGATGACATCAATACACCGATAGGTATTCTGAAAAATTCTTATTCGAAAAACATAAATATGGAACTTGGTACAAGTTATATAGGGAATTTCGGTTTTGCGGGTGCATCGTTCCGCAGATTCGATTTGGATTACGGAGTACCCGGCGGTTTTGTGGGGGCACATCCGCATGGTGTGAATATAACAATGAAACGATACCAAATAAATCTTAAAACTCGCATCAACATTCACGGAAAAAAATTGCAACATATAAAAGCTCACCTTAGTCGTGTCTATTATCGCCATAAAGAATTTGAAGGAGACGGAGCACTTGGAGCTGAATTTGAAATAACAAATTATCTCGGGAATGTTAACTTTGATTTTAGCAACATACTCTTTCCTTCTACGGGTATTTTAGGAATTTCTTTTGAAGCAAGGAATTTTAATGTCGGGGGATTTGTATTTACCCCTCCTTCAACCTCGTTAAATACTGCCGTATATCTTTTTGAAACTTTCACACTAGGTAATTTTAGTTTTGAAGTTGCAGGGAGATATAATTACGATAAAATAAGACCGGCTTATAACAAACCGGATGCATCAATCGGCAATATACGTAAACGGATTTTTAATACCTATTCTTTCAGTCTTTCCACTTTGTATTCCGTTACTAAACATGTTAATATCGGAATTAATGTTAATAAATCTTCCAGAGTACCGACAATTGAAGAACTTTATTCCGAAGGACCTCATTTAGCCGCATATTCGTACGAAATAGGTAATCCTGATTTAAAAGATGAAAGCGGCACGGGAATAGAATTATTTATATATCATAAATTCAATAATATATATTTTAACATTAATCTTTTCAGAAATAATTTGGAATATTATATTTTTCACAGAAACACCGGTGTAATTGACGGCAGCACTCTTTTAATGATTTACAAAGCAGCTGGGGAGCCGGCACTTTTTTACGGTACGGAAGTTCAATTTGAATGGAAGTTCTACCGAAATTTTTCTTTTGAAATTTCCACAAGCTACACTAACGGTTCACTTTCCGAAACAGGGAAACCTCTGCCTCAAATTCCACCTTTGAAAGGGATTGTAGGATTTAACTATTCCGATGATATTTTAACTTTAGGAATTACCGGAGAATGGGCGGCAACTCAAAACAGAGTAGATGAATTTGAGAAACCGACAGCAGGTTATTTTGTGTTTAACGCATTCGGACAATATTCAATTTCGTATTTAAATTTTATACACACCGTATCATTATCCTTAGATAACATATTAAACACGGAATACCGAAATCATCTTTCCCGTGTAAAATCCATTATGCCCGAAGCAGGAACAAATTTAAGATTAACTTACAAACTATATTTCCATTAACCTTTGCATTAATAATTAAAAACCAATGGAGCCAAATAACGTGTTAAAAGAATAATTACAACAATAAAAATAATATTTAATCCGAACCCCGCTTTACTCATATCTTTTATCTTTATTTCGCCACTGGAAAAAACAATTGCATTGGGCGGTGTGGCAATAGGAAGCATAAAAGCACAACTTGCCCCGATGGTAATGGGAATTAGCAATTCCAAGGGATTACTCTGCATACCCACGGCAATTGAACCTATAATCGGTAAAAAGGTTGCGGTGGTGGCCGAATTGCTTGTAAGTTCAGTTAAAAATACAATCGCTGTTGTAAGAATAACAGTAACCCATAAAATAGAAATGTTCCCGTTCCCCAAAATGGAATTTGCAATCCATTCCGAAAGTCCGCTCTCCTTAATACCGTGTGCAAGTGAAAGCCCGCCACCGAAAAGGATTAAAATTCCCCACGAAATTTTTTGTACATCTTTCCACTCAATAATAAAGCCACCCGATTTAACGGGGATTATGAACAAAACTATTCCCGCAAAAATAGCAATACCCGAATCCGAAATGCCGGGAATAATACCTGTAAAAAGCTGGCGGGTCATCCAAAAAAACGCAGTAAAAACAAAAACCGTTAATACTACTTTTTCCTCTTTGGAAATTTTCCCGATTTTATTTAACTCCGAAATAAACTTTGTGCTGTCAACAGCTTCAATTTTATTAATTGGGAAAAGAATTTTTGTTAAAAACAAAAAAACAAGCGGAAGAGAAATAATAACAAAAGGAATTCCTATTAAGGTCCATTTTGCAAAACTGATTTCCATATTATAAGTATCTTGCATAAAAGCCGCAAACAATGCGTTGGGTGGAGTTCCAATCAATGTACCCACACCGCCGATGCTGCACGAATATGCAATGGCAAGTAATAAAGCAATTGTAAAATGATGCAATTTTTTTGATTCGCCTAAAGTATCCTTATAAATTTTAATTACAAAAATACCGATAGGCAGCATCATAAGTGCCGTGGCGGTGTTGCTTATCCACATACTCATAAAGGCACTACCCAACATAAATCCGGCAATTATATTTTGCGGCTTAAATCCCATGAATTTAATTATACTTAAAGCAATGCGTTTATGAAGCCCCCATTTTTCGATTGCTCCTGCAAGAATAAATCCACCGAGAAATAAAAAAATTAACGGATGACCGTACGGAGCTGTTGCCGTTTTAATATTGGCAATTCCTAAAACGGGAAAAAAGAGGAGAGGAATTAAAGAAGTAACATACATAGGTATAGCTTCGGTAATCCAATATATTGCCATAAAAAGCGCAACAGACGTTGTATGCCATGCATGTACGGACATCCCTTCAGGAGGAGATAAAAATAATAATGTTAAACTTAAAATAGGAGCAGATATAAGACCGATAAATTGAACCTTTGAATAATTTTGCATTTTATACCTCAAAAAAAACACAATTTTTCGGTAGTTGGAATATTAAATTATTGTTATGTATCAAATAGTTATCACCCAACGAAACATGTCGGTTGATAAGGGCTCCACGTGTAAGGCATCCACAATTTTACACCTTAAAAAAACGCTTACACAACAACCTTAATTTATTAAATTATTAAAAACTTAGCTTACTTGAACTACTTTTGTATCACAACAATTTTTTACACGCACAAAAATTATAAGAGAACCAAGCGTATCTGTGGTTGCCTTGGCACGTTGGTTAGGCTGTTTTACCTTTTTTAACAATAAATCTTTCAAGTATTAAACCTCCAAAATAACCACAAATACTTAATATAAATAAAATAAATAAATCACTATACTCAAATTGATTACTAAAAAATAATGTTGTGATAATATTTAATAATCCTACAAAAACACCAAGTAACAAACCATAAATTAGAATATTGTTTTTCTCTTTTTTGAATAATAATGATGTACTTAAGAAAATTAAAAGTATTTCAATTAATGGTATTAACCAATTGCTAATTGAAGATGCGAAATTGTTAATTTCATTTTGATCTGGTTCCCCTCGAACTTCAACTCCTAAAATAAAAGCATATATGGTAATTATAATTGTAATAGCAATAAAACTTATAATATAAATAGAGACAGATGATAATATGATTTTCCCCCATTTAATATCTTTTAACGAATGCTCCATTTAAATTTCCGTAATTTTTAAACAGCCTTACATTTTATTAACTATACCATATAAGAAAATAATAGATTTTATTTATCGGTTAAAGCGGCAACACCCGGAAGCACTTTACCTTCAAGAAATTCGAGAGATGCCCCGCCACCTGTTGAAACGTGCGAAACTTTATCGTCAAGACCGGCTTTTTTAATTGCCGATGCCGAATCTCCGCCACCAATAATTGTAACCGCACCGTTTTCGGTTGCTTCAACTAATGCTTCGGCTATTGCATTTGTTCCATGTGCGTAATTGGGAAACTCAAAAACGCCCATAGGACCATTCCACACAATCGTTTTGCTTTTCTTAATTTCTTCGGCAAACAATTTTCGTGTTTCGGGACCAATATCCATTCCCATTTTATCGGCCGGAATAGAATCCACTTTTACAACTTCTGCCGGAGAATTGTTATCGAACTCGCTTGTGATAACAACATCAACCGGAAGCAAAACTTTAACGTTCGAAGCATCAAATTTTTGCAACATCTCTTTTGCCAAATCTACTTTTTCGGCATCAAGCAACGATGTACCTATTTCCAAACCTTGTGCTTTATAAAATGTATAGGCCATACCTCCGCCGATAATAAGAGTGTCAACTTTGTTAAGAAGGTTTTCAATAACATCTATTTTACCGGAAATTTTTGCTCCGCCCAATATTGCAGTGAACGGTCTTTTAGGATTTGAAATTGCACCGTCAAGATAATCCAACTCTTTTTGCATCAAGTAACCGGCAACACAAACTTCAATAAATTTTGTAACACCTTCGGTAGAAGCATGTGCCCGGTGTGCTGTTCCGAAAGCATCGTTAACATAAATTTCGCCAAGACTTGCAAGTTCTTTTGCAAATGCTTCGTCGTTTGCGGTTTCTTCTTTGTGAAAACGAAGATTTTCAAGTAACAATACGTCTCCGTCTTGTAAGCCGTATGCCAAGGTTTGCACTTCTTTACCCACAGAATCGTTAGCAAATTTAACTTCTTTACTAAGCAATTCACTTAACCTTTCGGCAACAGGCTTTAAACTGAATTCCGGTTTTACTTCGCCTTTAGGTCTTCCGAGGTGGCTCATCAATATTGCTTTTCCGCCATCGGCAATAATTTTTTTAATGGTAGGTAATGCTGATGTTATTCTTCTGTCGTCCGTAATTTTTTGATTTTCATCAAGCGGAACGTTAAAATCCACACGCACCAAAACACGTTTCCCCTTTAATTGCACATCATCAATTGTTAATTTATTCATTTACTCCTCCGTCTTATTGGATAAAAAAAAGACGGCCACTATGTGCCGTCCTAATAAAAGTTATTAACTTATTTGGATGCAATGTAACGAATCAAATCAACCACTTTACATGAATACCCCCATTCGTTATCGTACCAAGCAACTACTTTAACGAATTTTTCGTTCAACATAATACCCGCATTGGCATCAAAAACGGATGTTTTTTCTTCTCCGATAAAATCTGTAGAAACAACGGCATCTTCGGTATATCCTAAAATACCTTTCAAGTAAGTTTCTGAAGCTTCTTTCATTGCCGCTTTAATATCTTCGTAAGTAGTGGCTGTTTTCAAATTTACTGTTAAATCAACAACGGATACGTCCGGGGTAGGAACACGTAAAGACATACCGGTTAATTTTCCGTTAAGCTCCGGAATAACTTTACCCACAGCTTTTGCAGCACCGGTTGACGAAGGAATAATGTTTTGTCCTGCACCGCGTCCGCCTCTCCAATCTTTCATGGAAGGACCGTCAACTGTTTTTTGAGTTGCGGTAACCGAATGAACTGTTGTCATCAATCCGCTTTCAACACCAAATTTATCGTTTAACACTTTCGTTACCGGAGCTAAGCAATTTGTAGTACAAGATGCATTGGATACAATATCTTGCCCGTTATAAGTTTCGTGATTAACCCCCATTACAAACATAGGCGTATCGTCTTTGGAAGGTGCAGACATAACAACTTTTTTGGCACCGGCATCAATGTGGGCTTGTGCTTTTTCTTTTGTTAAAAACAAGCCGGTAGATTCAACAACAAATTCCGCTTCTACTTCGTCCCATTTTAAGTCGGCAGGATTTCTTTCGGAAGTAACTCTTATTGTTTCTCCGTTAACAACCAAATTTCCATTTTCAACTTTTACTTCGCCGTTAAATTTTCCGTGAGTTGAATCATACTTTAACATATATGCAATATAATCAACATCAAGCAAATCGTTAATTCCAACAACCTGAACATCATCCAAAGCCATGGCACGTCTGAAAACCAAACGGCCTATTCTTCCGAAACCGTTAATTCCAATTTTAACTGACATTTCTTCCTCCATTAATAATTTATTTAATATATTATGTAAAAATAACTTATTTTTATGAAATGCAAAAATAACTATTTCCCCTAACTTATTCAATGATATTATTGCTTTTGTGTAATTTATTCAGGATGTTTTAGGAATTTTGATTAAATATTTTAGGCAATAAACAACTTATCCGAAATATATTTAATAAATATTAAATAACATTTAACTTGAAAAAAGTCTTTTTTTTCGTTATTTATTTATTTTAATTCTCACAATTAAGGTTGAAAATGGAAAGTACCCCTACATTATTACAAAACGTTCCCATCTTTGCCGATTTACCTGTGGAAGTTCTTCAAAAAATTGAAAAAATCGGTAACAAAAAAAAATATGCCCGAGATGAACCTATTTTGTTGGAAGAAGATGCCGGAAATGCTTTGTTTATTATTTTGAGCGGAAAAGTTAAAATATCGCGCTCAAGCAGTGACGGGAAAGAAGTTATTATTACAATCTTAGGAGAATCCGATTTCTTTGGCGAAATGGCTTTACTTGACGGGCTTGCCCGTTCTGCCAACGTTATTGCAATAGAAGAATCGGAGGTTTTTCTTATTCAGCGAAACGAATTTATTCGTTTACTTCACGAACATCCTGAAATATCTATTGTTCTTTTGCAAGAACTAACATCAAGATTACGCAATGCCGATATGAAAATAAAAGCTCTTTCGCTAAAAGATGCCGAAGGGAAAGTAGCTACCGTTCTTTTGCAACTTGCCGAATATTCCGGAAAAATCAAAAATGGTATTGTGGAAATTGATAAGCTGCCGGTTCAACAAGATTTGGCAAACATGGCGGGAACTTCGCGCGAAACAATTTCCAGAACCCTACACTCTTTTGCCAAACGCGGCTTTGTGGAACTTGACGGAAATAAAATACGAATTATAGATTTCGAAAAATTTAAAGATACTTTCGAATGACAGAAAAACCTCGCATTGATTTACATATGCACACAACTTATTCCGACGGTGCCAATACCCCGCTTGAATTAATCAAAAAGGTTAAGAAGCGTAATATCAACATTATAAGCATCACCGATCACGACAGCATAAACGGTATTGAAGAAGCAATAACAATAGGTAATGATTTTGGAGTGGAAGTAATACCCGGTGTGGAAATAAGTACCGACGTAGAAGACAGGGAAGTACATCTGCTCGGTTATTTTATTGATATTAATAATGCGGAATTAAAAAAATACCTCAGTTTTTTCCGAGACGAACGTTACCAACGTGCTTTACGAATGATTAAAAAATTAAACAATCTCGGTTTTGATATTGCTATTGATGATGTTTTAAAATTTACAAAAGGTGCTGCAATAGGAAGGCCTCATATTGCTCTTGCCATGCTGCATAAAGGAATTGTGGATGAATATTATACGGCATTCTCAAAATACCTTTACGACGGCGGACCCGCTTATGAGCGTAAAATTCACGTATCGCCTCAAAGTGCACTAAAAATAATCAGCGATGCCGGCGGGTTATCATTTATTGCACATCCCGGGCACTTAAAAGAATCCGTATTAATGAATTTGATAAACTCCGGAGTTGACGGTATAGAAGTTATACATCCGTCGCATAACGATTATCAAAAAAAATTTTATCGCGGAATTGTTAGCCAGTATTGCCTTTTGGAATCCGGCGGCTCGGATTATCACGGCGGTAAAAGAAACGATGATGAAAATCTGGGACGGTTTCTTTTTTCTTACGAGCACTATGCCGAAATGATAAGAATGTTAAAAAAATAGTTCCGATTGTTTCAACCATTTATCAAACAAGGCATACAAACTACATTTAGGCAATAACATTATTTCGGGATGGCAACACGGGGTAATATTGTTATTTTTACTTTTATTTCGCTTTCTCTCAAAATTTATGATAAATTTATAACTACTATTTTTTTACTTTTTTCATTTTATTGTCTCAATAAATTTTAGTAACAATTATTCAAAATATTGTACGGGAAACAGATGCCGATAAAAAAATATATATATCTTTTTGTTATTGTTGCAACTGCAACTCTTTATTCACAAAAAATCGGAACTTGGAAAAACTATTCCAACATGGATAATGTTACCTCCGTAAAATCAACAAACAACGGCTTTTGGATAGCCACCACGGGCGGCGCAGGTTATTACGAAAATGCCGTAAACAGTTTCCAACTTTTTTTAACAAATTCCGAAGGATTAAGCAGCCAAAACATAACCGCACTTGCCATTGATAAAACCAATCGCATTTGGCTCGGTATGCAAAATGGAATGCTGGATATTTTTGATCCGGAAGATAATTCCGCAATATCTATAAAAGACATATATAATTCCGCCCACAGTGCAAAAAAGATAACCGACATAAAAATTAAAAACGATACCGCTTATATTGCAACCGAATTCGGATTGTCTTTAATTAATACGGAGAATCTGGCATTTATATCAACAACATTAAAATTCGGCAATTTCCCGAGTTCAACAAATGTTAACAGCGTTTCCGTAAAAAACAAAATTTATATAGCCACCGGCAAAGGAGTGGCAATTCAAAAAAACACTTCAAGTAATTTAGTAGCACCGGAATCC
The DNA here is from genome assembly GCA_964617555.1 of uncultured Melioribacteraceae bacterium. Classification (GTDB taxonomy): domain Bacteria; phylum Bacteroidota; class Ignavibacteria; order Ignavibacteriales; family Melioribacteraceae; genus 1-14-2-50-31-20. The sequence goes on along the minus strand of CAZTYP010000014.1, from coordinate 6,428 downwards.
TGGACTACCTATTTGACCGGGACCGATATTCCTGCAAACGAAATTTCCGCTACCGATATTTTTAATAATAGTCTTATTGCAGCAACGGATAAAGGGCTTTATAAATTAAGCGGCTCAACTTGGATAAAATATTATTATTCCTCCCCCGCTATTGATATAAAAACTTTCGGAAATAAATTGTTTGTACTCTTCGATCATTCCTTGCATAGTTACAACGGTGCTACAGACACAACAATATTAACAATTGCTGACAGAAAATTGAGGAAACTGGAAATTACCGATGACGGGACTATATTAATTGCATCAAATTACGGTACGTTGCGAATTAAAGATAATAACGCCGAAGCCCTTTATCCTAACGGACCCGTTAACAACTCCTTTGAAAGTTTAACCGTTGATAAAGACGGTGCCCTTTGGGTTGGAACGGGAAACGACAAAGGCGGTATGGGGTTTATGAAATTTGATAACGGAGTTTGGACAAATTACAACACAAATTCTTATCCGGATTTACCCAGTAATAATTATCACCATGTTTCTTCCGACAACAAAAATGTTTATCTGTCCAATTGGGGTGCCGGGCTTACAATTGAAGAGAACGGAAAATTTACTTTTTTAAATGCAACCAATTCCGAACTCATTGGTATTCCGGGATATCCCGACTATGTTGTGATAATGGATGCAATACGCGATAACAACAATAATTTATGGATTTTTAATTTTGCTTCTGCCGACGGCAAACCGATTATACAACTTACGGCAAATTCCAAATGGTACCACTACCGTTTCCCTTTTTTCGGTATTACCGAAAAAATGTTTATTGAAAAAGGAGCTATTGACCAGTTCAATACAAAATGGTTTACAGTTCATGAACGCGGACTTTTCTATTTTAACGAGAAAGGAACTCCCGATATTAACGGCGACGATGTTTGGGGATGGCTTAAATCTACAAACGGCTTAAACAGCGATGTTGTTACCGCCCTTGCCGTTGATAAACGCGGTGAACTTTGGATAGGAACAGATAAAGGTGTTAACATTTTGGCAAATCCCAATTATCCCAAATCACTTATTACATCTGTATTTACTTTAAGGCAACAATCAATTACTTCCATTACCGTTGACCCGCTTAATAACAAGTGGGTTGGAACACATCAAGGCGTTTTTGTTATGACCCCGGACGGCACACATTTGATTGCACAGTACGACAGTAAAAATTCTCCTCTTTCTTCCGATATAATTACTTCCATTGCAATAGATAAAAATTCCGGACTTGTTTACATCGGAACCAGCTACGGCTTAACTACTTTAACCACTTCATCTATAGAGCCGGTACATGAATTCAAAGATATTGTGATATATCCCAGCCCATTTAAAATCGGGAAACACACTCAAGTAACTTTTGACGGACTTGTAAAAAACAGTAAGCTCAAAATCTTTTCCGTCTCCGGCAAATTAATCAAAACTTTGGAAACCCCGGGCGGAAGAATTGCTTATTGGAACGGCAAGGATGAATCGGGGAATTATGTTGCAAGCGGGATTTATTTGTTGGTGGCTTACGACGAAGAGGCGGACAAAATTACAACATCGAAATTCGCCGTTATTCATTAAAAAATTTCCATTGCAAGTATGATTGATTTAATAGATGTTTCCATTCAGTTTACAGGTACTCCCCTTTTCGAATCCGCCAATATTAAAATAAACAAAGGAGACAGAATTGCTCTTGTAGGAGCAAACGGCACCGGTAAATCTACAATCCTAAAAATGATTGCCGGACTTGAAGAGACATCTTCCGGAAAAATTTTGAAACGAAAAAATATCTCTATAGGTTATTTACCGCAAGAATATATTAATAGTTCAACCGAAACTGTTTTTAACGAAGTAAAAAAATCCCTTGTAAAAATACGACAAATTGAAGAACGGGAATCATATTTACACGCCCTTATTGATAATTCGAAAACCGGAGAGAAAGAACGTGAGCGAGCAATTACGGAAATGGGAGATTTGGAACATCTTAAAACCGCGGTAAATTATTATGCAATTAACTCGGAGATTGAAAAAGTTCTTGCCGGATTAGGGTTTTCCGTAGAGGATATTTCCAAACCGGTTGCAACATTTTCCGGCGGTTGGCAAATGCGAATTGAACTTGCAAAAATTCTGCTCGGATATCACGACTTAATTTTATTGGATGAACCGACAAACCATCTCGACCTTGACTCTTTACAATGGTTAATATCTTTCCTCCAAAATTTTAAAGGGGCAATATTACTGGTTTCGCACGATAGATACTTTGTAAACAAACTTACAACCCGAACACTTGAAATTTTTAACAGAAAGCTCACTCTTTTTAACGGAAATTACGAAGCATACTTACGTTTTAAAGAAGAACGGGATAAACAATTAATTGCAAATTTTCAAAATCAAGAGATAAAGCGAAAACAAACGGAACAATTTATTGAACGTTTTCGTTACAAAGCTACAAAAGCAAAACAAGTTCAAAGCAGAATTAAACAACTGCAAAAGATGGAAAATATAGAATTGCCTGAATTGGAAGGTAAAATAAATATCCGTTTCCCAAAGCCGCCTCGTAGCGGAGCAATTCCCGTTGACATTATCTCGTTAACAAAAAGTTATGGCACTAATATTGTGTTTGAAAAATTCAACTTCAGAATTGAACGAGGAGATAAAATAGCTTTTGTTGGACCAAACGGTGCCGGCAAAACTACCTTAGCAAAAATTATTGCAGGTAAAACCGACTACAACAACGGAGAAGTAATTGTTGGGCACAATACAGCGGTTTCTTATTATGCCCAGGAAGTAACCGAGGATTTAGTTCCCGACGATGATATTTTGGAAAGCGTAATGAAAAGTTCCTCCGATTCAACTCCACAACAGTTACGGTCTTTACTCGGCTCATTTCTCTTTAATAACGACGATGTTTTCAAAAAGATAAAAGTCCTTTCCGGTGGCGAAAAAAGTCGTGTGGCTTTAGCTAAAATACTTTTAACAAAAGCCAACCTTATTGTTTTAGATGAACCCACAAATCATCTTGATTACAATTCCAAACTTGTATTGCAAGATGCATTGGTGCATTTTAGCGGCTCGCTTGTTATAGTTTCGCACGACATAGATTTTCTACGCCCGATTGTTAATAAGGTTTTGGAGATAAAGAAACTACAAACCACATTGTTTTCGGGGGGAATTGACTACTACCTTTCCAAACGTTCCGCTGTTACCGGCCGTGAAGAGACCGAGAAAAGCGAGAAAAACGGGAGCAAAATTTCAAAAAAAGAACAAAAAAGATTTGAAGCGGAAAATAGAAAGAAAAAATATGAGTTAACAAAAGTTCTAAAAAAAGAGATTGCACAATTAGAAGAAAAGATAGAAAATCTTGAATTATTAATTGATAATTTGGAAACGGCACTCGGTGATGTAAAAGTATATTCCAATCCGCATCTTTCCGCAGAGAAAAATAAAGAATACGAACAAGCAAAAAACAGACTTGAAAATATTTATTTGCAATGGGCGGAAAAATCCGAAGAACTTGAAAACATTGAAAAACAATTCAACCGATAAAAAGAGGAACAAAAAATCAGTTATTCCTCAATAAATTCATCGGCAAGAGAAATTCCTCCGTAAAGCGGTGCTTCATCTCCTAATTTTGTTGCAAGAATTTTAACATTTTTACCGGGTTCCGGCAAAACCGTATTACCGAAACTTTTTTTCACAATTGGTACAACAAAATCTCCTATAGCTTCAACAACCCCGCCGCCCAAAACAATTGTATCAATATTCAAAAGGGTTGTAACGCTTCCAAGTACTCTGCCGATAATTTTAAATGCTTTTATTATCTCTTTTGTTACGAGTTCGTCGCCGGAAGCCACGGCTTTTGCAAGTGCATTGCTTTTTATTTTTCCCCCTTTGACAAATTCCATAATATTACTACTCTTTCCTTTTTTCATCTTCTCGGTAATTTTACGCACAATTGCCGTGCGGCTTGCAAGTAATTCAAAAGCAACTCCTTTTTTCCCGGTAGCAAAATACCCTTTTGAATTAACTTTTATATGCCCGATTTCGCCGGCAAAAAAATTGCTGCCGCGATAAATTTTCCCGTTAAAAATCAAAGCCCCGCCAATACCAGTTCCTACAAAAACAACAAGCATGTTTTTTACATTGTCATCAAATTCATATTTCTTTATTCCCAGTGCCGCCAAGTTCACATCATTTTCCAGCAATACGGGAATATCATAATTTTTTTGTAAGGATTTTTTTATGTTAAAGTTTTTTATTCCGAGATTAGGGGCATTACTGAGCATACCCGATTGGGGATTCACGGTTCCTGGTACCCCCATAGATATTGCTTTTATCTCATCTTCCTTAACGTCATATTTATCGAAAATTTTGTTGATTGATTTTACTATAGATTCAACAATATACTCGGCTCCTTTTGTTGCATCGGTAGGTTGTTTTACCATACCGATAATCTCTTTGTTTTTATTTAATAATGCCGAAAGAATCTTTGTGCCGCCAAGATCGATTGTAATTATATAATTTTTCATAGCTCCTCTCAAATATTTCAATTTAACGGATATAAATAAAACAATAAACATCCAAAATAAAAAATACGCCCTACACTAAACAAATTTTTTATAACTCGGAAAGGAGTTGTGAAACTTTCAATATAATCCCAATTGTAATTAACATAACCGGATAAATTGAATATTTGAGCATTTTTAATTTGAGATTTCTGTAATAAACAAAATCCTTTACTTGCGGAGCATCCTTTATTATGTAATCCCCTTCGGTTATTTTCCACTTGTCATAATTAAATTTCGGTTTTGCATTATCGGTAAGACGATAAATATTGCTCTCCTTTTTTTCTTGATTTAAATTATCAACCGAAAAAGAAGCCCACCACCAACCATGCGGTAAAACGACCGTGATACTTTTCTTTTTTTCCGTTTCATCTTTAATTTTAATTTGTGCATTTAAAGGTATTATATTCATTCCACACTCCCTTTTCTATGTAAAAATTTTTAACGGACAATCTCAAAGGAAAGCCCGTTAAAAAATCAAATTCGTATTATAATTATTTAACCAACAACATTTTTTTAGTTGCTGAATAATTAGGCGAGTTTAATCTGTAGAAATAGATTCCGCTTGTTAATTCCGAAGCATTAAAATTAACGGAATGAACACCGGCAGAATATTCTTTGTTTGTAAGTTCAGCTACTTTTTCTCCCAAAGCATTATAAACGGAAATTGATACTTTTGCCGCTTCCGGAAGTGTAAAGGAAATTTGTGTTGCCGGATTAAAAGGATTAGGATAATTTTGTGCAAGTTTATAAGTTAATTTTGCAACAACTTTTACAATTTTACTAAAGTTAAACTCTCCGTTAACATCAAGTTGCTTTAATCTGTAATATTTTGCACCGTCCGTTGCAATAAAACTATAGCTTTGCAACGAATTGCTGTTTCCGTGTCCTTCTACAAATCCTATTTTAGCCCAGTTCATATTATTGTTGGAACTCTCAATTTCAAATCCGTAGTTGTTTACTTCGGTTGCGGTTTCCCACGTTAGCAATGTTACTTCGCCTTTTTTTGTTGCAGTAAAAGATATTAACTCCACGGGTAAAGGTAGGCCGGTAACCGTTGTTTCCCAAGCAGGTTGCCCGGAATCTCCCGCCCCATCGTCACCTAATCTTGCTTTTAAACCGGAAGCTGAATTCATAGTTGAGTCGCCTGTCCCTTCGTCAAAATGAAAGAGCCCTGCAGTATTTGCATCGGAGGTATATTCATCGTCTGTTATATTACAATGCAAATCCGTACTGTCAACCGCTACATTTTTAAGACGAATTTCATCAAGATAACCACCCAAGAACGAATGTCCATTACCTTTCTGCCCGATATATAAATTGTCTAGAGTATCTGCACCATCCGGTACGAGCAAAGACATATTAGCATATTTGCCGCTTTCTGTAACATTTTTACCATTAACAAACAGTTTCAAAGAACTGTCGGCAGAATTATTAATAACGGCAATATGATTCCACTCATCCAATTTAAGTGTAGAATCACTTTCCGTATTAAAATACTTCCAAGAGCTGTTTGCTTTATCATAAACTTGGAAATACCAATCCTCAACTTTACCGTTATTATCCTGATCCCACAATACTATTGCAAAGGAATAATATCTTTGCAAAACTCTGTCATATTCAGCCACAGTGCCGTCAATCGGATAAACCCATGCTTCAATTGTATAATCGGCAGCTCCGTCCATTTTGTCCAATGTCGCATCATCGAAATATTTTACATAATCATTAGACCCGTCAAATTTCAGAAATGCTTGGTTTTGTGCGACCAGAGTTGAAGCAAATAAAATTAATAATAATAAAATTCTCATAACAACCTCTCCTTTATTGTTTTAATTAAGA
>CAZTYP010000013.1:0-9239 GCA_964617555.1 uncultured Melioribacteraceae bacterium | reverse complement strand
GCATCGGAGCCCATAAAAATACTTGTAAACGGAAGCATTGTATATGCCGCCAAAGTACCAACAAATACTAAATAGGGTGCAATGTTAAAAAGGGCTTTATCGTTATCTTTTGCAATAATATCTTCTTTTTGGATAAGTTTAATAAAATCAGCCACAGTTTGCAAAGTACCGTGCCAACCAACTCGCATCGGTCCTAACCTGTCTTGCATATGTGCTGAAACTTTTCGTTCCAACCAAACCGCAAAAAGCACAAATACAACAATAAAAGCCAAAATCGGAATTGTACTTACAATATAAGCAACAATTTCGCTACCGAATAATTCTGTTAAATAATTTTGCATTTATCTATCTATTTCTCCTAAAACAATATCCAAACTACCAAGTATTGCAACAACATCGGCAACAAGATATCCTTTGGCAATTTCACCCAGTGCCGATAATGAAACAAAAGAAGGGGCACGTACTTTTACTCGTGCGGGATTTACAGTACCGTCACTTATAATAAAGTAACCCAATTCGCCCTTTGGCGCTTCAACGCGATGGTAAACGGTTCCTGCCGGTGGTTTTACTCTGCGAGGAACTTCAGCTTTAACATCACCGTCAGGTATTTGGTCAATTGCTTGTTCAATAATTCGTAAACTTTGTTCAAGTTCCTGAACTCTGACATAATATCTGTCCCAACAATCACCAACAGTTCCGACAAGCCCTTCGCCAACGGGAATATCAAACTCGAATTTATCGTAAATCGAATATGGGTCGTCTTTACGCAAATCGAATTTAACGCCGCTGCCACGTAAGTTAGGGCCCGAAAGTCCGAGATTAATTGCCTCTTTTGCCGGACACACACCTATGTTTGCGGTTCTTTCAATAAAAATTTTATTGTATGTTAACAGATTATTTAGCTCTGTGATAGTAGGTCTGAAATAATCGACAAACTCTTTTGTTTTTCTAACAAAATCTGGATGAATATCGTGCGAAAGTCCGCCAACCCACATATAATTATAAAGCAAACGAGCACCGGAATTCATTTCGAATAAATCAAGTATTTTTTCGCGGTCGCGGAAAAGATACAAAAAGGGAGTAAATGCCCCAACATCCAGCCCGTATGTACCCAGGGCAACAAGATGCGATGCAATTCTTTGAAGTTCACCCGTAATTACACGAATATATTCAACCCGTTCGGGTACTTCTATTCCCATTAACTTTTCAACAGCTGTAACGTAACCGAAATTGTTATACATGGAAGCAAGGTAATCCATTCTGTCGGTGTAAGGTACAACTTGAGGGTATGTCATTGCTTCGGCATGTTTTTCAAAGCAGCGATGTAAATAACCGATATGTGGTTTTACATCGTGAACAACTTCACCTTCCAATATAAGTTCCAGCCTAAGCACGCCGTGCGTAGAGGGGTGCTGCGGACCCATATTTAATATCATTTCTTCTGTTTTCATAATTCCGATTTTAGATGATTGAAATTAAAACCGTTTGGCTTATTTGAAAATCATCTTTTTAGTTCAAAATTTTTCCTATTTATTTTTAATAAGGAATTTTCATTCCGTCGTAATATTCAGGGTTTTCATAATCCTTACGCAGCGGATAACCGTCCCAATCATCGGGCATTAAAATTCTTCGCAAATCCGGATGATTAAGAAAGATTATTCCGTACATATCAAATGCTTCGCGTTCGTGCCAATTGGATGCGAACCATATTTTTGCAACCGATTCGACCTCGGGAGTGTCTTTATCGACAGTAACTTTCAATGTGATTTTATGCTTTAATATAGTGGAATCTAAGTGATAAAATACGGAAAGGGTTCCGCCTTGAGTAATAATTGTTCCGTTTTCGTTTTTTACTTTTTCGGCATTGTTATCGTCAACACCGGAAAGGTTCATTAAACTGTCGAATTGCAATTGTTCGTCATCGCGTAAATACTCGCAAACATCATTTATTTTTAGCGGATCAACCGAGATAATCGGGTCAACCGGTTTTTCCGCATTAAATTCGGTAACAATTTTTTCTCCGAATTTTTCTTTTAAAATATTATATATCTCTTCGGCATTCATTATGCAATCTTTTTCTTTGTTCTTAAAGTTTCTGTTCTGATTTTTTCTTGGAGTTTAAGCAATCCTTCCAATAGTGCTTCAGGACGCGGAGGGCACCCAGGCACATAAACATCTACGGGAATAATTCTGTCTATTCCTTTTAAGACATGGTATCCGTGTTCCCAATAAGGTCCTCCGGTATTTGCACAACTTCCCATTGAAATTATATACTTCGGATCCGGCATCTGTTCGTACAATCTTTTAATTCTGGTTGCCATTTTTAATGTAACGGTTCCTGAAATAATAATAACATCTGCTTGTCTGGGGGTAGGACGCGGCATAACACCGAAGCGGTCAAAATCGTAATGTGATGCCGAGGTTGCCATCATTTCAATTGCGCAACACGCCAAACCGAAGCTTAGTTGCCATAACGATGATAGTCTTGCCCAATTCATTACATCTTCAACTTTGGCAATAACTATATTGCTATCACTGAATTCTTTATCAAGTAAACCCATATTATTTTTCTGTATCCTGATTTTCTTTTGTTTTTATAATTTTATTAAGATTGGGTATAATCGGTTCGGAACGGTCCCATTCCAAATCGCCCTTTCTCCATTCGTAAAGCATCCCTAAGAATAGAACCACCAAAAAAATAGCTCCTACTAAAAAACCGTAAAAACCGTAATCCCTGTAGTTAATTGCCCAAGGGAAAAGCATAACAACTTCAACGTCAAAAATTATGAAGATTAAGGCTACAACATAAAACCGAATATTAAACTTTTGCCATGGCGACCCGATAGGGTTTTCACCGCACTCATATGTCGTTTTTTTCTCTTCCGTGGGTCTTGAAGGACGAATGAGGTAGGCCATAAAAATTGCTATACCGACAAAGCCGATTCCTACAAGGATAAAGATGAAAATTTTACCAAATTCTGTAAGCATATTACCTTAAAAATTATGAATACGAAAAATACTAATTAGCTTAAAGTAATGTCAAGAAAAATAAATGGTATTTACAAAAATAATTACTGAAAATTAAAATGTTGATAATTTTTTTTATACCGTTTTATATAAAAAACTGCTGATATATTATTTTATCTTTTAATTTTTATTACTATCATTTTTTAATAAAAAAATCTCTGATAAACGATAAAATGTAAACTTTTATTTTGCAATTTTAATTTGGAATAAAATTTAAGATAAAAGAATTAGGTTGTCTTAATTTTACTGCATTGTTCAGAATAGTTTTACCGGATAAATTTATGAGAAAAATCCCGAAAAAAAATTAATAAGATTTTATGGCTTATTTCAACAAAATTGATAAATATGATGCTCTATTTTCGGATTGCAAAGTAAATATATTGCTTTAAATTTTGCATCATAAAAAAAATATTCTTATTTTGAAAACCAATTAATTTGTAAGTTTTAATTGATGAAATTGAGGTTTAACTTATTATAAATAAATAAGTTAAGTTGTTTTTTTAAAGTAAGAAATTAACAAACGGGGTAGCGAATGAAAATAAAAAGACGTTTTACTAATCCTGATACAAATCCCTTGGATGCAATTGAGTTTGTTAAAAGAACATCGGAAATCAAAAACCCCGATGGCTCTAGTGTTTTTAGGATGGAAGAAGTTTTAGTTCCTAAAACTTGGTCTCAAGTTGCAACTGATGTTATTGCACAAAAATATTTCAGAAAAGCCGGTGTACCGAGATTGACAAAGAAATTGAACGAAAAAGGTGTGCCGAGATGGCTGCAACCTTCAGTACCGGATATAGATAGATTACAAGCATTGCCAGAAAAAGAACGTTTTTCTTCTGAAACTGATTCACGACAAGTTTTTCATAGACTTGCAGGTACATGGACTTATTGGGGGTGGAAAGCAAATTATTTTGATTCGGAAGATGATGCAAAAGCCTTTTATGACGAGCATATCTATATGCTTGCAAATCAAATGGCTGCCCCAAACTCGCCTCAATGGTTTAATACCGGGCTTAATTGGGCATATGGAATTAATGGTCCTGCGCAAGGTCATTATTATGTTGATTTTAAAACAGGTAAACTAACACATTCAGCAGATGCCTACACACACCCTCAGCCGCATGCATGTTTTATACAATCGGTAAAAGACGATTTGGTAAACGAAGGCGGTATTATGGATTTATGGACACGTGAGGCACGCCTTTTTAAATACGGTTCGGGAACCGGCGCCAATTTCTCCGAAATTCGCGGACGCGACGAAGCTCTTAGCGGTGGAGGAAAATCTTCGGGGCTTATGTCGTTTCTTAAAATAGGGGATAAAGCTGCCGGCGCAATTAAATCCGGCGGAACAACCAGACGTGCGGCAAAAATGGTTACCTTAGATGTTGATCACCCCGATATTGAAGAATACATTAATTGGAAAGTTGTTGAAGAACAAAAAGTTGCCGCTTTGGTAACAGGCTCTTACTTAAATAACCTCCATTTGAATAACATTATGGCTGCCTGCTATCAAGAGCATCCGGAAAATGATAGATTCAACAAAAAAACAAATAAATATTTACGTAAAGCTATTTTGGAAGCTCGTAAAGTTAATATTTCCGAAAATTATATCGATCGTGTAATTCAACTTGCAAAAGCCGGTTTTAAAGCCATAGAATTTCCCGTTTACAATACAGATTGGAATTCTGAAGCATATGCAACCGTTTCAGGACAAAACTCCAACAACTCCGTAAGAGTAACTAACGAATTTATGAATGCCGTTCTTAGTGACGGAGATTGGGGGCTGATTGCACGCGTTGAAAAACGTAAAGCAAAAGCGGAAAACAGAAAACCCGAACCGATGAAAACAATTAAAGCCCGTGAGCTTTGGGAACAAATAGGCTTTTCCGCTTGGTCTTCGGCCGACCCCGGATTACAATACCACACCACCATTAACGAATGGCACACTTGTCCGGCCAGCGGTGATATTAACGCCTCTAATCCTTGCAGCGAATACATGTTCCTTGATGATACGGCTTGCAATTTGGCTTCTCTTAACCTCGTTAAATATTATGATGATGAAAAACAAGAGTTTTTAATTGACGATTTCAGACATGCATCTCATTTGTGGACAATTGTGTTGGAAATAAGCGTTTTGATGGCGCAATATCCGAGTAAAGAAGTTGCCCAAAACAGCTACGATTTCAGAACGCTGGGGCTTGGATACGCGAACTTGGGTTCATTGCTAATGCGTCAAGGAATACCATACGACAGCAAAGAAGCTGGAGCAATTACCGGAGCAGTAACGGCAATTATGCATATGACCGCATATGCAACTTCGGCATTAATGGCTAAAGAACACGGCCCGTTCCCCAAACATGAAATAAACAAAGAAAGTATGTTACGTGTTGTGCAAAATCATCGTCGTGCAGCCTACAATGTTCCCCGCGAAGAATACGAAGGATTAACAATTTATCCTAAAGGAATAAATCCCGAATATTGTCCTTCCGATTTACTTAAAGCAGCTAGGGAAGATGCGGATAAAGCCGTTGAATTTGGAAAAAAATATGGGTTTAGAAATGCTCAGGTTACAGTACTTGCACCTACCGGTACAATAGGATTGGTAATGGATTGCGATACAACCGGAATTGAACCCGATTTTGCTTTGGTGAAATTTAAAAAACTTGCCGGCGGAGGATATTTTAAAATTATAAATCAATCAATTCCTCCGGCATTGAAAAAATTGGGGTACAATAACGACCAAATTAATGAAATTGTTAATTATGCAAAAGGAACGGGTACATTAAAAGGTTGCCCGCATATTAACCCCGAATCGTTAAAGGCAAAAGGTTTTACCGATGAAATATTAGAAAAAATTGAATTAATGCTACCCTCTGTTTTTGAATTGAGTTTTGCATTCAACAGATTTTCATTGGGTGACGATTTTATGAAAGGGAAACTCGGATTAACTGAAAAAGAATTGGAAGATCCGTTTTTCGATTTGTTAGAACACTTGGGATATACCAAAGAAGAAATTGCAACTGCCAACGATTATGTTTGCGGGACAATGACTGTTGAAGGTGCGCCATTTTTGAACCATACCGATTATCCTGTGTTCGATTGTGCAAACAAATGCGGTAAAATAGGAACACGCTACATTGCTGCCGATGCACATATCAACATTATGGCTGCCGCACAACCTTTCCTTTCCGGAGCAATTTCCAAAACAATCAATTTTCCGTACGAGGCCTCTATTGAAGATATAGAAAACGCTTATGTTAAATCATGGAAATTGGGACTTAAAGCCAATGCAATTTATCGCGACGGCTCCAAACTTTCGCAACCTCTTAATACCGTAACCGGAGATTACGAAGAGATTGAAGAATTTATTGAGGCAAAAGAAGATAATGATATTGTTAAAGTTGCAGAAAGAATAATACACAGATATATTGCAAAAAGACGCAAACTTCCCTTTAGAAGAAACGGCTATACGCAAAAAGCCAAAATTAACGGACAAACCGTTTATTTAAGAACGGGAGAATATGAAGATGGTGAATTGGGCGAAATTTTTATAGATATGGCCAAAGAAGGAGCTGCATACAGAAGTTTGCTCAATAACTTTGCCATTGCTATTTCACTCGGTCTTCAGCACGGCGTTCCTTTGGAAGAATTTGTTGATGCGTTTACTTTTACCCGTTTTGATCCTGCCGGAATGGTCTTCGGTCATAATAGAATCAAAATGACAACATCCGTATTGGATTATATCTTTAGAGATTTGGCAATCTACTATCTTAAGAGAAATGATTTGGCACATATAGACGAAGAAACCGCTATGCAAACAAGCAGCGACCATATTCCAAGAGTAGATTTTGAAAGCGAAGAAGTAATAAGCGAACGTATTATTGTTCTAGACCCAAATAACAAAAAATCAAAACCGGCTGCCAAGCAACCTGAAATGAAAACATCAACACGAAGAATGGATTCCAGAACACGACAAGTTATGAATGCACGTGAAAGAGGTTACACGGGGGATATCTGTCCCGAGTGCGGAAGCATGACAATGGTGAGAAACGGAACTTGCTTAAAATGCGAAACATGCGGTGCTACAACCGGTTGCAGTTAATAGCAAGATGATAATTATTGACAAATTATAAAATAAACGGCTGCTTCCAAAATTAAATTGTAAAATTTACTTTAGAAGCAGCTTTTTTATACGGGTAGTTTAATTCCAAAACAATTCTGAATAATAATTGAAAAAATATTAAATTATATAATTGGAATTAGTGAAATATAAAAAGGAGTAAAGGATGAAACTCAAATATTTTTCACACTCGGCTTTTCAAATTACAACCGATAGCGGAAAAGTTATTTTAATCGATCCCTTTTTGGATAGCAATCCTACTTCGCCGGTTATGTCAGACGAGGTGAGGGCAGATTATATTATTTTAACACATGCACACGGCGATCATCTTGGAGATACATTCAAAATTGCAAAAAAAGATAATTCACTTGTTATTGCAGTTAACGAATTGGCAAATTATTGTGCGGCAAAAGGAGTAAATGCTCATAATATGCATATCGGCGGAAGTCATCAGTTTGATTTCGGCAAAGTAAAATTTACAATTGCTCATCACGGTTCAATTACACCAGATAATTTCTATGCCGGCGAACCTGCCGGAGTAATTTTATCTATTGACGGGAAAATTATTTATCACGCAGGCGATACAGGACTTTTTTCCGATATGAAATTAATAGGAGAAATGAATAATATTGATTATGCCCTTTTACCTATAGGCGATAATTTTACCATGGGAATTGATGATGCTGTTAAAGCCGTGGAGTTCTTAAATCCGGAAATTGCAATACCAATGCATTACAATACCTTTCCGGTTATTATGGCCGAGCCGGAAAATTTTAAAACAAAAGTAGAAGCTCTCGGCAAAAAATCTATTGTTCTTGAATACGGACAAGAGATTGAATTATAACAATTTATCACTACCTGTTCTTATAAAGCAAAATAATTTTAGGTAATATGGCAATAATTTCAATAGCAAATCAAAAAGGCGGTGTAGGAAAAACCTCTACCGCAATAAATCTGTCAGCTTCCGTTGCGGTTGCCGAATACAAAACTTTATTAATTGATATCGATCCGCAAGCCAATTCATCATCGGGGCTTGGTGTAGAAAAAAACGAACCCTCGGTTTATGATGTATTAATGGGCCTTGAGGATGTGGAAAATTCAATTCAATCAACTTATATGCCTTTTTTAGACATTATGCCTTCAACAATAGATTTGGTCGGTGCTGAAGTTGAACTTGTTTCGGTTGAAAACCGCGAACGCCAACTTTCCATTCCTCTTAACAGCCTACGGGAAAAATACGATTATATTTTTATAGATTGCCCCCCCTCATTGGGGTTGCTTACTCTTAATGCTTTAACAGCTTCCGATTCTGTTATTATTCCCGTACAGTGCGAATATTTTGCGCTGGAAGGATTGGGCCAATTGCTGAACACAATCAATCTTGTCCGGAAAAATTTAAATCCTAATCTTTCTATAGAAGGCGTACTATTAACTATGTTTGATAAGCGATTAAAGTTATCCCAACAAGTTAGAGAAGAAGTAAATAAATATTTCGGAGAAAAAGTCTTTAAATCCGTAATTAGCAGAAACGTTCGTATATCCGAAGCTCCAAGTCATGCTAAACCTGTACTGCTTTACGATTCGATATCCACCGGTGCAAGAAATTATATGGAATTGGCTTCGGAATTGATTGAAAGAACAAAAATGAAAGAAAAAGAAAATGAGTAAAATTAAAACAGGATTAGGCAGGGGATTAGGAGCGTTAATTAATCCTAATTTCGATAATAATAATGTTGACGAAAAAATTGCAATTACAGAATCGGAAATAAAAAGGGATGATGGTGTATCTGTTGATGTGTTGGCAAAAATTTCCGTAAACAATATTTTACCCAATCCATATCAACCACGTACTAATTTTGAGCAAGGTGCATTAGATGAATTAAAAAAATCAATTCTGGAAAACGGTTTAATTCAACCTATTACCGTACGACGCAATAACAAACAGTTCGAATTAATTTCCGGCGAACGCCGTTTAAGAGCTTCAAAAGAGATCGGACTTAAGGAAATTCCTGCATACATAATAAATGTGAACACTAAAGAGGCAATGATTGCTCTTGCTTTAATTGAAAATGTTCAAAGAGAAGATTTAAAT
>CAZTYP010000012.1:0-5684 GCA_964617555.1 uncultured Melioribacteraceae bacterium | reverse complement strand
TCGGCAGAAGGCCAAGCGTAATTAAAATCACCTCGGATATGTTTGGAATTCATAACATCGTATGCCCCGCCATACGCCTTGCGTGTAATTACCGTAATTTTAGGGACCGTTGCTTCGCTAAAAGCAAACAGAAGTTTTGCCCCGTGTTTTATTATTCCCCCCCATTCTTGATCGGTACCGGGCAAAAATCCCGGAACATCTTCCAATACTATCAAAGGGATGTTAAAGGCATCGCAAAACCGGATAAATCTTGCTCCCTTAACGGACGCATTAATATCCAGCACTCCTGCCAAAACCGCAGGTTGATTTGCTATTACCCCCACAGAGATTCCCCCGATTCTGCCGAACCCCACAATCATATTTTCGGCATAATTTTTATGAACTTCGAGAAAATGTTCATCGTCCAACAAAAGACGAATTATTTTACTCATATCATACGGTTTGTTAGGGTTATCGGGAATAATAGAATCCAATTCCGGAAGAATTAAATCTTTAGAAAAATCGAAATCTTTTTCAGGGGGCTTATCTTTCCAATTAAGAGGAATAAAATCGAACAACTCTCTAATTTTTTGCAATACTTCAATTTCGCTTTCGAACATAAAATGTGCAACACCGCTTTTGGTTGAATGAGCTTCAGCACCCCCTAGGTCATCAAAAGAGACTTCCTCGTGGGTAACAGTTTTTACAACATTGGGACCGGTAACAAACATATGGCTTGTATGATTAACCATAAAAACAAAATCTGTTATTGCAGGAGAATAAACCGCACCGCCTGCGCAAGGGCCAAGCACGGCGGAAATTTGCGGGATGGCTCCCGAAGCCAAAGTATTACGCAGAAAAATATCGGCATATCCGCCAAGACTCACAACCCCTTCCTGAATTCGGGCGCCACCGGAATCGTTAAGACCAATTACCGGAATGCCTATCTTCATTGCCATATCCAGAATTTTAACAATCTTTTCCGCATGAGCTTCGGAAAGGGAACCACCGAAAACCGTGAAATCCTGACTGTAAATTGCAACCGGTCGCTCATTAATTCTGGCAAAACCGGTAATAACACCATCGCCTAAAAACTTCTGTTTTTCCAATCCGAAATCGGAAGAGCGATGTTTAACAAACATATCTATTTCTTCAAAACTTCCTTCATCTACAAGTAAGGTGATTCTTTCGCGCGCAGTTAACTTTCCCTTGTTGTGCTGACTTTCGATTCTTTTTTCGCCTCCGCCCAATTTCGCTTCTTTACGAAGTTCTTCCAACTTCTTTATTTTTTTTGTAATCATAAAACCTCTCTGTTTAGCTGATAAGCAAATTTGTTAACCGGGCAATCTGATAAGAGCATTTTTTACGAAAATAGGGAAATCGTTTTATATAAAAAAAGAAAATTTAAAATTATTTAATAATTTTTATTCCCAAAATTTTATTTCCTTTTGTATCTTTGGAATTTAACACCGGAGAAAGAGATGAAAAAAATTGCAATCTTTTTTTTGATTTTATTATTAACCGCATGCGAAAACAAAGATGATAAAAAAATCAAAGTACTTGAATTAAAATATCCGGCGGACCTAAATATTGTAAAACGTACTGATTGGGGTTGGGTTCCGTTAACAAAATCCAAACCGGAAGCTGAAATAACCAAAATTACAATTCATCACGGAGGCGTTGAATTTACAAAAGATAAAGACCCCGTTAAGTCAATCCGCCATCTACAAAAATGGAGTAGAGAAGAAAAAAAATGGATTGACATTCCTTATCATTTTATGATTGATTTGGAAGGGAAAATTTATGAAGCTCGTCCTATTAATTACCCCGGCGATACCAATACGGAATACGACCCAACGGGACACGCCTTAATTGAAATAATGGGTAATTACGAAATACAAAAACTAAATAAAAAACAACTGAACTCACTTGTAGCACTCTCTGCTTTTTTGGCAAAAAAATTTAACGTACCAGTTTCCGAAATAAAAACTCACAGAGATTATTCCAAAATGACAGTATGTCCCGGAAAAGATATTTACAAATATTTTGAAGACGGCTCGTTTCATAAAATGGTTGAAAATAAATTAGCTCAAGATAAAAATTAAAACCATATTTAGGGGCGGATAATTTCCCGCTCCTAAATTTAGACTTCCATTCCATAAAAATTACCATGGTTTAAACCATTCTCCCCTTTGTTTTGTCAAAGCAGCAAACAATAACTTATAACACAAATCAAGGAGAAAGAAATGAAACGATTAACAATTCTATTAATTACGGCAATACTAATATTAGGAAGTTCAATTAATGCACAACCGCAAAAACCTCTGATGATACCGGGAACAGGTATGGTGGGCCCGGGAGCAAACGGAAGGATGCAATACGGTGTACAACCACAATTAAGGATGCAAACATTCTTAAATTTAACCGATGAGCAAATTGCCAAAATAAATGATATACGATTTACACATCAAAATAAGATAATTGACCTGCGAGCAAAAATTCTGAAGAACAGATTATCGGCTCGCCAAATGATGGTTGAAAACAAAATCGACGAAGACAAATTGCTCTCTTTAACCAAAGAAAACTCGGACTTACGGGGACAAATAGCAACTTCCCGCACAAATATGTGGCTCGATATTTATAATTTATTAGATGATACCCAAAAAACCAAATGGTCACAGATGCGTTCTCAATTTGGATTTTCAAGAGCAGGTATCCGCAGCGGAAAAATGGGAAGAAAAGGGATGCGCAACAGCAGAATGATGAACGGAACTCCGGGCAGAATGAGAAATAATTGGTGATTACGAAAAAAGTTTCATTAAATATAATAATAATCTATGAGGCAAAAAAGAATCAAAGTTTTTGCTTCATAGATTTTTTTTTGCGGTATCGGTACGTGGTATCTCCAACTTTTTAATTCCAATGAATAAGTATATCTAATGGTGCTGTTATGATTTGATTTTATATTTCCCGAAACAAGTTAATTTCTTTTAATTGCGGATGTTTAACCATAAAACGATAACACCCTTTTCATTATTTTTACCTGCCCATAACGAGAATATATGTAAAACATTTATTCGTTTATTCGGCAAAATTACCATAATATTGAACTTTTGTTTGACGACAAATAGCAGAAAAACCTTAGGTAAAAGATAATCTATTAACTAACTGCGGATTCCATTATCTCTATAAAGTTACGGGAAGCATTTATTTTGGTTTTCAATCCCCAAGGAATTGTTAAATTCTGCTCAATATGCCCGTGTTTTACGTTATAAATTACCGGAATTTTCAAATTTTCAAAGTAACCGGAAATAACATCATTCAAAGTTAAAGAAGCATCTTCGGGATTTTTAATATAACAATCCACAAAACGCCCTATAATTATCCCTTTTAAATCTTTAAAATTATTTGTAGCATATTTAATTTGATAAAACATTCTATCAATTTTATATGGCTCTTCACCTATTTCTTCCAATAAGAGAACAGAATTTTTTAAGTTCGGCTGATAAGGTGTGCCCATTATAGATGAAAGCAAAGCCAAATTGCCGCCCACTAATTGTCCCTCTCCTCTTCCTTTGGTAAGCGTATAAAAATTTTCATTATCCGGATTTTTTAATTTTCCTATTTTTTTGTTCGATGTAACCATATTCCAGAAAAATTCTTCGGTAAACTCGTTAACATCATCACGCCAAAAATCTACGGCAAGCATAGGACCGGCAAAAGTAACAAGCCCGGCTTTTTTAAGAAATGCCATTTGTAAAGCGGTAATATCACTGTAACCGACAAAAATTTTAGGATTTCTTTTAATTAAACCGTAATTAATTTTATCGAGCAAACGACCACTGCCGTAACCACCCCGAATATTGATAATTGCCTTAACATCTTTATTTTTAAACATGTAATGCAAATCTTCCAGACGTTCTTCGTCCGTTCCGGCAAGATAACCGTATTGTTTGGTTATATGTTTCCCTACTTCCACTCTATAACCGAGTTTTTCGAGATAATTTACACCTTTTTCTATTCGTGATTCATCTTTAGGAAAAGACGCTGGTGAAATAATTCCAATAACATCACCCTTCTTTAGCTTTTTCGGTTTAACTATTTTCATGATGTCCCAAATTGTTACAGATTTATTTTTCTCCAAAATAGTAAATATTTAATCTTAAATCAAACTTTCGGTGTTATTTAATTTTGTGTCAAATTGTCTTTTTCTCTTTCAATTTGGAATACCTGCTGCCATTTTTTTTATTTTAATTTAAAATTGACAAAATAACGTTGCCTTAGTTCCCTTTAAAAACAGCTTATTTTCGCAAAATTTGTGGAAAAGTTTTTGGCACACTTTTGGGAAATATTTTAGTGAAATCAAAAAAAAAAGAATAAGGAGGTAAAATTATGACACTAACAAGATGGAATCCTTCGAAAGAGTTAATTAACATGGAACGCGAGTTCGGAAAACTTTTCGATGCTTTTAACAGCCGTTTTGGTTTTAAAAACAATGGTGATGATAATGAAGATTTTGCAAATGCCGTTTGGGCTCCTTTAACCGATATCATGGAAGACAACGACAAATATGTTCTTCAACTTGATTTGCCCGGAATTAAAAAAGAAGATGTAAAAATCACTTACAACAACGGGCAATTAACTATCAGCGGTGAAAGGAAATATGAAAAAGAAGACAAAGATTCAACTTATCACCATATTGAAAGAGCTTTTGGAAAATATTACAGGTCCTTTAACTTACCTGAAAAAATTGTTGAAGACAAAATTAACGCCGAATTTAAAGACGGTACATTGAACATCACTATTCCAAAAGCAGAAGATGCAAAACCAAAACAGATTGAAGTAAAAATCAAATAGTCCGGTTTATTTAAAGGACTATAAGGGAGCAAACACAGCTCCCTTTTCTTTTTTTAAACAATATCTAACACCAATCAAATAAAATAGCAACTTATAGAATAATTAATAGAAATTAAAAAGGTGTGAAATACAAAAACAGCTTTAAAAAGGGAAAAGCTGGACAGGTAGAGGGCACAACCTATCCAGCTTGATGTGTAAGTTGTATTTCTACAACAGTCATTACAAAAATAGTAAATCCAACCTTGTTTGTCAAGAAAATTTTTAAAAATTCCGATAGTTTTTATTGGTTTGATATAAAATTATGGTATCTGTTTAATTTTGATAAAAAACAAAATGGAAAGTAGCATCTGATATTAACCGGTTTTGAACCAGTGTTACTTTCTATTTTATTGTGTTACGAGTTATTTATATAGCATTTAAAACTCCTGTAATTCTTAATATAGTTGAATATCTCATTCTTCTGTGAATTCAATTTTACACTTTATAATATTTAAGGGAAATTTATTTTCAGTAATAACTTTAATTTCAAATGTTGCACGGTACTGTTTTGGAAATTAAACAAAGTTTAAAATATTAACGAGAACAAAACTTCAAGTTAATTACCCCCTGACAATACTATTATCCGGAAAGGAAACTTTTTTGCAAGTAGTTATTATCTTTTTTTATAATTTTTATTATCTCTTCGTTTATTATATCCAGATTTTCGCTTGTGCTTATATTTGTTTTTAGGAACGGAAGATTTATTTTTTTCTCGAATTTCTTTTAAAGTTATTACCGGTTCAGGTAACTCTTTTAGCAACTCATCCTCAGGATAAGTAAGTTCAAGTTTTTTCTTTAAAAATTCTTCT
>CAZTYP010000011.1:0-32173 GCA_964617555.1 uncultured Melioribacteraceae bacterium | reverse complement strand
CCAACATATACAGATTCCCAGAAATCTGTTAAAAAATAAATTTGCGACTGAAATTAATCAGCCGCATAATAATTTATTTTCTAGGATTATTAATTGCTGCTTGTGCAGCCGCCAAACGTGCTATGGGTACGCGGAAAGGCGAGCAACTTACATAATTAAGTCCTGTTCTGTGACAAAAATCGATTGAAGAAGGTTCACCGCCATGTTCGCCGCAAATACCTAATTTAATATCGGGTCTGGTTTCTTTCCCTTTTTTGCAAGCCATTTCGACCAATTGTCCCACTCCTTCTTGGTCCAATACTTCGAACGGATCGTTTTTTAAAATTCCTTTTTCTATATATATAGGAAGGAATTTACCCGCATCGTCTCTGGAATAACCGAAAGTCATTTGTGTTAAATCGTTTGTACCGAAGGAGAAAAATTCCGCACTTTTTGCAATTTCGTTTGCCGTTAGTGCTGCGCGAGGTATTTCAATCATTGTACCCACCTTGTATTCAATGGAATCGTTCCTTTCATCGAATATTTTTTTGACGGTACTGCGTACAATCTCTTCTTGCATTTTCATTTCCGCCAATGTTCCCGTAAGAGGAATCATTATTTCCGGAATTGCTGTAATGCCTTTCTCTTTCAGGTTCAGTGCAGCTTCAATAATCGCACGTGTTTGCATTTCGGTAATTTCAGGATATGTATTCCCGAGACGGCAACCTCTGTGACCAAGCATCGGGTTGAATTCGGAAAGGTCTTCAACTTTTTGTTTAATTGTTTCAACCGGCACACCCATTACCTCAGCCATCTCTTGTTGTCCTTTTTCGTCATGAGGAACAAATTCATGTAAAGGTGGGTCGAGTAAACGCACGGTTACCGGAAGGTCTTTCATTGCTTCGAAAATTCCTTCAAAATCTTTGCGTTGAATAGGTAGTAATTTATCTAAAGCTTCGCGGCGTCCGGTTTCATCTTCAGCAAGAATCATTTCGCGCATTGCAATAATTTTTTCGCCTTCAAAAAACATGTGTTCCGTACGGCAAAGTCCTATCCCTTTTGCTCCGAAGTTACGTGCAACTTCACTATCGTGCGGAGTATCAGCATTTGTACGTACAGACATATCGGAATGTTTATCTGCCAGCTCCATAAGTTTACCGAAATAGCCGCTAAGTTCCGGGTCTATTGTGGGGAGTTTGTTTTCATAAACTTCGCCGGTGGAACCGTTAAGAGAAATCCAGTCTCCTTCTTTAAAAGTTTCTCCGTTAACGGTAAGAGTTCTGGCTTTATAATCAATTTTTAATTCTCCGGCACCGGAAACACAACATTTACCCATACCGCGGGCAACAACTGCCGCGTGCGAAGTCATACCGCCACGAGCGGTAAGAATACCATTGGCAATGTTCATTCCTTCCAAATCTTCGGGAGAGGTTTCGATACGTGCTAAAATAGTATTGTCGTATTTGTCGGCTTCGTCGGCAAAGAAAACAAGTTGGCCTGTAGCTGCACCGGGTGATGCGGGTAAACCTTTTGTAAGAACTTTTGCGGATTTCATCGCATCTTTATCAAATACAGGATGCAGCAATTCATCAAGTTTATTCGGTTCAACGCGTAACAATGCTTCTTCTTCTGTAATTTCACCGGCTTCAAGCATTTCGATTGCAATGCGTACCATTGCAGCGCCGGTACGTTTCCCGTTACGTGTTTGTAATAACCAAAGTCTGCCGTCTTGAATTGTAAATTCAAGGTCTTGCATATCGCGATAATGTCTTTCCAGTTTTTCTTGAATTTCGAAAAGTTGTTTGTAAACATCGGGCATAGCTTCTTCTAAGGAGGGGTATTTTTCGGCACGTTCTTCTTCGGAAACACCGGCTAATTCCGCCCAACGTTTGGAGCCTTCAAGTGTAATTTGTTGAGGGGTTCTAACGCCGGCAACAACGTCTTCACCTTGAGCATCAATAAGATATTCGCCGTTAAAAATATTTTCTCCGGTTCCCGCATCACGTGTAAAGGCAACACCTGTGCCGGAATTTGACCCCATATTTCCAAAGACCATTGCTTGAACATTAACAGCAGTTCCCCATTCTGCGGGTATTTTATTCATTTTTCTGTAGTATATAGCACGTTCGTTCATCCAGCTATCAAAAACCGCCATAATTGCGCCCCAAAGCTGTTCCCAAGGGTTATCGGGGAAATCGTGTCCGGTTTGTTTTTTTACTGCGTCTTTAAATTTGGTTACCAATTCTTTCAAATCTTCGGTTTCCAATTCCGTGTCCAGTTTAACTCCTTTGGCTTCTTTTACTTCTTCAAGGATAGCTTCAAACGGGTCAATATCTTCTTTACTTTCGGGTTTCATTCCAAGAACAACATCTCCGTACATTTGAACAAAACGACGGTAAGAATCCCATGCAAATCTTTCGTTGCCGGATTTTTTAGCAATTCCTTCAACTGCATTATCGTTCATACCCAGGTTTAATACGGTATCCATCATGCCAGGCATAGAAACACGAGCACCGGAGCGAACAGATACAAGTAGCGGATTTTCGGAATCGCCGAACTTTGCATTCATAATTTCTTCAAGATTTTTTACCGCTTCTTCAACTTCGGGTTTTATAAGCTCAATTGCTTTTTCTCTTCCTTCTTGGTTATAGATAGTACAGACTTCGGTAGTAATTGTAAATCCCGGAGGTACCGGCACACCTATTAAACTCATCTCGGCAAGGTTGGCACCCTTTCCTCCGAGAAGATTTTTCATTTCCGCTTTCCCTTCAGTTTTGTTACCTCCGAAGAAGTAGACATATTTTTTGTTTTCCATTTGTTTTTCCTCCAAATGAGTTTAGTTATTTGTTTTAATTAATAATTCCCAAAATTATATTGTTAAAAGTTTCTTTGTGGTCAATTTCCATATCTATTTTTAAATAAAAAATATCAATATCGTCAAGTTCTTTTGCAAAAGATTTTAATTTAACGTAATCTTTTTCTGTTGTAATTACGGAATAAGAATTTGTATCGTAGAATTTTTTTCTTATTTGTTGTATCTCTTTATCGGTGTATTCTTTGTGGTCTTTAAAAAGCATTCTGTTTTTTATATCTATATCGTTATCTTCTAATATTTTTAGAAAAGAAAATGGCCGTGCAATACCGCATACCACCAGACTTTTTTGTCCTTCAAATTCGCTTAAGCTATAAAGTTGACCGTTTTTTACATCAATTAAACCTGAGGATTTATAATTGCCGTAAAAAAGTTTTTTATTTTTAACCAGTTTTCTGAAGTTTTCCGGCAATTCTCGTTTGAGGTTAAATTTTCTGTTTATCACAATTAAGTCGGCACGTTCAATTGCAGAAAAAGATTCTCTCATTTTTCCCAAAGGTAAAGTTCTGTGTTCAATACTTCCTTTTTTTATTAAAAATCGTTGGTCAAAAATCAGGATATTTAAATCTCGCGCAATCCATCTGTGTTGGAAAGCGTCATCAAGCACAATTGTTTTTACAGAGGTTTTACTAATAAGTTTCCTGGCTCCGGGAACTCTTTTTTCGGAAACAGCGGCCGGTACTTTACATTCGCTTGCAACTTGTATTATTTCATCACCGCTTTGGTTTACAGGTAAAAGAATTTTTTCTCCGTCAGAAACCAATTTAAAACCTTTACTTTCTCTTTCGTATCCTCTGCTTAATACTCCAACCTTTATACCGTTTTTTTTCAGAAGTTTGGTAATATAAATTACCAGAGGTGTTTTGCCGGAACCGCCAACCGTTAAATTACCGACCGAAATAACTTTTGCATTCACTTTTATTTCTTTAAAGATTCCTTTATCAAAAAGGAAATTTCTTACTTCCATAACAGTGGAGTAAAGTACCGAGAACGGTTCAAGTAAAGTAAGTAAATATTTAATGTGCTTGTTCTGCATCTTTTTGTAGTTGATTTAGTAATTTGTTACAGTAAGAAATAATTTCGGATGTTTCTTCACGAGTTAATTTTTTTTCAATATAAATCGGTTTCGAATAAGAGATTACCGATTTGCTGAAAAATTTCGGTACTTCAAATTTATCCCAACTGTTAAAAATAAATTTTCGTTTATTCGCCACACCACATAGCACAAGCGGAATACCGGCACGTTGGGCGGTAATAACCGCACCGGCTTTCATCTCTTTTGCGGGGCCGGTAGGTCCATCCGGAGTAATGGCAACGGAGTAATTGTTTCTTGCATTTTCAAGCAAAGTATTAAGGGCTTCTTTTCCTCCTTTATGGCTGGAACCCCGTTCAACTTGATACCCCCATTTAATTAGGGTGTTTGCAAGTAACGAGCCGTCTTTACTTTTACTTACCAAAGCCGCAAACTTTTTGTTACGATGAACATACCACGGTATAAGCATTGTACCGTGCCAAAAGGCCAAAACATAGTTCGAATTTTCTTTTTCCAGTTTTTCAATATAGTCAGGATTAATCCTTTCTATCGTTACAGTTTTACAAAGAACATTAATAACGCCGTGAAGAAAAAGATTACCGAGTTTACGCAACAAATTTTGTTTTATCTCTTTAAACTTCATTTAGCATCGTTTCAATTATTTTTGCGGCATTAACGGATGCACCGTTGCCGCCTAGTTTATTTTTGATTTTATTTAATTCGGCTTTCAGATTATCTAGTGCCTTGTTATCATTTAAAAATGATATAATATATTCTGAAATTATTTTTTCATTAACATCATCTTGAATAAATTCTTTTACAACCGTTTTGCCGGCCACAATATTAGGCATTGCAATATGATCGATTTTTATTAATCGTTTACCTATAGTATATGTGAATTTACTTGTGGAATAAACGGCAACAAAAGGCAATCCGATAATTGCCGCTTCCAGAGTGGAAGTCCCGGATTTAATGATTCCGAATTTAGAGTGTTTAAGTAAATTGTATGTACTGCCTTTTACAACTTTAATTTTGTCCGATTTAATAAATTGTTCAAGGTAATCCGTCTTAAAATTATCGGCACAAGCAACAACAATTTGAAGATTATTTTTTTTCCCTACAATTGTGGCGGCAGCCGTTAGTTTCGGGAGTAATTGTTCAATTTCATGTTTTCTGCTTCCAGGTAATATTAGTAAAATTTCTTTATCAATATTTAACTTTGCAAATAGTTCTTCTTTGGTAATAAAATTGAATTTATCAATCCGTTCAACAAGCGGGTGCCCCACGTATTCAACGGGAACTTGTCCATGTTCATAAAATTTTTTTTCAAACGGAAAAACAACTAGCATTTTATCTACGCGGGCTTTGATTTTTTTTATTCTGTTTTGATGCCACGCCCAAATTTGCGGAGAAATATAATAAACAATTTTAGTACCCAATGCTTTTAGTTTTTTTGCAATTCTTAAGTTGAATCCGGGATAATCTATTAATACAGCTAATTTTATTTTATTTAATTTTACAAAGTCCAAAATTGTTTTCTCAACTTTAAAAATGAACGGAAGGTGTTTAATTACTTCAACAAATCCCAAAAATGCCATATCTTTAATATGGAAGAGGGGATTAACACCTTCGGCAATCATATTATCTCCGGCAATGCCGTAAAATTGCAATTTGCTGTTATCTTTTAACATTGCAGATACAAGTGCCGAACCATGCATATCGCCGGAAGTTTCGCCGGCAAGTATTAATATGTTGTTATTATTATTGTTCATTTATCCAAGTGCATAAACAGCTTT
This sequence comes from uncultured Melioribacteraceae bacterium, assembly GCA_964617555.1. Classification (GTDB taxonomy): domain Bacteria; phylum Bacteroidota; class Ignavibacteria; order Ignavibacteriales; family Melioribacteraceae; genus 1-14-2-50-31-20. The sequence continues at coordinate 26,493 of CAZTYP010000011.1, read as the reverse complement.
TCTTTTTAATTCCGCCTGATGACGTTTTTTAATTTTTTTCTTTTGCAATAAAGGTTTTATTCGTGCAATTATGTCTTTAAAATTTTTAAATGGATAGTAAGAAATACGCTCCCTTTCCAAAAATTTTAAGAGAGTTTTTTTTGCAAAAATATAATCGACATATTGTGCTGGGCATGTGTCGGAATCTCCGTCCCCGATGTAAATTGTAATATCGTCATCACTACTGTGATTTATTATATGATTTCGTTTGCAGTTGCCGCATTCTTTACATTCTTCATCGGTATAAGGGAATAAAAGTTTTGCTCCGTTTTGTGTAAACAAAAGTTTGTTGGAATAAAATTTCAGATGCTCTAAACCATTGTTTCTCAAAATTCGTTTTATATACAAATCCATCCCGTCGCTAAGGATAAGTAATTCCAAATTGTTCTTATCACAAAAATCTACAAATTCCTTAAAGCCGTATTCAATTTCTATAGTATCAACAAAGTTGTAAAATTTTTCTTCGGTCAAATCGGGTATTAAATTAAAAAGTTCATCCCATTGACGGTTGTAAGAAATTTCTTTATCCATCCAACGTTTGTAAATGGCATAAGCTTTTTCGGCATTTCCCAGTTCGGAAAAGAGATTATCGGTTACATCTTTTGTTGTAATTGTTCCGTCAAAATCGCAAAATATTTTTATTTTTTGTTTGTTCATATTTTTATGTCGTCAATAAAACGCACACCGGCAATTTTGGAAATACCTTCTTCTTGCATCGTAACACCGTACATAGTTTCCGCAGCATTCATAGTACGTTTATTATGCGTTACAATAATAAACTGTGTATTGTCGCTAAAATCTTTTAAAAGATTTGAGAAGCGGTCAATGTTGGCATCGTCAAGAGGAGCATCCACCTCGTCCATAATGCAGAACGGTGATGGTTTTACAAGGTAAATTGCAAAGAGGAGGGCGGTTGCCGTTAGAGTTTTTTCTCCTCCTGATAATTGTTCGATTGATGAAGGTCGTTTCCCTTTCGGTTTTGCGGCAATTTCAATTTTTGCTTCCAGCGGGTCAACACCTTCTTCCAAAATCAAATCGGCTTCATCTCCTTCATTAAACAGAGAACGGAAAATTGTCTGGAAATTTATTCTGATTGCTTCGAAAGTTTCGGTAAATAAATCTTTGGCTGTTTCGTTAATTTCGTCAATTGTTTTAATTAAATCTTTTTCCGATTCAATTAAATCGCTGCGTTGTTGTGTTAAAAAGTCCAACCGCTCCTTTTCTTCCTCGTATTCAGAATAGGCAAGCAGGTTTACCGGTCCTAAGTTTTTTAATTGCTGTTTCAATTTTTGAACTTCGGCAGAAACTTCATGGAAGTTAAAATCGGTATTATCGAATTCTTTCAGTTCCAATTCAACGGAATATTCGGTTTTTATGTTTTCTATAAGTTGTTCCAAGCGTAATTCAAGTTCGTTTATTTTAACTGCATCTGCGTGTATTTTATCGGAAATTGCTTGTCTTTCGCTTCTGTATCGGCTTAAACTTTTTTCGAGCAAAGAGGATTTTTCTTTAATTTCGGTCAAACGATTTTTTATTTCGTTCTCTTCTCCAAGTAATTTTTCTCTTTCCGTATCTAATAATTCGTATTCAATTTCGTTTTCTTCAATAATTGCTTGTAAAGAATAGAGTTCTTCCTCGGTTTTTTCAATATCCGTCTTACGTTTTTCAATCCCTTTGTTAATATTTCCTTTTTGTTCTTCACTCCTTTTAATGGATTCAACTGCATTTGTAAGTTGTCCGCGGATACTTTCAAGTTCCAGTTTGGTTTGATTATATTCCGCAAAGAAAGAGTTGTAAGCATCTTCCTTTTCCTGTTGTTCGGTTTCTCTAAGTTCTAATTGGGTTTTGGCTTTTTCAAAATTGACGTAAACGGCATCAAGTTGATTTGTTAATTTATCAATTTCGGCTGTATATTCCTTTGCTTCGGTAACAAGGGAGTTAATCCGTTTTTGTGTTTCTTCAATCTCTTCGGCAGTTCTCTCTTTTTTAAATTCAATTTGTGCAATCTGTTTTTCTATGTTGTTCTGTTCGTTAAGAAGCAGTTTCCCTTTGTCGGATAAATCCTTTAAATTAATTTGTGCAATTTTGTTTTTAGTCTCTTGAATTTTATTAATGGTTTTTTCCAGAGCAACTTTATAATGTGGGATTTCATTAACCAAATTTTCAAGATGTTTTTTTCTGCCGAAAAGTGTTTCGTCTAACTGCGGAGCTGAGCCGGCTTCAATTATTCCGGTATCCCGTACGAAATCTCCTTCCAAAGTAACAAACGAAAATTTAGGATATTTTTTACGAAGCTCAACGGCCGAAGCCAAATCTTCTGTTATGCCGATATTGGAAAGGAGTTTGTCAAAGTAAGGTTTCCATTTGGGTGAAGTGGAAACATATTCGTTTGCCCATCCGATAAAAGAGGATTCCGTTGAAAGTTTTTTCGTCTTTCGTTTCAGGTCAAACTCAATCAACTTGTTTATTAAGCCGTTCTTTTTCGGGATTTCCAGTAGGAAAAATGATGCTTTACCGAGTTCGTTTTCTTTTAAGTATTTAACGGCTTTATCCAATTCTTCCATATGTTCAATAAAGAGATTGTTCAGCACGTCTTTTAATGCGGCATTAAGAGCAAGACGAAATTCCTCTTTGGCATCGCCGGCATCGGCAACAATTGTTTTTTCGCCGCTTGCCCAGTTCGGATTTTCGAGTAAAACTTTTGCACCTTTGGAAATACCTTCCAAATTTGTAATTAACGTTTGTAAAAGTTCTATTTTGTAATTTATTTTCGTAATAATATTTTTTTCTTCCAGTTCTTTTGCATGGAGTTGTTCCAATTCTTTTTCAAGTTCTTCTTTCTCTTTCTCTTTTCTGATAAGTTCGGAGTCGGAATCTTTTATCCGTTGTTCAATTTCTTCTTTTTCCGTTGAAAGTTCTTCCAAATATCCAACGGTTTTAGCAATGTCGCTGGTTTTGTTTTGAATTAAAAGATCCAAGTTCTTGATTTCATCGGTAATTCTTTTATGAGAAGTTTCAGCATTTGAGATTTTATTTTTAATTTCCGCAATCTCTTTTTCTATTGTTGAAAGTTTTTCGTTTTCGGCTTTTACCAACTCGCGGTATTGTTCAAAGGTCTCTTTTTTTATCGAAAGTTCTTCTTTGTTTTCTTCCAGGATGCGTTCTTTTTCTTGAACCAAGCGTTCGTATTCTATCAGATTTTTGCGATAGTTTTCAATTCTTTCGTCATTTTCGGTAAGTTGATATTCAAGTTCTTCAAGTTCTTTTTTATATCTTTCAATATTTTGTTGAAGAAGTTTTTTTCGTTCTTGCGTAACCGAAATTTTTCTTTGTCGTTCATGCAATTCATTTGTGTTTTCAGCTAAGGCTTTACGTTTGTCGGATAATTCTTCTTCAATTGCGGAAATTTTATCTCGGAAAAGTATAAGCTCTGTTTCAATTTTTCTTGTGTCCGTATCTATTTGATCTTTTTTGTCTTGGTTTTCTTTTTTTGAGTTTTTAAGAAATTCCAATTCAGTTGTATATTTGGAATATTCCCGCTCGGCCAGATCAATCTCTTTTTCTCTTAATACTGAAGTAATTTGATTATGTTTATCGGCTTTTTTAGCTTGTCTGCCAAGAGAATTTACAACCTTTTCAACTTCTGCCACAATATCGTTTACGCGTACCAAATCAGCTTTAACGTCTTGAAGCCGTTTTAATGTTAAGCGTCTTCTTAATTTATATTTATTTACTCCCGCCGCTTCTTCAAAAAGGTGTCGTCTTTCCTCGGCTTTACCGCTTAAAATGCTTTCAATCATTTTTAATTCAATTACGGAATAAGCGTTTGTACCCATGCCCGTATCCATAAAAAGATTGGTAATATCTTTAAGGCGGCAGATATTTTTGTTAAGTAAGTATTCGCTTTCGCCGGAACGGAAAATTCTGCGTGTTATTGTAACTTCGGAATATTCTGTCGGGAGAATTCCTTTATCGTTTACCAGGGTTAAAGATACCTCGCTCATCCCCATCGGTTTTTTATCGCGCGTACCGTTAAAAATAACATTTTCCATTTTATCGCTACGCAAAGTACTGCTTTTTTGTTCTCCCAATACCCAACGAATGGCATCAATAATATTTGTTTTGCCGCAGCCGTTTGGCCCTACAATACCTGTAATACCTCGGTTGAAGTTAATAACCGTTTTATTGGCAAAAGATTTAAATCCGAATATCTCAAGTTTAGATAGATACAATATTATTCCTTACAACAAGTTTGCTTGATTAAAAACATTTATTAAATAATAAATTGTTGAATGGGAAATTTGAAAATAGAGAAGCACTGCGCCTATAACAATTCCCGAAAAGACAATGGAATAAAAATAGGCTGCAGCAGCACTAATATCAAAAATAACATAAATCCCTTTTATTATTCTTTTTACAATCCATAAAAAATAGAGAGCAAGAAATATGAATATATATAAGTTTATTGATTCCGCACTTAAAATTCTGTAAAGCACCATTTTTACCGGTAACAATAAAGCCAAAGGTAAGGCAGCCCAAACTACGGTAAAAAAGATGCTTTGAAAATAGATTCTTATTTTAATAAATGATGATGCCAAATAAATAACACCGCTTAAAAGAAAAAAGGAAAGAATACTCAAACCGGAAAAGAAGAAAAAAGCTTCCGTAGGATGCCAAGCAAAATAGCTGATAAAATGCACTAATGCCGGAACCCCGAAAGCAATTATTCCCTTTTCGAATAAAATGCTGTCTCTAAAATAATAGAGCAAACTTGTTATTAACAACGAATGTGAGCCGGCTAAAATAATCATAATAATAATTGTGGCAATTCCCGACATTATTCTGTGGTCGCGAATATCCGCAAAAAAATTATAGGGACGTAATAATGCACGTGTAGCGTCTTCACGTAATTTTTTTTTGGAGTTAATTATTATTCCCATAAAAAGGGAGAGAAGTAAACCTGCAACAATAAAAAGCATCGGGGTATCGTTTTTTGCATTACCGAGGGGAATTGTAACACGTTTTAAAGTTTTCAGTTTCGATTTTATAATGTTGTAACTTAATCTGTCGGGGCTTTTATCAACGCCCAAAATTCCGATACGATATAAATTATCGGGTGTATATTTTGAATAGAGAGAATTAAAATCGCCGTAATAATCGAACATGGTATTAAGAAAAAATCCGGCAATTTTTTGTGAATTAGTATAATCAATAATCTGCCCGAAAAATCTGGCTTGAGCTTCGTACGAAAATTTATTTAAATATCCGTTTGTAGTTCCGTTGTATGTGGGATAAGTGGATTCGCTGATAAATATTTTACTTTTATCAATTGTGCTGTTGATTAAACTTTTGTTCACTTTTGTTAAATTGTTAAAAATTTCGATGCCGTACAAATCCAAATTAGTTACTTCCCTTTTAGGCAAATCGATAAACGAGCCATAGGTAATTATATTTGATTTGTTATGTGCCACGTTTGCCAAACGAGTTATTAAATTGGAAGTAACGGAAGAATTAGGAAGGTAACCGCTTCCTACTCCCAAAACCAATAATGGAGAAAAAGAGAGATATTCTTTTAAATAATTATTCATAAATCTGTAGGCACGTTTCTGGAAATTATTCTCTTTGATGATTAATTCCGGCGGCGAGTTAAGCGGCAATTCCACAAAGGGGATAATTCCAAGTTCGTTGCAAAGTTCCAAGGCAAGCGGGTGTGGCGTTGCTTTTGCAAAACGGATACTATTAATGCCCAAAGATTTAATTATTTGCAAATCTTTTTTAAGAGTTGAATAATTTGTTAGCGCTCCATATTCTTTATCGGAAGAGATATAGGTTACACCGTTAAAAATTATTTTTTTATTATTTAAAAATATTCCGTCTGGACGATTTTCAAATTTGGCAAGAGTAATTCTTTTTTTACTTTTATCAATCAAGGAATCGTTTTTTATCAACATAAACTCAGCCAAATATCTATACGGTTTTTCAGGCTCCCAAAAGCGTGCGTTTTTTACAATTAAATTTAATAGCAATTTGTTTTTATCACCTGCCAGTTCGGATTTTTGTTTTGCAACAATATTATTATCATTATCCAGCAATGTAACTTGAGCATAATATTTATCTTTTTTTTGCGAAGCAGTTATATTATAGTCAAAATCCAAATTAAGTTCTGCTGTTTTGTTGTTATTCTGAATTTGGGTTGAGTAACCGGTAAGTTGTAAATTTTCTTTTGGAATTATTTCTAAAAAAACATCTCTAACAATTCCGCATGAATTTTTGGGGAATAAAAATCTTTGAAACAGTGGGATTGTATTTTGAGAATTCAACCCGTTTTTAACAATAATTTTAAGAATATTTTCGCCGTTGTTGTTAATTAAATCGTTTGGTAATTCCACGGTAAACGGAATATTGCCTCCGGGCTTTTTATAGACAGCTATTTCGTTTAAAAATATATCGGCACTGTAAGATATTCCAAAAAAGTGAATCTTAAAAATATAATTGTCAATTTCGGGGTAATGCAGAATTAAATTTTTTTGAAAAACCATTAACTTATTTAAATTATACGTTAACGGAATATTTGTTTTCACCCCCTCTTTTTTTGAATCTTTCGGTTTAACCGTCCAATTTTTATTTAAAGGAATAATTTCGCGTTTGCTTGTTTCACTAAAACCGACAAAATTTTTCGGTATGGCAGATGTTATCTCTTTTATTCTTATTTGGGAAAGCAAATCGGTTGATAATAGCAACAATAAAACTGATACGAATAAGATTTTTTTCATATTTCGGCAATTAGGTGTTTTGTTGAAAAATAGTGTAAAAACGAATAATTTATAGCATAAACCATCCCAAATATAACCAACAAATATACTAAATAATACCGGCCAAATCAATTAAAAAGCATAAATATTCGCTTAAATGTATATCATACCGCTGCAATACTAAAAGTATATTTCCATAATTTATATATTTATCATTACAACTGTTTCTATTCAAAATTTTTTATAAATCTTCGCTTCTTTAAATATCCGAGGCAATTTAAATATTTTAGTTTTGTTCGGAGCAAGCGAAATTTATTAAATAATAAAAAGACTTGACATCCAATAAAATTGTTCTTATTTTAGAATTGTAATTATTACAAATTTAATAACATTATAGAAAAGATAAACTATAAACAAAGAAGCAAAGATAGTTGTTATAGAGAAAATGAAAAGAGCATCTAAAAAAATTAAAATAGAAGTGGCTAATTGATTTACCGAAACGTTGTTATTATAGTGTAAAATAAATGTTAACGGCAAAAACAAATATTATCGAAAATATTCCGGCAATGTTGCAGAATAAAGGAATAAGTCCTTCAATACAGCGGATTAAGATATTTGAGGTTATTCTTAAAAACAGAGTTCACAGTTCTGCCGATTATATTTACCGCGAATTGGTGCATGAGATTCCCACACTATCTAAAACGACGGTTTATAATACACTTGCGTTATTTGTGGAAAAGGGACTTATCAATTCATTTTCGGTAGATAGTACAGAGCTTTTGTACGAGCATTCAAACAAGCCGCATGCACATTTTCAATGCGAAATTTGCAAAGAAATTTTCGATATGGATTTTAATTCCACAATTTTTAATATGAAAGAAATAGAAGGGAATATGGTAAATAATGTTCATATTATTTTTAGGGGAATGTGTAAAAATTGTAAAACAAAAATTAAAAATAAATAGGAAAAATTGTTATGAACGAAAGAAGCGGATTAGTTACATTTAAAGGGAATCCCTTAACATTAATAGGTACGGAAATAAAAGTAGGGGATAAAGCTCCGGAGTTTACAGTTGTGAATAATGAATTGCAACCTGTAAAGTTGAGTGATTTTTCAAATAAAATTATCGTACTCAGCGTTGCTCCGTCGCTCGATACCCCTGTGTGTGATATGCAGGCAAAACACTTTAATAAAATTGCAACGGAAGTATCGGAAGATGTTGTAATTCTGAATATTAGTGTGGATTTGCCTTTTGCTCTTGCCAGATGGTGCGGGGCAACCGGTTCGGATAAAGTACTTACTTTAAGTGATTATCAGGAGCGTGAATTCGGGGTTAAATATGGCATACTTATCAAAGAGCTAAAACTTTTAGCGCGTTCAACATGGGTTATTGATAAAAAAGGAAAAATTGTTTACAACCAAATTGTAAAAGAGACAGTGGAAGAACCGGATTATGATGCGGTTTTGGATGCTGTTAATAAGTTAATAAAATAGTAATTAAAAATTATTTACTATATCTAAAAAAAATAAAGGGATTTAATAATGGCAAAACAATTAGAATTAAATAGTATTGTTACTCAAATAATGAGAGTTTCACCGGTTAATATTATTTTAAGAGTAACGCCTGACGGATGGGAAATTCCGAACTTTGAAGCAGGCCAGTTTGCCGTTTTATATCTTCCGGGTTCTGCTCCGCGATGTGAAAACTCCAGACCTGAGGAACAGGAAGTTGCCCCCGATAAAATGATTAGACGCGCATATTCTATTGCTTCTTCTTCCAAAACCAAAGAGTACGTGGAATTCTATATTACATTGGTACATAACGGGGAACTAACACCACGTTTGTTTGCCCTAAATATTGGAGACAGAATAGGACTAACATCAAGATTTACCGGAATGTTTACTCTGGACAAAGCTCCAGAAGATGCAAATATTGTTTTAATAGCCACCGGTACCGGTGTGGCACCATATATGAGTATGTTGCGTTCAGATGCTTTGGCACATCCTAACAGAAAAATTGCGGTTATTCACGGTGCGCGTAATTCTTGGGATTTGGGATATTCTTCCGAGTTATCTTTATTGCAATCAATTGCTCCGAACTTTTCCTATATTCCAACAATTGATCATCCCGAAGATGAAATAATTCCTTGGGGCGGACAAACGGGAAGAGTTCAGCAAATATGGAAATCTAAAATTGTTGACGAAAAATGGGGCACAAAATTAACCCCGCAAAATACTCATATTTTTCTTTGTGGAAATCCTCATATGATTGACGAAACAATTGAAATATTGGAGGAAGAAGGATTTGTTGAACACAGAGGAAAAGTAGTAGGACAAATTCACGCCGAAAAATGGTAAATTATTATTAAAGAGGTTCTCAATAACCGAGGACCTCTTTTAAATTTTATAATCTTTCCGAAATAGAGCCGTTTTTAATAATATCATTTAATAAACACATTAAATTTTTTTTTGCGATTTTGTTTTTTTACCAAAGTAAAAACACAATAAAATTACAATATTTGAACATTCCAAATTGTATTGATATTTGGGCTAAAAAATCATACTTTCGTAAATTAAATAAAAATAATGATGCTTAAAGAAAACCTAAAAATAGTAAAAGAAAAAATTGCCGAAAGCGCAAAAAAATCCGGCAGAAATCCTGACGAAATAAAATTAATCGCGGTTTCAAAAACAAACCCTATCTCTAAAATCTTGGAGGCTTTTGAAGCCGGCGCAACGGATTTCGGTGAAAATAAAGCTCTTGAATTTAGAGATAAAACGGAACTTATTGCAAAAAAGGTAACATGGCATTTTATCGGGCATTTACAGAGGAATAAAGTAAAATATGTAATTAAAAGTGCCGATTATATTCACTCTGTTGAAAATTATAAATTAGCTCTTGAAATTAACAAAAGAGCCGCTCAACAAAATAAAATGCAGAAAATACTTTTTGAAATAAATACTTCGGGTGAAGAAGCAAAATTCGGGTTGAAAAATTTTGAAGAATTGTTGCAACTTGCACAACAATGTGATGAATTGCCGAACATTACTCCGGTAGGACTTATGACAATGGCGGCATTTACCAATAATGAGGTATCACTCCGAAAAAGTTTTGTAATGCTTAGAGAGATGAGAGATAAAATAAGTATAAAATATCCGTACATTAAAGAACTTTCGATGGGAATGACCAATGATTATACCATAGCCATTGAAGAAGGAGCAACAATGGTACGGATCGGTACGGCTATTTTCGGCAAAAGAGATTTATCATTATCATGGAATGAAAAATGAAATTTACACCGTTTAGTATAAAGGCACAAGAATTTAATAAATCCGTACGCGGGTACGATAAAGATGAAGTTCGGGCATATTTGGAATCGCTATCTAATGAGTTTGAAAAACTTATTAACGAAAATGAAGAGTTGAATAAAAAAGTTGAAAAATATTTCGAAGAAATAGGGGAATTCAGGAAACTTGAAAAAACTTTACAAGCCACTTTGGTTTCCGCCCAAGAATCTTCCAGCAAAGCTTTGGACTCTGCAAAAAAGCAAAATCAATTAATAATCAAAGAAGCGGAAATAAAAGCAAACCAAATTATTGAAAAAGCAAAAAACGAGGCCGAGATAATTCGCGATTCCGTTATAAAATTAAGAGAAGAAAAAAAATTGTTAATTGCAAAATTAAAAGCAATTGTTGAAACTCAAGCAACAGTTTTGGATATTGGTGCAAAAACATTTATCAGTAAGCCCCTTCCTTCGGAAGAAGTAAAAGCAAAAGAGAAAGAAAAAGACGGAATTGATGTTGACGACGTTTTGGAGAAATTATTGTGAGCATGTTAATTAATCAAATAAAAGAAACACTGGCAGTTATAAAAAAGAAAACAGATAAAGAATATACCGTTGGAATTATTTTAGGAACCGGTCTTGGCGGCTTAATATCCGAAATAGAAGCAGAGTTTGATTTTAATTATTCTGATTTGCCTTATTTTGTTCATCCCACTGTTGAAACGCATAAAGGAAAATTGATTTTTGGAAAACTAAACGGTAAAAATGTTGTTGTAATGCAAGGCCGCTTTCATTATTACGAAGGATATTCCATGAAAGAAATTACTTACCCTGTGCGTTTAATGAAGAAGCTGGGAGTAAAAACTTTAATTCTCTCCAATGTAAGCGGAGGCCTCAATCCTCTTTTCAGTCGTGGGGATTTAATGATAATTAACGATCATATTAATTTGCTTGGAGATAACCCGCTCATCGGAAAAAATGAAGATGAATTCGGGCCGCGTTTCCCCGATATGAGTGAACCTTATAGTTACGGTTTAATTTCCCTTGCAGAAAAAATTGCCTTGGAGAACCAAATAAAAGTTTTTCAGGGAACTTACGTAGCTGTTCCAGGGCCTAATCTTGAAACAAAAGCTGAATACAGATTTTTACGTACAATAGGTGCCGATGTTGTAGGAATGTCCACAATTCCTGAAGTAATTGTTGCCAATCATATGCAGATGAAAGTATTCGGAATAAGTATAATTACGGACGAATGTTTTCCCGATGCGCTTAAGCCGGTTGCATTGGAAGAGATATTGGAAGCGGCGGCAAAAGCCGAACCTGAAATGACAAAAATAATAAAAGAATTAGTAGGTAAAATGTGAAAACAACAAAAATAATATATTACACATTGCCGTTATTTTTACTCTCATTAATGGTTATATCTATTTTGTTGAATACCAATTTATTTGTTAACGAAGATTATACCTTTGTAGTTTGGTTTGTCTTGATGCTTGCTGCGTTTGCTGCGGGCAAACTAATGTTCCCGGCTTTTTCAAAAAATTACGGAGCTAAAATAATTTTAGTCGTTACGGTAATTGCCGCTTTTTTGGATTTGGGAATAGTGGTAACATTTCACGAAAAGTTCAGTGTACATGCCACTTTAATCGGCAATTTGGTGCTTTTTGCCTTACGTGTGATGTTATTGGGATTTAGTGCTTTTTTTGGATTTATATATAGTCAACTTTCAAGAGTTTCCGATACTGTTAAAAAAGAAGAAGTGAATTTTTCGGAAGACAATAAGAATAAAGAACAAGTGGATTTAATAATTAAACAAGCCAAATTAAAAGCTGAAAAAATAATTTTCGATGCACAAAAAGAAGCAGGACAAATTAAAGAGAATAAAGAAAAATTGGAACTTGAGTTAAGGCAACTTATACAAACAGAACGCGAAGTTCTACGTCAATATGAAAATGACGAAAATAATAATAACGAAATTGATTCAGAATAAACTATAGAGAGACTATGTTTAAGCAATACGACGAAAAGGTAAGTTATCCTAAAATTGAAGAAAAAGTTTTAGAATTTTGGAAAGAGAATAAAATCTTTGAAAAGTCCATTTCAACAAGAGAAGGCAAAAAAAATTTTACTTTTTACGAAGGGCCTCCTACTGCAAACGGAAAACCGGGTATTCATCATGTGATGGCACGTACATTAAAGGATTTGGTTTGCCGTTACAAAACAATGCAAGGTTACCAAGTTAACCGTAAAGCCGGTTGGGATACTCACGGTTTGCCGGTAGAAATTGAAGTTGAAAAACAACTCGGTATAAAAAGCAAAAGCGAAATCCCGGAGTTCGGAGTTGAAAAATATAATGCAGCTTGCAAAACTTCCGTTTTTACCTATAAAGATTTATGGGAAAAAATGACGGACAGAATGGGATATTGGATAAACCTAAACGAAGCCTACATTACTTGCGATAACAATTATATCGAATCGGTTTGGTGGGCACTATCAACAATGTTTAACAAAGGGTTAATTTTTAAGGATTATAAAATTGTTCCACAATGTCCTAAATCCGAAACCGTTCTTTCTTCGCACGAACTTGCGCTCGGATACAAAGAAACTAAAGACCCGTCCGTTTATGTTTTAATGAAACTCGAAAAAGATTCTAAATTAAATGAAGATGGCAATACATATTTTCTTGTGTGGACGACAACTCCGTGGACACTTATTTCCAACGTGGCACTTGCCGTAGGGAGTGATATAGATTATGTAAAAGTTAAGACGGAAGGGAAATATTTGATTCTTGCTAAAGAACGTTTGAGTGTTTTGAAAGATGATTATGAAATTGTTGCGGAATACAAAGGTTCCGATATTGCAGGAACATCTTATGAACAACTCTTTAATTATTTAACCGTAGATAAAAAAGGGTTTTATGTTGTGGAAGCTGATTTTGTTAGTGTTGACGACGGTTCGGGGATTGTTCATATGGCACCTGCATTTGGTGCTGATGATTACGAAGTTTCCAAAAAATATAATCTCCCGTTTTTACAACCTGTTACACGCAGCGGTAAATTTACTGCCGATGTTCCTGACTTTGAAGGTAAGTTTGTAAAAGATGCCGATGCAGATATTATATACATGCTCAAGCAAAAAGGACAACTCTATAAAAAGGAAACTATTGTTCACTCCTACCCGTTTAGTTGGCGTTTTGATAATGTTCCCGTAATTTATTATGCAAGAGAATCTTGGTTTATTAAAACAACTTCAGTTGCCGATAGGATGGTTGAACTAAACAAAACAATTAATTGGCAACCCCCTGAAGTTGGAAGCGGCAGATTCGGAAATTGGCTTGAGGATAATAAAGATTGGGCTTTATCGCGCGATAGATTTTGGGCAACACCGCTGCCTATTTGGATTAGCGAAGACGGAAATGATATGTTCGCTGTGGGAAGCATAGAAGAATTAAAACAAGGATTTATCGAAAAAGACGGCAACAAAATTTCCGTAGCCGATTTGCCGGAAGAAGAAATAGATTTGCACAAACCTTTTGTTGACAAAGTTTTATTTGAAAAGGAAGGTAAAATTTACAAACGAACACCGGAGTTGATTGATGTTTGGTTTGATTCCGGCTCTATGCCTTTTGCACAGTATCACTATCCATTTGAAAATAAAGAATTGTTCGAAAAAAATTATCCTGCGGATTTTATTTGCGAAGGTATTGACCAAACCCGCGGATGGTTTTATACAATGCATGCAATAGGAACGATATTATTCGATAGCATTACATACAAAAACCTTATTGTTAACGAGTTAATACTCGATAAAAACGGTTTGAAAATGTCCAAATCAAAGGGGAATACTGTTGATCCGTTTGAACTTTTTGAAAAATACGGAGCAGATGCAACTCGTTGGTATTTGATAACAACATCGCCTCCTTGGAAGCCGACTCTCTTTGACGAAGAAGGAATTATTGAAGTGCAACGTAAGTTTTTCGGAACATTAATTAACACGTATTCATTCTTTGCTCTTTACGCAAATATTGATAATGTAAATTTAAGCGAAGAGAAAATCCCTTACGAAAAACGTCCTGAAATTGACAGATGGATTATTTCGAAATTAAATTCTCTTGTTGAAGAATATCAAACCTTTATGGATGCTTACGATGTTACCAAGGCGGCAAGAGCCGTTCAAGAGTTTACTGTTGATGAACTTTCAAATTGGTATGTACGCCGCTCCAGAAGACGTTTTTGGAAAGCTGAAATTAACGAAAACAAACTTTCGGCATATCAAACACTTTACGAATGTTTGATGACAATAGCAAAACTTACAGCCCCGTTTGCCCCGTTTATTGCCGAAGAAATTTATATTAATTTACAAACCAGGAATACTTCCGAAGAGAGTCAGTCCGTTCACCTTGTCAATTATCCTGTTGTTACTTATAAGGATAAAGATTTGGAAGAGAAAATGGCAATAGCACAAAAGGTAGTTTACTTAACCCGTTCCATGCGTGCCAAATCAAATCTTAAAGTTCGCCAGCCCCTCAGTCGTATTATGATTGCCGTGGATAAAGACAAACGCGATGCAGTGGAATATATGAAAAATGTTATTCTTGAAGAGGTAAATATTAAAGAACTTGTTATCCTCGAAGATGATTCGAGTATTGTCAATAAATCCGCAAAAGCAAATTTTAAAAAAATAGGTCCTAAATTCGGAAAATTAGTCAAGAAAATTGCTGCGGAAATTACTAAATTCACAAAAGAACAAATTGCAGAATTAGAAAAAGAGAATTCAATTTCAATTAATGTTGACGGAGAAAAAATTGAATTGACATCCGAAGATGTTGAAATTATTAATTCCGAAATAGAAGGCTGGGTTGTTGAAAGTCAAGAAGGTATTACGGTTGCTATAGATTCCGAGTTAACCGAGGATTTAATAGCCGAAGGTTATGCAAGAGAAGTAGTAAACAGAATTCAAAACATGAGAAAAGATGCGGGCTTTGATGTAATGGATAAAATTATTATCGGATATTCAACCGATGAAAAATTAAGTGGTTACATTAAACAATTTTCTGATTATATTATGACCGAAACTTTGGCGGATAGCATTAAAGAAGAAATTTCCGAAAACGGATTTATTCAAGAGTGGGAATTAGGTGAACATAAATGTACAATTTCCGTTGAAAAAATTTAAATAAGGATTTGAGTTTGGAGGATTAAGATATGGCAAAAAAAACCGATATAAAAAAAACTACTTCTGCAAAAACCAAAAGTAGTACTGCAAAAAAAAGTACGACGGCAAAAAAGACCGCTACTAAAAAAAACATATCTGTAAAAAAAACAACTAAAACGGCAGTCAAATCCCATAAGGGAAAATCTACTGTAACCAGAACCGTTTCCAAGAAAAAAGTTAAAGGATATCCTAAAAAAGATTTGGAAGAATTCCGTAAAGTAATACTTGCAAAAAAGGATGAAATTATCGAACAACTTCAAAATCTTAAAGAACAGATGATGGATTCCAGTACAGGTCAATATGTTAACGAAAATTCTCCCTATTCTCTGCATATGGCAGAGCAGGGAACCGATGCACAAGAAAGAGAGAAACTCTATTTGTGGGCACAGAGAGAGACAAAATTTTTAGGATATCTTGAAGATGCATTGCAACGGATTGATAACGGAACTTATGGGATTTGTATTGAATGTATGGATGAGCCGAAACATTTATGCCCAACGTGTCCTTTAATTCCCAAGCCGCGTTTATTGGCGGTTCCGCATACACAGCATTGTGTAGAAGTTAAAAACGCATCTAAATAATAGGTAGAGTTTGAAAGTATTGTATTTAACTCTCGTTGTTTTTATTACCGATCAACTTTCCAAGATATTTGTGAAAGGTTTTTCGATTCCTGCCCTTAATTTTAACTGGGAAGGAATGGATTACGGACAAAGTATTAATGTAATCGGTGATTTTTTGAGAATTACTTTTGTCGAAAATCCCGGTATGGCTTTTGGTTTGGATGTTGGTCCCGTTCAAAAATTTGTTTTATCAATTTTTACATTTGTTGCGGTAATCGGAATTTTTATTTATCTCTATAAATCCAGAAACAGAGATTTACCATTGCGTATTGGTTTGGCATTAATCCTTGCCGGAGCTTTGGGAAATTTAATTGACAGAGCATTTTACGGTGTGTTTTATGGCTATGCTCCGTTAATGTACGGCAGAGTTGTTGATTTTATTCAAGTGGAATTTTGGGATTTTACATTGTTCGGTCACACTTACGAAACTTGGCCTATTTTTAATATTGCCGATTCTGCCGTTACTGTTGGTGTTGCCGTAATTATACTTTTTCACAAGGGAGAAAAAGAGACGGTAAATTCTCCGGAAAATGAATATACGATTGAAGAAAATGCTCCGATAAATAGCGATATAATTAACAACAATATTGAAAATGGCGAAAATAATAACGGAAAAGAGATTCAAGTTTGAAGTTACCGAAGGGCAAAGGAAGGAGCGTCTTGATGTATATATCGCCAATGTTATGGAAAATGCCACCCGTTCACGAATTCAACAACTGATAAAAGCAAAATTGGTTTTTGTAAACGGAAAAAACAAAAAAGCCAATTATCAAATTTTACCCAAAGATGTAATTGAACTGGTAATTCCCGTTTCTCCGCGTCCCGACGAAATTGAACCGGAAGATATTCCACTTGATATAGTGTATGAGGATGATTACTTAATTGTTGTGAATAAACCTGCGGGAATGGTAGTGCACCCCGCCTTGGGCAATTGGACGGGAACAATGGTGCATGCACTTTTACATCACACAAAAAACTTAAGTAACATTAACGATGACGAACGCCCTGGTATTGTTCATCGGTTGGATAAAAATACAACCGGACTTTTACTTGTGGCAAAAGAAGCCTGGGTACATTCCGAACTTGCCAAACAATTTGCCGAAAGAAGAACAGAACGAGAATATTGGGCTGTTTGCTGGGGTAAGTTTGCTAAGCCTGAAGGAACTGTTATCGGTAATATTGCGCGCAGTAAAAAGGATAGAAAAATTTTTACGGTTAACGAAACCGAAGGGCGGTATGCCGAAACACATTATTGGGTACTTGAAGAATTTGAGTTTGCATCTTTAATAAAATTAAAATTGAAAACAGGAAGAACTCATCAGATACGTGTTCATATGAATCATATTAACCATCCTATTTTCGGCGACCCTATTTACAATGGCAGAGCAATTCACTATGGAAGCAATTTACCGAAAATAAAACAACGCGTTGATAATTTGCTTGCCATTATTGACCGTCAAGCGCTTCATGCCAAAACACTCGGATTTACTCATCCTAAAACGAAAGAAAGATTAATCTTTAATTCCGATTTACCGAAAGATATGGTGGAGATTATTGAAAAACTTAGGGGGTGATAAAGCTCTAATTTTTCAAGGTATTTCTTTTTTATGTAAATCTTTACTGTTTTTCGGTTTAATAAATTTGTTAAATTTATTACTTGCGGTTGCCCCTTTTAACGGAGCATTGAATTTGCTTATGTGTATTGCAGCAAGTCCCATTACACCGAATAATTCAGCCATTCCGAGATACTTTGCAAAAACTCCGTATTTCTTTTTTGTTCCCAGATTGGAAGATAATTTGAATTGATTAAGCAAAACATCAGGTTGTGTAAATGTTAAACTGCTGTTGAGTTTATAATTTGCATAAAGTTCGTGTAATGAGTATTGTGAATAAGATAGGGGGTAATAACCGTTTAACGAATAAGTATTAAACGGGTGGGTGAAAATTTGCCAATCGCTCTTTAATGAAAAGGATACAGTTTCCTTTGTAAGTCCCAATATGGGGGATAAGGGGTCTTTTTCTACTTCTTGTGAAAAGATATATGTGGTGATAAATAGATATATAAAGATTAAAAATTTCATAACACTAATCCGGTATTACATAAAATGTATTTTTTTTCGGTAAAGTAATAAAATATCTTTTCTTGTTTTTGTTGGTTAAAAAATTATCTCGTAGCCAAGGATTAAAAATTTTAAGTGTTTTATAATTTATCCCATGTTGTTTGGCATAATCGGCTAAATGAGTAACCGGAGTGTCAAGTTTAACTTTGTATGTTTTATACGGCTTATACAATTGATTTCTTTTAATATCAAATCCGTAATATTCCGGATGTTTAAGTACATATTTTAATGCAAGTATACGGGGAATATATCTGCTTGTTTCATAATTTAAAACAAGATTAAAATAATTTGTTGCTTTTTGTCTCGAAAGCTGATTTGTAATACCGTTAGTTCCTTTGTTGTAAGAGGCGGCGGCTAAAGTCCAAGAACCGAATTTCTCTTTTGCATCAAGCAAATAATTGCATGCCGCATACGTTGATTTTTCAATGTTGTAGCGTTCGTCAACTTCCTTGTTGATAATTAGTCCGTATTTTTCCCCGGCATCTTTCATTAATTGCCAAAATCCAGTTGCTCCGGCAGGGGAAACGATATTTTCCAAACCGCTTTCCGCAACGGCAAGATATTTAAAATCATCGGGAACTCCTTTGGTTTTTAATATTTTTTCAATTATCGGGAACCAGCGGTGTGCCCGTTTTAAATAAAGAATGGTTGCGGAGTGATAATATGTTTGAACAATAAATTCACGTTCTATGCGTTCTTTTACTTCGGAATTTTTCATTGGTACGCTTTCCCCGCAAAAATCAAGATGCTCGGGAATGTACGGGGATATTATTTTGTAACCATGCGGAAATTTCGAATTGCTGTTATGAGATATTGAGCTTTCGGAAGAATCGAAACTGAAAAGTAAAAAAAGGGAAGAAGATAGCAGAATTCCTCCGAGAAAAAACATTAATTTATTCATAGAAATCAATCGTTTAATTTTGTGTATTGTTTATTAATCCGATATTCATTAATAACCAAAGCAAATGTAACAATCAAGCCGCCTATTAACAAATTTGAAATATTTATTTTTTCGGAAAAGAAAATAATGGAAACAATTATTGCCAAAGGAATTTTTAAATTATTATAAACCGCCAGAGAACCGGTATTTACTCTTCTTGCTCCGTAGTTCCAAAGAAAAAAACCAACACCAGAGGCAACAATTCCCAAATAGAGCAGAGTGTAAATTTCTTTACCTGAAAGGATTAAAGAAAAGCAGTCGGTTGTAAATAGCGAAATCGGAAATGCAATAAAAACCCCACCTAAATAAAGCAAAGCAAAAACATCGGTATCGTTAAGTTCTGGAAATTTTCTCATTACGTTTTTATAATTTAATTGTCCGTAAGCAAACGAGATATTGGCCGTTTGAACTAAGATAAATCCCGTTAACAGTTCTGCGGATGTAATGTTGTGCCACACTATTATTGCCGTTCCTATTAATGCAATACTTGCAATGCCGTAATATCCGGGGTGAAATTTGTGTTTAAGTAAATCGTTTATTATTACTATGTAGATTGGAGTAAAAATTGTAAATAGGGCAACCTCGTATGCTTTAATAAAATGGAATGCATAAATATAACTAATGTACATTATTCCGTATTGCACAGCTCCGGTAAATGCAAAAGAGAAAAATATTTTTGAATTTATTTGTTTTAATTTAAGGAAAGGTAAAAAAATTAAAAACGAAATAAAAAGCCGGATAAACGCAACAAAATTAGGGTCAATTCCAACAAGATTGTTTTTAATTAACCCGAATGAAAATGCCCATATGAGCGAAACAATTAAAAGAAAAATCATCTGTTTGTGTCTAAATTGTAAATAAAAAATTATTAAATAGTAATTGCAAATTACTAAATTGATAATAGAATACCATATTGTTAAGTTTGTTATTCAAAAACGGAGAAAATATGTTACTATACAATACACTTACAAAAAGAAAAGAAGAATTTAAACCCATAGAGCCTCCTCGCGTTTCAATGTATGTTTGCGGGCCAACAATCTACGATTATTTTCACATTGGCAACGGTCGTACTTTTGTTATGAGTGATATTATCAGACGCTATTTAATTTACAAAGGGTACGATGTAAAATTTGTAATGAACCTAACGGATGTTGATGATAAAATTATTAAGAAGGCAAATGAAGAGGGAGTTGCCACTACCGAGATTACCGCTCGTTACGAAAAAGCTTTTATGGAGGATATAAAAAAGTTTAAAGTTAAACCCGCTGATGTATATCCCAAGGCAACAGAACATATAAAAGAGATTGAAGATATTATTGAACGCCTCGAAGCCAAGGGAATTGCTTACAACGTTGGGGGTAATGTGTTTTATGATGTTGGTAAATTTAACAGTTACGGAAAACTGAGCGGGAAAAATATTAATGACCTTGAAGCGGGTGCCAGAATTGAAGTAAACGAGGAGAAAAAAAATCCTTTGGATTTTTCCGTTTGGAAAAAATCGAAAGAAGGGGAACCATATTGGCACAGCAAGTGGGGCGAAGGTCGCCCGGGTTGGCATATTGAATGTTCTGCAATGAGTATGAAACATTTGGGTGAAACAATAGATATTCATGCGGGCGGCAATGATTTGATTTTTCCTCATCACGAAAATGAAATTGCACAAAGCGAAGCTGCAACCGGAAAAGAGTTTGCGCATTATTGGCTTCATTTCGGTTTCCTGAATATCGACAAACAAAAAATGTCGAAATCGTTGGGTAATTTTTTTACCGCACGCGATATACTTTCCAAATATCCCGCAGAAGCGTTGCGTTTATTGTTTGTGCAATCCCATTACAGAAGTCCTCTTAATTTCAGTAAAGAATTGATTGAATCCGCACAAAAGGGGAGTGAAAAATTGAACAATCTAGTTCGTTCATTGATAACCGGCGTTGAAAAACATAAAGGAGAAAAAATTGATTTTGATTTTGATAAATTTAAAAATCTTTTTGCTCAAGCAATGGACGATGATTTTAACACGCCAAAAGCAACAGCCGTAATTTTCGATTTTGTAAAAGAAGTGAACAAATTATTAACGGAAAATGAAAATATAGAGCCCGGTTTTTATAAAGAGGCACTTGAGTTTTTAAGGATAACTGCGGATGAGGTGCTTGGTATTGTAGATTTATCGGAGATTGAGAAAGAGAATAATGTTTCAGATGATGCTTGGATATTGGAGCAAATAGAATTTCGCCTAAAAGCGAAAGCGGAAAAAAATTGGCAATTGGCGGATGAGATTCGCAATTACTTGGCGGAAAAAGGGATTATATTGGAAGACACCAAAGACGGTACAACTTATAAGAAAAAAACAAATTGAACAAAATAATAATAATAGGAATTGTGCTCTTTATTTTCGGAGCGGCTTCAATTTTTACATGGCTTTATTGGTTTAATATTTATGAAGTGAAAATTGTTTCTTCTTCAGATTCTCTTAAAGTTAACGGTAATAAATCTGTTAAGATATTTTCTGTTCCGTTAAATTCTTTCGGAAAAAAAATCCCTTTAAGAAACGTTGATACAAAATATGAGATTCTATCCGGTGAAAATTTGGTTTCCATATTAAAAACCAAAGAGGGGGTTTTACTTATTACGCCTAAATCGGATAGTGGAACAGTTGTAATACGTATTTTACCGGAGATGGGATTGTTCCCGACCGATATAAAAATAAAAATTTATGAATGAACTTGAGATATATCGTCAAAAAAATTAGCTGAATAAAAAAATGCTCTTGAACAAAAAGAAAAAGGTTGTTATATTTGAAACTCAATTTTGTTCTGAATGATGATTTATGCGGGAGTAGCTCAGCTGGTAGAGCACTACCTTGCCAAGGTAGCTGTCGCGGGTTCGAGTCCCGTCTCCCGCTCATAATCCACTTAATGTGGATTTTCTTTTATATGGCGACGTGGCCAAGTGGTCTAAGGCGTGGGTCTGCAAAACCTTTATTCGTGGGTTCGAATCCCACCGTCGCCTCCATTTTTTAATAATTTATCTTTTATATCCTCTTCTCTTTGCTTTTCTTTTGTATCTATATACGGCGGATTTACGGTTTTCTTTTATTATGTCTATTCAAAATCATTACACCTATGTGAGGTGCCGATGTTTATTTTATTTGCACTTTCCGAGAAGTTTTGCTTTTAGCACATTTGCAATTTTTGGTATCATTTACAGTTAAAGTAACTGTGTATTTCCCTTTTTTAAGATATTTATGAAAAACTTTTATGCCGTCTGTAGTAGTTCCGTCGCCAAAGTTCCAAGAATATATTAAAATATCATTATTGGGATCTGACGAAGGGGAAGCATCAAAAAGAAGAGCATTATTTGCCCCATTAATCAACGGTTTTCCTGTAACCTTAAATTTTGCGATTGGTTTGGCATTTACAAGTAGATCTATTTTTTTCGAGATTAATGTGTCGGAAGAATCTAAAGGGTTTATTATTTTGCATATTATTGTTTTATTACCTGTAGTGTTGAACGATGTAGAGAACTTATTTCCTGTATATGTTTTTTTATTTGGTAATAACCATAAAGCCATCAATTTTGGAGGTATATTATTATTTAAATATGATAATTTAAAATTTACTTGTTCATTTGGGCAAACTACCGAAGGATGTGTAATGTTAACTGCAGGTATGTTGTATATCATTACGGATTTACTTATTTGAGTGGTTGCTCCCGTATTATCGGTAATAATTAAAGTAATATCTTTATTTCCGGCTTTGGTTTCGGTAAGGTAAAGAGTTGAGTCTTTTGTTAATATTATAGTTTGATTGTTTGTTTTTAAATATATGTTATTAACAT
This sequence comes from uncultured Melioribacteraceae bacterium, assembly GCA_964617555.1. GTDB lineage: Bacteria > Bacteroidota > Ignavibacteria > Ignavibacteriales > Melioribacteraceae > 1-14-2-50-31-20. The sequence goes on along the minus strand of CAZTYP010000011.1, from coordinate 3,689 downwards.
TTCCGTCTGAATCGGAAATATTTGTTACCTTTACGGGGAACTGTTTTTCAATAAAAGAAAATTTCGGCAGTTCTAATTTTCCGGTAGGGAATGCATTGATTGTAACTTGAATAGTATCCGTTGAATAATTATTGCTGAGATTAGTTTCATCGTAAACCGTAAGCAGAACACGGTATTTCCCGGGAGTAGTAAAACTGTGTGTTGTATTTATTCCTTCGGCAGTTGAGCCGTCACCAAAATTCCATAAATATTTTTTTATTTTTCCATTCGGGTCATAGGATTTGGAGCCGTCAAAAATAATTTTTTCGTTTACATTTGCAGATTTATCATTGCCGGCAATTGCAACCGGAGATGCATTAACATAAACAGCTTTTTTAATAGTGGCGAAACTGCATTTTTGATTATTTGGGGTATTAATTTTTAATGAAACAATGTAACTTCCTGCTTTGGAATATTTATGCGATACAATTTTTCCTTCAGCTTTGGAACTGTCTCCGAAGTCCCACTGGTAATTAATAATAGGTTTTCCGTTTCCGTTTGATAGCGATGCATCTAATATGATTTTTTCTTTCGTTGAAATGGAATCCTTACAAGTAAATTTTGCTGCCGGAGCACTTACCACGGTAACAAGAAGTTCATCGGTATCAACATTATCACAATTCCCGATTTGCTCTCCCGTTATTGTAAGACGCACTTTGTATTTACCGGGTTTTTCATAAATATGTGTGGCTGTTACTCCGCCACCGGTTGTCCCATCTCCAAAATCCCATTCAAAACTATTTACAACTCCGTCAATGTCGGTGGATTTATATGCATTGAATTTTACTTCGCGGTTGCAACAAGCGGTAATATCTTTACCGGCAAAAGCAATGGGAGAGCCGATAACATTAACAAGTTTACTGTCGTAACTACTATTACATTCTAATCCGGAATTATCGGTAACCTTCAGTATTACATTGTAAAGGCCGGCATTATCGTAATTTTTAGTAACCGAAATTCCTTCGGCATGTGTTCCGTCGCCAAAATCCCATTCGTATTTAAGCAAATCGTTATCCGCATCGTATGAATTGGAAGCATCAAACGTAATGTAATCGCCGGCGCAAGTAATTTCATCTTTACCGGCAATTGCAACCGGTAAAGAGTTTATTTTAACTTTTATCTGTTTTGTCGAAATTGAATTGGAGAGATTATGTCCGTCGTTTACGGAAAGTGTTACGGGATACAAACCGCTTGTATTATACGTATGTAAAGCCTCAACTCCTTTGGCATAAGTTCCGTCACCGAAATTCCAATTATAAGAAAGAAGGTCGCCGTCACTATCAACAACATCTTTGGCAGAAAAGTAAATTGTGTTTTTACAACTGTTTATATCATTTAGTCCGGAAATAACCGGAGAAGAATTGACAAAAATTGAAATATCTTTTTCGGAAACGGAATTATCTACGTTTGCATCGTCGGTAACAATAAGATGAATTTTATAGATGCCGGAATGTTCGAATTTATAATTAAATTCGGGAGTATTGTTAATTATTTTTGAATTAAGTATCCAAGCATAAGTTTTTATTTGTCCATCGTTATCATAAGAATTTGAAGCATCAAAAGTTACAGAATCTCCTTTGGCTAAAATATAATTGTTATTAGTGATAATTGTGGGAGGATAATTTACGGTTACGGTTACATAATCAAAATCTACGGCAATACTGTCACCGGAATTATCTGCAACTTTTAATTGAAATGAATAGACTCCCGGTTTTGCAAGAGAGTATTCAAATTCGGATTTTTCACTTATAATTTTATTATTTAAACTCCATTCGGTTATTTTAATGTTTCCGTCAATATCTGCAGAATTTTTTGCGGAGAGTGTAAATTTTTCGTTAGTGGCAACTACAATATCTTTTCCCGCATCGGCAACAGGTTTTGCATTTATGTAAACAATAAAATGATCTTCAGCCGTGTTGTTTGTTGCCGACGAATTATCGCGCACACGTAGCACTACATTGTATTTACCGGGTGTTTTGTAAATATGTGATACGTTTTTTTTATTACTTGTAGTTCCGTCACCAAAATTCCAGTAATACGAGATAATTTTTCCGTCCGGGTCATAAGAATTGTTTGCGTTAAAATGTACAAGCGGATTTGTTTGTGCAATATCAGTACCTCCGTCGGCAATAGGAGGGGCATTAACAACAATTGTAATTGCATCTTCAGCAAAATTATTTTTTGTGTTGGAATTATCTGTTACGCGAAGTTTAATTTTATATTTGGATGGCTTAGTGAAATATTTCAAACAACTTTCGCTATTACAAATAAGGCTATCGCCGATAAACCATTCGTAGGCAATAATTTTACCGTCTTTATCATATGATTTACTTGCATCTAATTTTACAGTATCACCAAGGGCAATCACAATACTTTTACCTGCATCGGCAACAGGAGGATGATTTACCGTTACTGTTACGGTATCTGTATCGGTGTTATTAAACACACTTGAATTATCTTGGACTTTTAAAGTAACAAAATACTTACCGGCCTTTTTAAATGAATGAGATGTGGAAATTCCTTTTTCGGTAAAGCCGTTACCAAAGTTCCACAAATATGATATTATATTACCGTCGGGATCGTAACTAGAAGCTCCGTTAAAAGTAATTACTTCATCTATTGCGCAATGAATATCTTTTCCGGCCTTTGCAACGGGTGCGGAATTAATCCAAACGGTTATTGTATCTTTACCGTAATTACAAGGAGAAGATGAATTATCTTTAACGGTTAAAATTGCTTTGTACAGAGCCGGGTGCTTATATAAATGCCAAACTTTTTTACCGTTTGCAACCGAACCGTCACCGAAATTCCATGAATAAGATTTTATATATCCGTCTTTATCAAATGAGTTGCTTCCGTCAAAATAAATCTTTTTATTAGGAGCGGCAAATATATCGTTTCCTGCAGAAGCAATAGGAGGGCGATTAATTTTTATTGTAAATTTTTCTATACTGCCGCAATCAATGGAATTTGAATTATCTTTTATTGCTAATTGTACGGAATAGTTTCCGGGTTTGGTGAAAACAAAAGATTGCTTTAATCCTTCTTTTATTATACCTGAAGGCGTTATCCATTTGGCTGTAATTTTGTTTCCGTCCAAATCGTATGATTGAGAAGCATCTGCAAAAACCGTAAAACAATTTTCATCTATTGTTATTGAACGTTTAATAATAGGGCGTTTGTTAGGAATTGTTGAAGTTATGGGGAGTAAAAAGGGGAGTAAGTGTCCGTTTTCACCTTTTATTTCAAAAACAACATCGTTGGAAACCTTTCCGTTCGGGCCAAATTCTATTCCGCAAATTTCGTTTAATTCGTATGGTTCCAAATTTACAACGGTTTTAGCCCAAGTTCCGTCACCGGAGGAAGCAACATTAACTTTTGTGCGGTATGGTGTTTTAAAAACAATTTTTTTCTTATCAGCATCAAAGTTTTTTATAATCAATTTTGAATTATTACCGGAGTTAAATTTGAGTACAATTTTATTTATATAAGGTGTAAAATGGATTGTGGGAGCAAAATTTAGGATTTTTATTTTATCGTGTCGGATGTTTTTTACTCTGATATTAAATACGTTAGCATCGTTTCCCGTTAATCCTTCCACAACCAATTTAAAATAATAGTTGTTGTTAATTAACGTCCCGTCGGTTTTA
>CAZTYP010000010.1:0-3941 GCA_964617555.1 uncultured Melioribacteraceae bacterium | reverse complement strand
TCTTGGGTTTTAGATTTACTTTCTTGTGCCTCTTTAACTAAGTCGATTACTTGTGATAAGAATGAATCTTTACCTGTTCGCTCAACTTGAATGACCAAAGAGCCTTCACCATTAATTGCGCCTCCGATTACTTTGTCACCCGCTTTTTTTCTTACGGGTTTAGATTCACCGGTAAGCATTGCTTCGTTAACGGAACTTTCACCTTTAACCGTAATTCCATCGGCGGGTATTTTCTCGCCGGGTTTTACGAGAACTTTATCTCCCGCTTTTAATTCCGAAAGCGGTACGTCCGTTATAGTATCATCATCTGCAATTAAATGAGCATCCGATGGCATCAATTTTGCAAGTTCCTCGAGAGCCTTTGACGCTCCCATCACAGAGCGCATTTCAATCCAGTGCCCGACGAGCATTATGTCTATTAAAGTTGCTAATTCCCAAAAAAACACTTTACCTTCAAGACCGAAAACAACAGCAGAACTATAAAAGTAAGCTACGCTTATAGCAACCGAAATAAGAGTCATCATTCCAGGTTGTTTTTTCTTAGCTTCGTTTAACATGCCTTTTAGAAATGGGTATCCGCCATAGAAAAAGACAAATGTTGAAAGAAGGAATGCGATAATGCTATCGCCCGAAAATCTCAAAGAGCCATCTAACCCAAGAAATTTTTGGATCAACGGAGATAACAGAAGAATGGGTAGCGTTGCAATCAAAGACACCCAAAATCTTTTACGGTAATCGGCTATCATGTGTTCATGATGTGATGCATGACCTTTGTGTTTATTGTGTTTGTCTGCTGAATGTTTATGTTTTGCATCAAGTTTTTGATGGTTCTTGGCATGATTATGATGATCGTGCCGGGAAGTATTTCCACCAATATGTTTATGACCCTTATTATGTTCCATTTTTATCCTCTCAGGAATTTAATAAATCCTTTTTCATCTCATCAAATTGCTCTTTTGAAATTTCTCCTTTTGCATATCTTTTTTTTAAGATATCCAAAGCATCTTCCTTGTTATTATCGGGTTTTGTATAATTTGTTTGGTTATTGGAAGTTATGCGTGTTATTATCCAAACAACTACGATTATTAAAACAATCCAAAATAGCCAGCCGAACCACATACCTCCAAACATTCCGTTCATCATGACTTCCTCCTTTAATAATTAATTTAATGTGCTATAATACCGCCAAAGAATCCGGTAATTGAAACCAGAGTAATTGTTAAAACGGCGAACAGCCATACTAATTTTTCAAACCTTTTTACGTTCAATGAAATTAACCAAAGTAACAAAGAAGCAGTTACACCGAAACCCAATAGTTCGTGAATTTCTACAAGTTCGTATGTTGATGTTTCTTCAAAAGGAACGGATTGATTTAAACCCGAAAAGACAGCGATAATACTAAATACAACCGCTATAGGAATAATGATTTTAATTGCCTGATCATAATTCCCGTTTTTGTAACCCAACAACATTAATAAGAATGCAACAACTGAAAGTGCAATGGGGAAATGTATTACTTTATTGTGAATATGTTCAAAAACTGATGAAATTGATATTTCTTTTTCTTCTAAAAGTTGTGCACTTTCCGAATTACTTGTGTTTTCCATACTTTCAATGGACTTCATTGCTAAGTATTTATCAGTGGGAATTCCGTTGATCGCAATAGTATCGTTTCCTACAATAGTTAATGTGTCGGGCTTTTTCATTTCATTTTCATTTTTATGATCGCCGTGAGCCTGCAACGGAATTTCTAATAAAAAAGTTATAGTAACTATAATTAAATATTTAAGCATAATATTACCTTCATATATTTTATATTTCTAAATTAAAGCCAAGTGCAGCAGTGTAATCGGAAGTGGAACTATTAAGTCCGGCCGATATTATTGTTGTAAAGAATAACCCGTTTCGAACTAAATAGTTATATCCAAAACCTAATTGTTTAGGGGATGCGGTACCTTGTATGATTGTAGAATATGAATCGTATCCAAGAAAAAACGAATGTCTTTTGTTAGTTAAAGTGTATCCGATTCCAGCAGAAAAAGTAACGGGATCCGTTAATCCGGACCCCGAATTTTTTCCTATGAGCAAATAACCGAGTTGTGCATAAAAAATAAAGTTTCCGTTGTATTTCCTTGCACCTAAGGCAATATGATAATCAAAATATCCTGTGCCTATGCCAAGATTTTCGGATGCAGTTGGGATTTTTACATAACCATCGAATGAAAGCGACGGAAGAAAATGATGTTCATCAATAACTTGAATACTGCCGTTTATATACATATCGCCCAAACCGAACGAAGGTGCATCCGTTATTGTTCCATCTGAGGAAAACATATGGTTTTGGGTATTAAACCATTCGTTGTTATGGCCTCCCATACGATTATTAGGAACGAATGTATTTTCTATTTGAGTGAAAGTATTGAATGAAGACGCTACCATCGGGATATTTACATTTAAATAAACTACTGATGATTGATAAGTAATGCCGTTAAACAAAAAGAACGAATTATGTGTCGAACCGTCGTCGAAACTACTGCCTACAGTTTGAAAGGATGCATTATAATACCACTTACCTTGTGCTTGTAAATTTTGATTGACAAACATAAGCAACGCAACTAAAGTAATTACTGATGATACTTGCTTCATAATTTAATATCCTATTTATTCACTTTGTTTTTGTTTTGATTTTCGAGTCTGTTCAACATGTCGTTATAATTTTTCATCATGTGTTTCATATTTTCCATCATTTCGTTCATGTTATTCATCATGTGTTCGTCTTTCATCATATCTTTATTTTGCATCATCCGGTTCATATGTTCCAGCATCCGTTCCATATTTTCGGACATCATATTCATGTTCTCCATCATTCCTATCATCCCTTGATTACGCTGCATACCCTTCATTCGATCCGGATTATTCATCATGTTTTTGTTATGCTCCACTGTTCCTTGCTTACCCCGCATCATATTCTGATTCATACCTTTCATCATATTTTGCATTCTTGTATTCATCTGGTTCATGTGTTCCATCATCTTTTGCATATTCATCATATTTTGCTGCATCATATGTTCCATATTTTTCTGCATATTTTGATGCATGTGATTATTTTGTGCATTTACGGATATTGAGAAAGTAAGCAGAAGAATAATTATTCCGCTTACCATACTGATTTTTCTTATTAGCTTTTTCATTGTGTTTCTCCTTTTTAATGTGATTTTATTCGGTTACTTTGTAACCGTTTTTTATTAAATTATTTTTTGCGTCTTCAACGGTAATTTCTTTTAGGTGCATACCGCAAACGGGGCAGTCGCCGGCAACATCGGAAATTACATTCCAGTCCATCATATCCTGATAGACTTTCCCGTCTCCGTTTTGGTCAATTGCCTCGACATTGATAATACCCTTACGTACAATATTATTTTTTTCCGCTTCGGCAATCTTTTCTTTATGGGCTTTGGCTTCCCTAAGGTTTAGCATTTTACCGCCTTTCATTAATGGTCTGTCTTTAACATTAATCGAGATTTCGGAAAGTTTCATCCCGCATTTTGAACAATTGCCGGGTTTATCTGAAATTTGATTTTTATGCATAGCGCAACGGTATATTTTTCCGTCCTTGTTTTTATCGTATTGTTCAATTTTTTTAGTGTTTATATCACCGAATTTTATATCGGTTTTATGTTTATGATCATGTTCTTGAGCAAACAAATGCCCAATCGTAAAAAGCATAATCAATATTGCCAATGATGTTAAATTTATTAGCGTCTTCATATTAACTCCTTTATTTTATTTGATAACATTAATTTCACCTGTTTTAATTCTTACGGATTTTTCGATATTCGACACAAAGACCCATCCGTCGCCGCTTTTGCCCGTTTTTGCATATTTAGCAATAACGTTTACGAGTTCTTCTGCTTTATCGTCATCGGCAACCAATTCGATTT
>CAZTYP010000009.1:0-3079 GCA_964617555.1 uncultured Melioribacteraceae bacterium | reverse complement strand
TTTATTATCAATTGCGGCTAAAGCCGTTTATTTGGGTTGGTTCCCGGTTCCCCGGGCTTAAGCCCGGGGCTAATTTTAATATTTTCCTTTTCTTTATTTTTTTTGAATTTTGCCACGACCTTCAGGTCGTGGATAAAAATATTATTATAAAATCAAAATAATCCCTTCCGGTTTTAACCGGAATTCGGAGGTGTCACGGTAAGTCCGTTACACCCAAGAAAATTCAAACTACAAACGGTGCAACCGTGACTCTAAGGTAAAAGTATTATTGTTAGCCATTTTAATTCTTTACATCTTAAAACCACATTAAACGGGTTTGGTTATTTTTCAGAATTTAAATAATCAATAAATTCTTCATAGGTTTTAAATTTTCTGACTCTCTTTTCTCCCTTTGCAAAATCTAATCTTTTCCAAAAATCGAAATATTCCTTTAATAATTTATAGTATTTTTCATCGGGGTTCATAACCCACAAAGTTTCTTCTGCTTCTTTAAATGTTTTGAATTTTCTAATCGGCATTTTTATTTAATTTAGCTTCTATAAACTTCAAATCCAATTGATCGATTTCTCTGTAAGTATGTTTTTTCAGCTTGTAAAGAGTCGTTAAATCCGCAAACTTAATTTTCACACCTTCAATTGTTTTGGTAATAAATTTCAAGTCTTGAAATTTGAATGTTTCACCGATACCGGTGATAATATCCAAATAAAAACCTTCTTCCGTGCCGTATCGTATAACGGCATATTTGTTTAATTCTTCATATGTAATTTCATCAATTTCCTTATCGTTAAAAATTTGTTTCAATGCATTTCGAAATTTCGCGATATTTTCTTTTGTCGGCTCTAAAAAAATATCTATATCTTTTGTATTTCTTGCGAAACCGTGTAGATTGATTGCCATTCCGCCAATAATAATATAATTTACTTCCTTTTTTTCAAGTATGTCAATAAGTTCTAAAAATTTTTCAAAAAGATTTTTCATTTCCGGTTTTTGTTATGTTTTATTTAAGCTAATTTTATCCGGACTGTAATCCTAATGTTGTGTTTTCAATTCTTTAAGATATGAAAGATTATTTAGTATCAAAATGAAGGCTAACCGGTTTTAACCGGAATTTGCATTGTGTCACGGTAAGTCCGTTTCACCCTGGAGAAATTGTAATTCAATATATCATTACCATGATTCCCGGTTCAAATGCTTTTTACAAGAAAAGAACCGTTCAGCACATTTTCTTTGTTAAATGTCAAACCCCGAATACTTGCACCCGCCGCTTTCGCTATCGCATAGCCGGCACCTACATCCCATTCGTTTGTGGGCCCGTGCCTGTAATAAACATGCGCCGCGCCTTCCGCAACCCTACAAAATTTAATTGAACTGCCCGCAGATATTGTTTCCGTAACACCGTACTCTTCGAATACCTTTTCCTCTTCCGGCGAAGCATGCGATCTGCTACGAACAGCAATGATTTTCCCTTCTTTATTTCTATTTACTTCAATTTTATGCAAACCGCCGTTCTTTACTTTTTTATATGCGCCAAACCCGTTCCCCCCGAAATACAATGTACCGTATTTTAATTGAATGTCCAGCTCTTTCATTTCAACACTTACGTCATTCACATGGTTATCATTTTCCTCTTCGAGAGCCGGGGCGTATATAACTCCGAGTACGGCATCGTTGTTTTCAATCAATGCTATATTAACCGTAAATTCATCGTTTTTCTTTATGAATTCTTTCGTGCCGTCGAGGGGATCGACCAACCAGAATTTTTCCCAGTTTTTTCTTTCTTCGTAAGGGATATCCCGCCCTTCTTCGGACAGTACGGGAATACCGGGGAATTCTTTTTTCAATCCTTCCATAATAATTTCGTGCGATGCACGGTCGGCTAACGTTAAAGGCGAATTGTCCGATTTCATTTCCACTCCGAAATCGGCCGAATGGTAAATATCCATAATCGCTTCACCGGCTTTTACGGCAACCGGTATTATTTTTTTTAAGTAGTCTTCCATTTGATTTTCCTTATTCTACGATAACAGTTCGGGGAACGCAAGATTTTTGGTTTCCCATGAATGTTTTTTTAATTTCGGCTAAAGCCGTTTATTTTGGTTGGTTTTTGGCTCCCCGGGCTTAAGCCTGGGACAATTTCAGAATATTTTCTTTTTTATTTTTTTTGCCACGACCTTCAGGTCGTGGATATAAAAGATTATTAATATTAAAATTAGAACTAGCCGGTTTTAACCGGAATTTGGATGGTGTCACGGTCGTACCATGGCAGCAATAATATATCTTGTGCAGAATTTATCCTCTATTATACAACCATTTGGAATTAGTCTATTTCGCAAGTTTTTTTAACTTCTTATCGAAGGTTAAAATTTCTTGTTTTTTGATTCTTTTATATGCCAGTAAAACCGAATCCGCAAAATCCAAATTGTGTTTATGATATAACTCCAGAGCGGATATAATTAATCCTTTATCATTACAAGCAACAATATTAAAATCGAATATTTTCTTCAAGACAACCGCAATTTCTTTTCTGTTGATTTTATAAACTTTCTCCAGAACATAAACAACTTCCGCTATGGTTATGTCGGTTATAACAACATTTTCATTTTCAATTATATTAACCGCTTTTTCAAATAGTTTTTCATCATCTCTAAGCAAATATCTTAATAATATGTTAGCGTCTATAATTTTCATGCTTTTCCTTTACAGCTAAATCCCATGCTTTTTTTTCGGATTTAATCAATTCCGGTTTAGCATATTTATATAGAACTCCCGCCATACTTTTGATTTTTTTTGGGGACGGTTTTTGAATTTCTTTAACCTTAATTAATAATTCAATAGTCTTTCCTTTGTATTGTTCCAATTCTTTTATTTTAAGAAGTGTTGACTTTAATTTTCTTCTTATTTTAATTGTTTTCATATTGCATTCTTCTTGCTGTTAAAATTTAAATATAAAAATAATATTTAATCGGTGTAAGGTAAAATGTGAACAATTGTACTTCCTGTTCTATATTATCGATTGTATTCCGAGAAATACTTTCTACACATTTTTTAATTTCGGCTAAAGCCGTTTATTTTGGTTGGT
>CAZTYP010000008.1:0-10369 GCA_964617555.1 uncultured Melioribacteraceae bacterium | reverse complement strand
TGTAATTCCGTGTGCAATCTCTTTTAAAAATTCTGTTTTACCACTTCTTGGAGGAGCCACTATAAGCCCTCTTTGACCTTTTCCTATTGGTGCAAAAAGGTCAATAACTCTCCCTGTTAGTTTTGTTGGAGAATATTCAAGTTTTATCTGTTCATTTGGATAAAGAGGAGTTAAATTATCAAATAAAGTCCTATCGCGAATCTCCTCGGGGTCCTTGCCGTTCATTGCTTCCACTCTTAACAAAGCAAAAAATCTTTCCTGATCCTTAGGAGGCCTTACCTGTCCGCGTATATAATCACCTGTTCGCATATGAAATCTTTTAATTTGCGAAGGAGAAACATATATATCATCCGGCGACGGTAAATAATTATAAGAAGAAGATCTCAAAAAGCCGTATCCATCCGGAAGAACTTCCAAAGTTCCCTTTGAAAATGTTAAACCGTCTTTTTTTGTCTGGGCTTCTAAAATCTGGAAAATTAATTCTTGTTTTCGTAAATCATTGTAGTTTTTCAGTTCTAAATCTTTTGCTATTTTGTGAAGATCCACAATCTTCAATTTTTTTAATGCGGAAATATCCATTAGAGTGTAACCCTTAAAATGTTTATAAATTTTAAAATTGTTATGGGAGTAAATCCATTCTTTTTGATTAAATTTGCTTTTTGATGAAAGGAACACGAGGCTCTATGCCAACTTACTCCATTTATTTTTCAATGTCAAGTCATAATCCCGATTTTATTTTACCGAGCACATAAATAGACCCCAGTACTACCAATGCTTTGCCGCTATTGCTTTTTTGATTAATAAAAGATTTAATATAAGTTGCTGGATATTTCAACGGTAAAATTTTCACACCGTTTTCTTTGCCCACCGTAATCAACTTTTTAATACTTAATGAGCGTTCATACTCAATTTCGGTAGCAAAAATTTCATCAAAAAATTTTGGAAACATTTTTACTATTTCGGGAACATTTTTATCCGACATTGCTCCGTATATCAGAATAGTTTTGTTAAATTTTGCTTTCTCTTTACCAAATGCGGAAAGGAATGCCTCAATTCCTTCAAAATTATGGGCGGCATCAAAAATTATTTTCGGATTTTTATTGTATACTTCGTATCTACCTTGAATACCAGTGTTTTGAACAACATTCCGCAATCCCCGTTTGGCCGTAGCACTGCCAATATTGGGAATTGTTGATATCACTGTTAACAATGCCAATGCGGCATTGTATTTCTGATATTCTCCTTGTAACGGAATATTATCAAGGGGAATAGTTTTATTCTTAAATATTAATTTCTCGTTATCATCATTCGCTTCCAAATAGCAAGATAAATCATATATCTCACAATTATTTTTTTTCCCCTCGGCAACAATTATTTTTTTTGCATTATCGGGTAATTTACCGATAAAGACTTTTTGATTATTTTTGATAATTGCCGCTTTCTCCTTGGCAATTGAAATTAAATCGTTTCCTAAAATATTTGTATGCTCAAAACTAATAGATGTAAAAACCGAAGCCATTGAATTCAAAACATTTGTTGCATCCAAACGTCCTCCCAGTCCGGTTTCAATTACCGCATAATCCACACATTCTTCGGCAAAATATAGGAACGCCAAAGCGGTAGTCAATTCAAAAAATGTCGGAGATTCATTTTCGATGTAATCAATATTCTCATTCATAAATTTAACAACAAACGAATCGGGAATTTGGCGACCGTTAATCCTTATCCTTTCATTAAATTTCACAAAATGAGGAGAAGTATAAAGCCCTATTTTATATTCAGCTTCGGTTAAAATGCTTGCAATAAACGAGGCCGTACTCCCCTTTCCGTTTGAACCGGCAACATGAAAGGTTCTCAGTTTTTGTTCGGGATTACCAATATGAGAAAGAAGTTTTTTTATATTATCCAATCCCAATTTAATACCGAACTGATGCAAAGCAAATAATTTATTAATGGATTCTTCGTAGTTCATGGGTAAAATATAAATTAATAAATACCGGTGTTATAAAATATAACTTCCGGTCAATTCTTTTATTGAGGAGATTTTCATATCAGAACAATATTTTTTTAATCCTTCAATTATTTCCAACGAAGCACTGGGGTTAATAAAGTTCACCGTTCCAAGTTCAACCGCCGTAGCTCCGCAAATCATAAACTCAACAGCATCTTGCCATTTCATTATACCGCCAATACCTATAACGGGTATATCAACATTTCTGCTTATTTCCAACACCTTTGCAAGTGCCACCGGTTTTATTGCCGGTCCCGATAGTCCTCCGGTTACATTTTTAATCTTCGGCTTTTTAGAATAGATATCGAAAGCCGTACCGACCAAAGTATTTATTGCGGAAACCGCATCGGCACCTTCTTCTTTTGCCGCCCGGGCAAACTCCTTAATAGAAGCGGTGTTAGGCGAAAGTTTAATAATAATCGGCTTATCGGTAACGGCTCTAACTTTTGCCGTTATTTTACGAACGTTATTAACATCATTACCGAAAATCAATCCTCCGTCTTTTACGTTTGGGCACGATACATTTATTTCAAAGGCTTTAACCGTATCTTCCGAATCGAGAATTTTTGTGCATTCAACATATTCTTCAATAGAGCCGGCGGCAATATTACAAATCAATGTTGAATCCAATTTTTTCAAATAAGGTATTTTGTTTTTGACGAACTCCTCAACCCCAACATTGGCAAGCCCTATTGCGTTCAACATTCCGGATGCCGTTTCAGTTATGCGATTTGGCGGATTGCCTTTACGCGGCTTTAGTGAAACCGATTTTGTAACAATAGCCCCTATTTCAGATAAGTCCACATGTTCTGAAATTTCATTTCCGTAACCTACCGTACCGGAAGCAAGCATAACGGGGTTTTTTAATTCCAGGCTACCTATTTTAACGCTTAAATCTACCCCTTTCATAATAACACATCCTCCGCATTAAAAACCGGACCGTCTTTACAGACTAACAAAAATTTATTTTCATCAACTGCACTATGGATATTACATCCTTGGCAAATTCCGAATCCGCACGCCATATTACTTTCGGTGGAAATTTCACAATTATATCCATTTGCAATTGTGTATTTACTCAATGCGCGCAACATTGGATTGGGCCCGCAAGCGAAAATTTTCGTTTCATCTTTTTTATATTTACCGGCAACACTTTCCAACAATTTTACAACATTGCCGTTAAAGCCCTCGCTTCCGTCGTCGGTTGCAACCGAAACATTTTTCAATTTATACTTAATCACATCTGTTTTTGTTTTGCTTCCAACGAGGGTAATTATATTTTTATCTTTTAGTTGTCCGGTTAAAAACGGAAACGGTGCGGTTCCTATTCCACCGGCAACGATTACTGCATTTTTAAAATCACCGGAATAATCGAATCCGTTTCCGAGAGGGCCGTTTATATCCAATAAATCACCTTGTCTTTTTTTTGATAATATTTCGGTACCTTCCCCGACAAGAGCGAACTGAAAGGTAATTACATCATTTTTTACATCACAAATAGAAAAGGGCCTTCTTAACAAGGGGGAATATGAATCACTCACTTTTATATTGCAAAACTGTCCGGGTTTTGCCGCATTTGCAATATTTCGGGATTTGACTTGTAGTATATAAATTTTTTTTTGAATTTCTTCAACTGTTATTACTTCACAATTTTTATCGATCATATATTTATTATTTAATATTATAAAAGTTCATCTTTTTCGTTCATCTTTAAATAGTCAACTATTAACTTTACATCTTGGGCATAATCTCTATGACAAATAAGGGTTGCATCATTTGTATTAATTATCAACAAATCGTTAACACCTATTACTGCGGTGAATTTTTCTTCTGAGTTAACGTAAGTATTGGTAGTGTTAGCCGTATATACATCCCCTTTTGTTGCATTACCGTTGTTGTCTTTGGCTAGCAAATGAAAAACCGCGTCCCAGCTTCCTACATCGCTCCAATCGAATATTCCTTTTATCAACTTTACGGAAGCGGATTTTTCCATTATCCCGTAATCGATGGAAATGCTACGCAACTGTCTATAAACGGTTTCCAAAGTCTCTTCAAAATTTTCGGTATTAATACTGTTTTCAATTTCCTTAAGCCCCTCAAACAAATCGGGCAAATACTTTTTAATTTCATTTAATATTACATCGGTTCGCCAAATAAACATTCCTGAATTCCAATAAAAGTCCCCCGACTCCAAAAATCTTTTTGCTGTTTCCAGATTTGGTTTTTCGGCAAAGTTTAAAACATTATGGAGTTCATCGTTATCATTTTCATCAATCTGAATATAACCATAGCCTGTATCGGGGCGAACCGGATTTATTCCGATTGTTACAAGAGCACTGTTTTTGGCGGCATAATCGGAAGCGGTTTTAATTACTCTTTGAAATTCTTCTTTATTATTTATCAAATGGTCGGCGGGTAAAACTATGGTTACCGCTTCCTTGTGTTTGCTTTTCACAATGATTGTTGCAAGCCCAATTGCAGCGGCAGTATTTTTCCCGAACGGTTCTTCGATAATATTTTCCACCGGAATTTCTTTTAATTGTTCCGCAATTTTATTTTTTTGAATTTTATTTGTAACAACATAGATATTTTCGGACTTAACAAACCCCTCCATTCTACCCACGGTATTCTGTATCATAGATTTTTCACTAAAGAGATTCAGTAATTGTTTCGGTTCTTTTGCTCTACTTTTGGGCCAAAATCTGGACCCCACCCCTCCGGCCATTATTATAGCAACTATTTCCATCACTAATCCTTAATTAAGTTTCAAAAATTTCCCCAGCTTTTCAGCTTTATTCAAATAGTTTGTTATATCAACATCTTTACTGCGAACAACGGCAACTATAACAATCAAGCATGCACGCAAAGATTCAATAAGATTTTTTTCGATAACAATTTTTTTATTGTTTATGTATTCAAATGCGGTATAAAAAATTTCATGCATTTCGGTTAAAATCGTGAACCCTATTTCTTGTGAAAACTCGGCATTTTTTTTCATTATTTGTATAAAGGGACGCAGATCTTCCTCCACTGCTCCGTTAATCAAAAACTTTTTCAACAAACTTTCCAACTGCGAAATAGGTTTCAGAATCTCTTCTTCAAAATCATCAAAATTAAATGTTGGAGCAGACTCGGTCGGTTCTATTTCACCCAATATTAATTCTTCTTTTAACTCGTCACGCTGTACACTATCCTCGCTTATCGGCGCATTCTCCGTTTCAAACTTACTCATTGCCACACTATCTGTTAATTCCGCAGCAGACGAGCTCCTTTTTAGTTCAACGGCAATTTCTTTTGCAACTGTGGTCTCATTAAAAATCTCATGCAATTTTTCCGGAGTTACAACATCAAGCAAATTACTTAACTCAATCACAAGATTATTTGCGTGTTCCTTAAACACTTCCGAGATTCTTAAAAAATCTATTTGTGCCGATTGTGTAAATCTATACGCTTCACCAAGTTTAATTGCAAATTTTGAAAGTTCTGTTTTCGCTTTCATTTTTTCGATGTTTTCTTCCAGATTCTCGGCGTTCTCTATATGAGCTTTCAGTATGGTAACCGATTCTATTTTATCGGTACTTAACCTGAGATTATTTGAAGCAACGGAAATTGCTTGAATAATATATTGTTTGCTAAAATTCATTTAATATATTTTCTCGGAACTCTTTTACTAATACCGCAAGTAATTTCGTATGGAATTGTTTTTAAGATACCGCACCAATCAAGGGCGGAGATTGTAAAATTGCGAGTTTTACCGATAAGAATCACTTTATCGCCGATTTTAATATTTGCATTACCAACATCGAACATTATTCTATCCATTGTAACCGTACCGACTTGCGGAAATTTTTTATTTTTTATAATACAGTACATCTTATTTGTTAATCCGCGTCTTACCCCGTCCGCATATCCTATTGGAACCGAAATTATTTTTGTTTTGGTTTTTGTCCTGTATCGTCTGCCGTAACTTATATATTGTCCTTTGGGCATTTCTGAAACGGAAGCAACTTCCGAAATTAAAGAGAGCACCGGTTTCAATTTTATTGATTCGCTTGTTTCGTTTGATGGATAATATCCGTACAAAGAAATACCGGCTCTTACCATATCAAAATATGCTTCGGGTAAATCAAGGATTGCACCGCTGTTTGCAGCATGAATTACTCCGACATCAACCCCTTTCATTTTCAATTTGTTAAGCACTCCGTTAAAACGGCTCAATTGTAATTCAGCATATTTTTTATTCTTTTCATCAGAAGTGGAAAAATGCGTGTAGATTCCGTCAATAATTATTTTATTGTTATTTTTTAATCGCAAGATATATTCCACCGCCTTTTTATAAGGCAAACCTACTCTCCCCATTCCCGTATCGATGTTTACGTGTAATTTGATTTTCCCGGAGAAATTATGCTTTTCAATTTGTTTAATTTCAAACAGACTTGTTATTGTCGGAATAATTTTATGTTTTTGATATTCTGCAATTTCATCAATTTTTAACGGTGCAAAAATCAAAATTGGCGCCGAAGTTTTTTTTGATTTACGTAATTCAATTGCTTCTTCAAGCAAAGCAACCCCGTAATATGCAGGCTTATCATCGCCAAATTGCTCAAGAGCATCAACAACTTGTAACATCCCATGGCCGTATGCGTCAGCTTTTACTACAGCCATCACCATACGTTGTTTTACTTTCTTTTTGATGTTCAGATAGTTATACTTAAGATTTGAAAGGCTTATTTCCGCCCGTGTTAATCGCATTAATTATTCACATTCCATTTATTCAATTGGGCTTTAAAAATAATAATTTTTTGGAAAAGATTACACTACATAATTTGGGATATGTTGGTTTGCCGCTAATACACGAATAAAGGAGATCAATCTTTATCAGAATTGAGTATGTAAACATAATATTTATTCATCATCTCCCCAATTTAAAATAGAAACAGCCGAACTACATTCCGGCTGTTTTTTTTATCTTAGTGGGAGTACATGGATTCGAACCAAGGACCTTCTGCTTGTAAGGCAGACGCTCTAACCAGCTGAGCTATACTCCCAATATTTAGATACAAAATGTAAAAAATTACGTCTTGAAAGTTAAAAATTATTTTTAATTTTTACAAGAAAGATAAATTATTTTTTTATTATTGTTGAACAAATTGAATAAAAACCACGTAAATTTACATTGGTAATTTTAATTAAGTTTTAATATCATGCAAAACAAACCGACATCACCAATAGCAACAATAACAACTATAGCTACGTTAACAATTTTTATTTTCACCCTTTTTACTTCTGAAATTTCTAACTATACAACAACGTCATTATATTTAAAATTAACAACCGCTTTAATACTATTTCTTTTCCTCCTTCTTGATTATAAGATAAATAATATAAAATTAAATATTATACAGTTCAAAGCAAATGCAAAAAAAACGTTGTTTATTTGTTTTGCATTTTTGGGTGTTATGTTTATCGGTTTAATTTATACTGTAAATTTAAAGTTCGGATTATTTAAAATAATACATTTTTGTATTGGAACAACTCCTTTATTGGTTGCCACATTATATTTTTTGTTAACCTCAAATGATGTTCGCAGAAAACTTTTTATTAATACAGTTATATTTTGGGGAATTTTGTTTGGAAGTCTTTCTTTAATACTCTCTCCGTATAATCCGACAACTATATATTCATTTGAAATTTCTCGTTGGAGTCATGTAATTGCCGGGCGTTTTTTGGGCTCCGTTACGGTTATCGTCTTGTTAATTCATTTCTCAAAGGACTTCATTCCAACAAACAAATTAATCGGGATAACCACCCTACTTTTAACCGCACTTTATTTTGTGGGAATGAGAGCTGCGTTATTGGGAATAATATTTCTTTTATTACTATTATTAATTTTTTCAATAGTTTCAAAAAAGTATAAATCCGTTATTTCTTTGACTATTTCAATCATTTTATCAATGTTTATTATTTTGGTAACTGAACAATTTAATACTGTTTCTACGGAAAGATATAATCAATTAATAGTAAATAACGAAGGTAAATTTGAAGACGGAGCAATTTTAGCAAGAATCATTTCATATAAAAAGAGTTGGGATGTTATTAAAAAAAATCCGATAACCGGTATTGGTTTGGGAGGGTTTAATAATAAGGAAATACTCGGGGATATTGCAAAAATTAAATATCCGCATAATTTACTTATAGAAATTCAATTGGAATTAGGATTAACGGGAACGATATTTTTTCTGTGGCTGTTTTGGGGAATGTTTACAAAAGCATATAAATTTTCTCTATACATTTTTGCGTTTCTTGCTTTTTCTTTTTGGTTAGCAATGTTTTCTAAAGATATTGCCACACAAACACAATTATGGATAGGAATTGTTATTATGACAATAAATGGAAATAAAATTGTTAATGAATAATTTTATTAAAATCTTCCATATTTAAAACCGATAGAAAAAAAATTCTTTTCTCCTAACATAAACTGCTCGGTTCTGTTTTGATCTTCATCTGAAATATTTGAATATCTATACTTACTTTCAATAAACAAATCATGAAAGACCTCATACTCAGCATTAATTCCAAAATAGTAATCTTTTCTTATCGGTGGATAAAGAAACGGGAGTTCACTTTTCTTATCATAAACCTCACTAATATCCTTTAATCCGCCTTTTCTTACCATCTCGGTGTAAATTTGTGTTTTTAATCCTCTAACGGGTTGATAATCAAATTGAATTTTTAATTGGTCGGCATTTTGTCCAATCCAATGCCCCAATGAATAACCTAAATGCTTATAATCTGTTAAACTGCCATATTTGTGTTCATAGACCCACGGAGTAGTTCGTGTATATTCAATTGTCAAATCCAAGTTATCAACAATAAAATCGATTTTTCTTCCGCCCACTGTTGTTCCAACCCAAGTTGAGTATGTTTTATTGTTTAATAAATCTCTGATGCTTGTAACATCAACGAATAATGAAGCATAAAATTTAAAAGTTTGAGGATAACGCAATACCAAATCAAAAAAGAACATCCCGTTGCTATCCTCTTTAGATTTTTTACCTGTATCTCTATCCATATATTTATAAAAATTAAACGGAATAAACATTTCCGGACGTATATCTCCAGCATAAACTGCGGCATTGCCAAGTGAGAAATCAAAAATATCCCAAGGAGCAACTGTCATCATATTTATTGTTAAATATTTTTTTACGAATCTTTCGTGAGCAAGATAAAATTCGTCATTATCATTTACAACTATTGTTTTTGCCGAGTCTATTACTCCTGAATGCAACCAACCGAATTGATAATAGAAACGGAACCATTTAACAGGTTTTAATTCCAAATAAACATGTGGATATGAAGGAGATTTATCGGAAAGAATTACATTCCCGAAAGAACCATTCCCCCACTTACCGTAATCTTTTTTCAACGAAATGGTTCCCCAATTCCAGTTAAAGTTTATTTGAGCACGTATGTCGCTGTGTTCAATTCCATTTGGGGCATGCACAAAATCGGCACCTCTGGTTGGAGTAAGATATTTTGTAGTATCAACATTTTCTCCGAACTCTCCATTATCCCTTATTTCTAATGAACCGCCGAACCAATCTGAAGCGGTAATGTCAACACGCAATCCGCCGGTTTGTTTATGTCCGGACTTACCTCCGGTATTTGAAAATGAATACGCTGCAATAGGAGCAAATTTAAAAGAGAATAATGAATCATCATAACTCAATAAGCGAATACGTCCCCAATAATCCTTAGATAATAATGTATGTGTTGAAAAATTATTTTTCAATACCGCAAAATCCGTACTACTTTTTGTTTTTAGAGAAAGCGGGTAATTTCTTAATATCCTTGATACTTCACTACCATATTCCGCAATATAAAACTCTAATAACTCCCTATCTATTTTTGTAAGTATTTTCTTAAGTGTAAAAACTTGGTTATCAATTTTTATGAGTTTTTCGGCAATATACTTTCTTGAATAGGGTTTTACTTCACTATCCAATTGTATTACGCCTTTAATATTCATTCTATCCAAAAAAGAATATACGTTGTTTTCTACCGGGACAAAAACTACTTGAGCAAAGAGCGGTAATGAGTAAAAAGTAATGAGTAAGGTGTATAGTAATATTTTTAAGCTATTCATTCTTATTTTTATTTTAAGGTTAAAACAAAAAAAATGAATTATGAGTTATGAATGTTGAATTGTAAATTAATTTATATTTTTAATGTAAAAAATATTGTATTCAGCCATTCAAAACTAAAAATTCATCATCCACAATTATAAATTAGCCACTTCGTGCTCTTTTTATTAAAATATTATAAAAAGATTTAAAAAAATACTTAACATCTGTCTTT
>CAZTYP010000007.1:0-27635 GCA_964617555.1 uncultured Melioribacteraceae bacterium | reverse complement strand
ATTTGTTTCAAGATTAAGTTTTACTGACTTGTCTTTAGCAGGATTAGGATAAGCATCAGAAATATTAAAAGATACTGGGTTGTAATTATCTTCAACCCCAACAACAGGGTTATAGAATATTGCTGTGCCATTCTCATCTGTGTATTTAGTTGAATCTCCTAATGTAACAAGTGCAGAATCCACTACGCCGACAACTCTTCCATTATTTAAGAGATCCTTTACACTTACTCTATATTGTCCGGAAACATCTTTTGGAATAATGCAAAAGGCGAGGATTATGTTTAAGAGAAATAATTTGAGATAAGAAAAACTCGGGCGTAACATCTTGCTATTCCTCATATTTGTTGGATAATTCTTTGGCAAAATAAAAAACGAACGGAAAAGTTCAAAATCGGGAAGAAAATAATTTCTTTTAATTAATTATGAATGTTGAATTATGAATGTTGAATGTCGTTCCGCCACGGAGGGAAAAATACCGTCCGTCATTGCGATCCCGCCGTAGGCGGGAGAAGCAATCTGTCGAATTGTCAGCAAAAGATTATTCAGCGCTCGGTACTACAGATTGCTTCGTCAACCTCCCGCCTTCTGCGGGAGGTCTCCTCGCAAAGACAGTGGGTGTTTTTGTTTGGAGACGGCGCGTCCTTGCAATGACAGTGTTTATTTGGTCTCCTTGCAAAGACGAAAGATTCAACATTTAATCAAAAATTCATAATTTTTTATTGCAAGGCATTACTTATAAACGGTTAAAAAGCTATTAATTTTAAAAAAAACGCCTCATTTTCTCTTTTTATAAGAATAATTTTTCCGTTTTTCCACTTAAAATATCTAATCTCGGAGAAAAATATCATATTTTTTTTGCTTTTTGTAACTTAACAACTTTTATAAAAAAATAGTTCTTAGTATCTTTGTTTTTTATTAATTATAAATTGTTAAATTTATGAGTAAAATCAAAGTTAAGAAAGGTTTAGACCTTCCACTCAGCGGGGCACCCGAGCAAAAAATTTCCAAAACAATTTTCACAAAAAAGGTAGCATTACTTGGTGAAGATTATATAGGCATGAAACCGACGATGCTTGTTTCCGTGGGTGATACGGTAAAAAAAGGAGAACTTATTTTTACCGATAAAAAAATTCCGGGGGTTAAATTTACCGCACCCGCTTCAGGTACCGTAATTGAAATTAACCGAGGCGAACGCAGAGCTTTCAAATCGTTAATTATTGAAAAAAACGACAGCAATGACGAGGTAACTTTCAAAAGTTATTCCGAAAACGACCTTGAAAATTTGGATTCTGAGGCAATAAAGGAGAATTTGATTGAATCCGGCATGTGGACCGCATTACGGGCACGTCCTTTTGCGCGTACAGCAAATCCTTCCACAACCCCACATTCAATTTTTGTTACGGCAATGGATACCAATCCTCTGGCACCGTCCGTTGAAAAAATACTTGAGGGAAAAGAGAAAGCATTTCTAAACGGTTTAAAAGTATTAACAAGATTAATTGACGGAGATATTTTTCTTTGCAAAGCTCCCGGCGAAAAAATTCCCACAATAAGTTCCGGCAAAGTTAAGGTGGAAGAATTTGACGGACCTCATCCGGCAGGGCTAGCGGGTACTCATATTCATTTTCTCGATCCGGTAAATTCCAACAAAATTGTATGGTATATTAATGCACAAGATGTTGTTGCTATTGGAAATTTATTTACTACCGGCAAATTGGATACAGAGAGAATAATTTCACTTGGCGGCCCGCAAGTAAAAAGCCCTACATTAATTAGAACCGAAATAGGGGCTTCCGTAGACGAAATTGTTGAAAACGAACTTGTTGATGCGGAAAACAGAGTTATTTCCGGCTCGGTTTTTACCGGACATAAAGCCGAGGGGTGGGTTGCATATCTCGGAAGATATCATCAACAAATTTCCGTAATAAAAGAAGACCGAACAAAAGAATTTTTGGGCTGGGTTAAACCTACCGGTAATAAATTTTCAGTTAAAGCCGTTTTACTTAACTCAATTTTACCCGGGAAAAAATTGGCTTTATCCACAGCATTGCATGGCGGACACCGTGCCATTGTTCCTGTCGGAAGTTACGAAACGGTTATGCCGTTGGATATTATTCCCAATTATCTTTTACGCGCATTAGCCGTTGACGATATTGAAGAAGCCGAAAAACTCGGTTGCTTGGAATTGGACGAAGAAGATTTGGCACTTTGTACTTTTGTATGTCCTTCCAAAATAAACCATATGGAAAACTTAAGAAGAAATTTGACAATAATAGAAAAAGAAGGTTGATATAGTGAAAGTCCTTAGAACTTTTTTTGATAAGCAAGCCAAAAACTTTGAAAAGGGCGGAAAATTTGAAAAATTATACCCCCTTTACGAAGCAATGGATACCTTTTTCTTTACATCGGGTGAGGTAACCGAAAAACCGACCCATGTACGTGATGCATTGGATTTAAAAAGGATGATGCTTACAGTTGTTATTGCATTAATTCCGGCAGTAATTATGGCTTTGTTTAATACCGGATATCAGACAAATCTAGGTATTTCGCACATTGCAAATTACGAAGCAAACGGATGGCAACAACAACTACTACAAATGCTGGGATTACAATTTGATCCGGGGTCAACACTAAGCAATATAATATTGGGAGCTTTATATTTTTTCCCAATATATCTTGTTACTGTTGCCGTCGGCGGGTTTTGGGAAGTACTTTTTGCCGTAATACGTAAACACGAAATTAACGAAGGATTTTTTGTTACCAGTTTGCTCTTCCCCTTAATACTTCCGCCCGATATTCCTTACTGGCAAGTAGCAGTAGGTATCTCTTTCGGAGTAGTAATAGGTAAAGAGGTATTCGGCGGCGTGGGTATGAATATTCTTAATCCTGCATTGGTTGCCCGTGCGTTTTTGTTTTTCGCTTATCCCGCACAAATTTCCGGAGATAAGGTATGGGTACCGGTTGACGGACTTAGCCAAGCCACACCATTGGCACAATTGGCAGATACTTCGATGCACTTGGCAACAAGTTGGTGGGACGCATTTATTGGTATTATTCCCGGCTCTATGGGTGAAACCTCCACACTTGCCATTTTAATTGGAGCAATAATTCTACTTGTTACAAAAATAGGCTCGTGGAGAATTATGCTCTCCGTTGTTGTAGGCATGGTACTAATGGCTTTTACATTCAACTGGATAGGAAGCGATACCAATCCGATGTTTGCCGTTACCCCTGCGTGGCATTTTGTTTTAGGAGGATTTGCTTTCGGTACTGTTTTTATGGCAACAGACCCGGTAACTTCCGCACTTACAACTACCGGTAAATATTTTTACGGTTTTTTTATAGGGGTACTGGTTGTAATGGTTCGTGTAGTTAATCCCGCATTCCCCGAAGGAATGATGCTCTCAATTCTTTTCATGAACGTCTTTGCCCCAATTATTGATAATTTCGTTATTAAAGCTAATATAAAAAGGAGGCTCGCAAGATAATGTCTAACGATAGCGTAAAAAAAACACTGCTCGTTGCCCTTGGAGTTTGCTTCATAGCTTCAATTCTTGTTTCCACGGCTGCCGTAGAGCTTAAGCCTCTTCAAGAAAACAACAAAAAACTCGATTTGCTTAAAAATATACTTATTGCCGGCGGGTTATATCATGACGGCGTTGATATAAATAATACATTCAAAGAAAAGATACGAGCAAAAATTATAGATTTGAAAACCGGCGAAGTAATTCCCGAAGAAAAATACGATGATGAATTAAACATAGAAAAGTTCAATGTGGAAACATTGGCACACAGTAAAAAATGGGGAGAAGCAATTCCTTCGGCCAAAGACAAAGCGGGAATTAATTTTAAACCAAAAGCTATGGCCGTTTACGAAGTAATAAACGGAGACAGCGTTGAAAAATATATTTTACCCATTTACGGTAAAGGATTATGGTCAACTTTATACGGTTTTATTGCTCTCGATAAAGACCTAAACACAATAAAAGGATTTACATTTTATCAACACGGCGAAACCCCGGGGCTCGGAGGCGAAGTGGATAATCCTAAATGGAAAGCTCTTTGGGTAGGCAAAAAAGCATATAAACCCAACGGCAACGTTGGAATTGAAGTAATAAAAGGGAAAACCGATAAAAATAACCCCGATGCAAAATATAAGGTTGACGGACTTTCCGGTGCAACATTAACAACACGCGGAGTTAATAACTTGGTAAGATTTTGGTTAAGCGAAGAAGGGTACAAACCTTTCATTAAAAAATTGAAAGGAGAACAAAATGGCTAATAAATATAAAGAAATTGTTTTTGACCCGGTTTTTAAAAATAATCCCATTGCATTACAAATATTAGGAATTTGTTCCGCACTTGCCGTTACAACAAAAATGGAAACGGCAGTGGTTATGTCACTTGCCGTTATGCTTGTTGTTGCTTTTTCAAACATGTTCGTAAGTTTAATACGCAATCATGTGCCCGGTAGTGTAAGAATACTTGTGGAAATGACGATTATTGCATCTCTTGTAATTATTGCTGACCAAGTTATCAAAGCATTTGCATTTGATATAAGCAAACAACTTTCGGTTTACGTCGGTTTGATAATTACTAACTGCATTGTAATGGGGCGTGCGGAAGCTTACGCATTAAAAAATCCACCGTTAGAAAGCTTTTTAGACGGCATAGGTAACGGATTGGGATACTCGGTAATTCTTTTATCCGTTGGATTTATGAGGGAATTATTCGGTTCCGGCAAATTATTCGGAATTACAATTTTTCCTTTAACTAACGACGGCGGTTGGTATCAAGGAAACGGTTTAATGCTTCTTGCTCCAAGTGCGTTTTTCTTAATTGCATTCTTTATTTGGATTCTTAGAACCGTCTACCCCGAACAAGTGGAGGAGGATTAATAAATGTTTGAACATTATTTAAGTTTATTCGTTAAATCCATTTTTATTGA
Source organism: uncultured Melioribacteraceae bacterium (assembly GCA_964617555.1). Taxonomy (GTDB): domain Bacteria; phylum Bacteroidota; class Ignavibacteria; order Ignavibacteriales; family Melioribacteraceae; genus 1-14-2-50-31-20. The sequence goes on along the minus strand of CAZTYP010000007.1, from coordinate 22,687 downwards.
AAATATGGCTCTTGCATTCTTCTTAGGAATGTGTACTTTTATGGCCGTATCCAAAAAGGTTGATACCGCCATTGGGCTTGGAATTGCCGTTGTTTTTGTTCAAGTAATTACAGTACCGGCAAATAATCTTATTTATCAATATGTACTTAAAGAAGGTGCTTTATCTTGGGCAGGGCTTGAAGGAGTGGATTTAACATTCCTCGGTTTAATTACCTACATAGGCGTAATTGCGGCAATAGTACAAATTTTGGAAATGGTTTTGGATAAATACGTCCCCTCATTATATAATTCGCTCGGAATTTTTCTTCCGTTAATTACCGTTAACTGTGCAATATTAGGCGGTTCGTTATTTATGGTAGAAAGGAATTATAATTTCGGCGAATCTGTTGTTTACGGCTTCGGCTCCGGTATTGGTTGGGCTCTGGCAATTGTGGCACTTGCCGGCATTAGAGAAAAAATGAAATACAGCAATGTTCCAAAAGGTTTGCGCGGACTTGGAATTACATTTATTGTTGCCGGACTTATGGCAATATCGTTTATGTTATTTTCCGTAATTCAATTATAAAGGTTAATTAATGGAAGGTATAAGTTTAATAATATTCGGCGTGGTGATGTTTATCGTCATCGTTATCGCTTTGGTTATCTTGATTTTATTTGCAAAATCGAAATTGGTTGCTTCCGGCAATGCAAAAATTACCATTAACAACGAAAAGGAAGTTGAAGCACCTCTTGGAGGGAAACTCCTTTTTACTCTTGCCGATCAAGGGATTTTCCTTCCCTCTGCCTGCGGAGGGCAAGGGACTTGCGGTGAATGTAAATGCCAGGTTTTTGAAGGAGGCGGAGATGTTCTTCCTACGGAAACAGGAAAACTTTCTCGGGGACAAATAAAAAATCATTACAGATTATCGTGTCAGGTGCCTGTAAAGGGAGATATGAAAATTCAAGTTGCACCGGAAATTTTTGATATTAAAAAATGGGAATGTACTGTTCGTTCAAACAGAAACGTTGCCACTTTTATTAAGGAACTTATATTGGAACTGCCTGAAGGTGAAAATGTTAATTTCCGTGCCGGCGGCTACATTCAAATTGAAGCGCCGCCCCATACCGTAAAATACTCCGATTTTATTATTGAGGAAGAATATCGCGGAGATTGGGATAAATTCAATATGTGGCGTTTTGTTTCCAAAGTTGATGAGCCGATTGTACGTGCATATTCCATGGCTAACTATCCGGAAGAGAAAGGAATTATTATGCTCAACGTACGTATTGCTTCTCCTCCGCCTAAAATGCCGGATGTTCCCCCCGGACAAATGTCCTCTTATATTTTCAGCCTTAAACCGGGAGATAAAGTTACAATTTCCGGTCCATATGGTGAATTTTTTGCAAAAGATACAGACGCCGAAATGGTATTTATCGGCGGCGGAGCGGGAATGGCTCCTATGCGTTCACATATCTTCGACCAATTAAAGAGGCTAAATTCCAAACGTAAAATGTCATTCTGGTACGGAGCAAGAAGTTTACGAGAATCGTACTACAACGAGGAATTTGATGAGCTTGCACGAACTCACGATAATTTTACTTGGCATTTGGCTCTTTCGGAACCGCAACCCGAAGATAATTGGACAGGATACACAGGATTCATTCATCAGGTACTTTACGATAATTATCTTAAGGACCATCCGGCACCGGAGGATTGCGAATATTATATGTGCGGACCCCCTATGATGACTGCGGCGGTTATTAAAATGTTAACCGAACTTGGTGTTGAACGCGAAAATATTCTTCTTGATGATTTTGGCGGGTAATTTATATTGCCTCTGTTTTATTGAAACAGAGGTTTTTATTTATTTGTGGTTATAGGTGAAAAATGAAAGGAATTTACACTATACTGTTATTGATTCTTTCCAATACATTTATGACAATTGCTTGGTACGGACATCTTAAGTTTGAAGAATATAAATGGTTCGGAAAATTAAGTCTTTTTGCGGTAATTCTTATTAGTTGGGGAATTGCTCTCTTCGAATATTTGTTTCAGGTGCCTGCAAATAAAATAGGTTTCAAAGCAAACGGAGGCCCCTTCTCTCTGGTACAATTAAAAGTAATTCAAGAAGTTATTACACTTATTGTTTTTACCGCCTTTACCATGATTGCATTCAAACATGAAACTCTCAAAACAAATCACTTAATAGGCTTTATTTTTTTAATCTTGGCTGTTTATTTTATTTTCAAAAATTAATTTTTTTTTATTCCCAAACAATATTTTGCGAAAATGATGTTAAAAAATTTTTTACTATTTATATCTTTAATTTTTATTTTTTCCTGTACAACTTCCGTTAACGAAACTTTATACTCTATTTCCGGCATAACAATGGGCACTACTTATTCCATAAAATTTATAACGGAAAAACCGATAAATAATAACAATATAAAAGCCAAAATTGACACTTTGCTTGAACATTTAAATATGCAAATGTCAACATATATTCCAACATCGGAATTGTCTGAATTTAACAACTATAAAGATACAACATGGTTTTCCGTATCCGAAGAGCTTGCATTTGTAATTGAAAACGCTTTGCAAGTCAGCAAAATATCTAAGGGCAAATTTGATATTACCATAGGCCCGCTTGTAAATTTGTGGGGATTCGGTCCAGGGAATATTCCATTACTTATCCCTTCCGAAAAAGAGATTGAAAAAGCAAGAAAAAACATAGGCTACAACAAATTATCTGTGCGCTTTTCTCCTCCTGCATTAAAAAAAGCGAATCCGAAGATTTATTGTGATTTATCCGCAATAGCTAAAGGCTACGCAGTAGATTTGGTTTCCGAACTTCTTTACTCCGAAGGAATAAAAAATTATCTTGTAGAAATCGGCGGCGAGGTACGCAGCAGCGGGAAAAAATCGGGTAAAAGTTGGCGAGTGGGAATTTCTGCTCCTAATCAAACACACACTGTTCAAGAAGTAGTTTATTTAACTAATCTGGCAATGGCTACTTCAGGCAGTTATTGGAATTATTTTGAAGAGAACGGGAAACGATATTCGCATACAATAGACCCGCATACCGGAAAACCTATTACACATAAGCTGGTTTCCGTTTCGGTTGTTGACTCTGCATGTATGATGGCTGATGCGCTTGCAACGGCAATAGATGTTATGGGGCCAAAGGAAGGATTGGAGTTTGCAAAAAGGTATAATCTTTCGGTCTATTTAATTGTTAAAGAAAAAAACACCTACAAAACAATTTATACGCCGCAATTCTCTTCTTTAATGAAAGAATAACAATTATTTTATTATTTATATTGCAAAAAAAACTTATTTTTAAATAATAAAAAATAACAGATTAGTGAATTAAAGATGACACAATATATAGTAGTATTTATTTTCTTTTTTATTGCGATGGTTATAATGTTAGCTTCGCTTCAATTTAGCAAATATAAACAAAAGCCCGGTTCTTGTGCCGGAGATAGTTGCTCTTCTTGCAGTAGCGCTTCGTTGGTAAATGGAGACGAGTGTGCAAAAGTAAAAGAATTTGAGAAAAAAATAATGATAAGCACGGAAAAGATAAGGTTGTAGTTATTATTTTTAATTGATATTAAAAATAACTCTTACAGTAGTTCCCTCTCCTTTTTTACTGTTTATTTGAATATCCGCTTGATTAAGTTCACAATATTTTTTTGCAAGAGCCAATCCCAACCCGTTCCCTTCAAAACGTCTGGAATACCCTTGTTCTTCTTGTGTAAAAGGCATAAATACATTTGGCAAATACTCTTTGCTTATCCCGATACCGGTATCCATAACGGAAATTTCCATTTTGTCGTTATCGTACGAATTAAGTTCTATTTTTATTGTTCCTTTCTCCGTATACTTTACGGCATTATCAATAATCTGACTGAATATTTGATAAACCGAATATTTATCGGCAGAAATGATTTCGCGTTTTAAATTGTTTTCAACTATAAATTGAACGTTATTTTCGTCAATCTTTGATTTAAAATCGTTATAAATAGGAAGAATAACATTGTCATAAATATTAAATTTAACTTCATTATATTCATAAGTGCCGGTTGATATTTCGGACATATTCAAAATTAATTCGGTAGTTCGTATAATTCGTTTACCGGCATGTTCAATTGCATTAAAACTGGTTCTCATATCATCATCCAACTCCCCTTCAATCTCTTCTTTAATCAAATTTGAATAACTCATTAAAATATGAATGGGGGTTCTAATTTCGTGAGACATTTGTGCCAGAAATTCCGATTTAAGTCTATCCGATTTTTCAGCTTCTTCTTTTGCAATAATTAACTGTCGATTAGATTCTTCCAAAGATTTATTTGCCGCTAATTGAGCATTATATAATTGAGCGTTTCTAATTGCCGTGGCAGCTTGTCCGGCAAGAATTTCAAACATATTTGTTATTTCTTTAATTCTTATTTTATGTAAATGCTTTGAATCTACATAAATAACCCCTATTTTATTACCTGAAGTAATAAGCGGAGAACATAAAATTGTTTGTAACTCAAGAAGAAAAATGGACCTGCTTTTATGATGTTCATTATTACTTTGTGCAGATTCAATGAATTTTGATTCGCCTGTAATAAAAACATCATCCACAACGGATTTGCTTACGGTAAATTCTTCTTTTGGAATTCTGCCTTCCGAGGCATTAAGCCCCAATTTAAATTCAAGAATACCTTCATCGTTTTTTAACACAATAAAGCCGCGCTCTGTACCGGTTAAAGAAATAGCATTTTTCAATACCAATTCTAAAACATCATCAATTATTAATGTTTTATTAATAGTATTGACAACATTCAGAATTATGTCTAAATTTTTTAAACTATCACTTTGAACAAAAGAAGCAACGTACTGTTTTTGGGCAGCTTGTTCTGCAATTTCCCTAAACTTCATTTCTTATAATCAACAATAATTTATTAAAAAATATATAATAAAATAAAATAATTTTAGATAAAAAATTATTTATTTAAAAGATTTTCAATTTTTTTGATTTCCAATACGGCTTTTATTTTTTTGTAGTATTTTAATGCGGTATTAAAATATTTTTTGGCTTTTTGAGCTTGGTTAAGCTCTAAATAAAGAAGTCCTAATTCGTATGAGGTTTCTGAATGGTTTAATTTATTACCGAGTTCGCTATTAATCCTTAAACTTGTTAATAAATAACTTTCGGAAAGTTCATAATTACCGTTTTTCCTTTCAACAATTCCTTTCACTTTATAAACGTCGGCTATTGTTAATCTATCGTTCAATTGATTACTGATATTCATCCCTTTATTAATAAACTCTGCCGCCAAATCAAGTTCGTTCATTTCCGCATAGATGTATGCCTTAGCCAAATAAGAGATAGCAAGCGTTAATAAATTCTTATCTTTGGAAGCAACAGTAACACTTAAATTGAATTCTTTTAAGGCGGTTTTATATTCACCCAATTTGGTAAAAAGCATTCCTAAATTGTGCCTTGTTTCAGCAATTCGTTTGTGGTCACCGGCATGTTCAAATTTTGATAATGCTTTTCTATAATTTTTTTCGGCAACTTCAGTATTACCAATAATATTATTGAGTATTCCAAGATTAACTAATATTACTGCATCCAAGTTATTACTTTTTTTACCTTTTAAGCGCTGCAAACCGGATTCAAAATATTCTTTTGCTGAATTCAACACACCTCTTTCTGCGTAAAACGTACCTAAAAGATTTTCGCAAATAACAATTCCCTTTATATTATTTATCTTCTCAAAAATTTTCTTAGCTTTTCTTACATAGCTGAATGCTTCATTCCATTTTGCTTGTAAAGAGGCAACTTCTCCTAATCCTTTTAATGATTCTGCAGCTTCGGTTTGAAACTTCTCGTTATTTGTTGTTCTGTAAAGTACTTGGCTGTAAATATCGGAAGATAAAAACAGCTCTCCCTTATTAAGAGAGAGCTTAGCCAGATTTAATAATAAATGAAGGTGTTTTTTTGAGGTGAGAATTTTTTCCGTATTTGTAATTATACGGTCAATTACAGATCTGATTTTAAAGCTATCGGTAAAATTGAATACAAGATCATCTTTATTGGCAGAGGATAAATATCCTGAGAATACCTGCGATATAAGGTCCTCGGTTGCAGGTCTTCCCAGATATTTTTCCAAAATGTTACTGTATTCGGATTTTAGTTTTTTCAATTCAGTCTGCATATTAAACTATACTCAAAATTTTAGTAAAAGTAAAATTTTATTTTGTAAATCCGTATCTTGAAAAATGGTCTAATTTTGCGCCAACAACAATTACCCAACCGAGCCATCTGTTTACAATCAATCTTCGGTATTCTACAGGAGCAAGATTTCCATTTTCGTCAATGTACATAAAATCAATATCGTCATCGGCACCAATTTCAACACCACTAAATTTAACTGTTAATTGTGCTGGTTTGTCAAATTGCAATCCGGAAGGTGAAAAATCCAATGCTGCCATATCTTCGGCAATTGCTACTCCTATAGTTTGTGTACCTTCAAAACTACCGCGAGGAAAATACAACCATCCGCGAGCACCGTATTGTGATTCGCCATTGTCATCCTCGGAATCCAAACGTATAAAAACAATACCGCCTCTTGCACCGTCAATATCTTGTGATACTTCGGTTTTCATTAAACTCATCGAAGCATTTGGCGATACTTTTAAGAAACTTTTGTGGGTCTCATTTTTTACCGGATCAATAGGATTTGTGCTTTCGGAGCATCCCCAAAATCCTACACTAAATAAAACTAAAAGAAGAAAGAAACGTTTCATAGCAACCTCATGTTTTGTTAATAAAATAAGCGTGTTAAAGCTTTTTTGGCATTTTAGTGCAATTTATATGCCAAAAACAAAATATGCGATTTCAAGCTAAAATCGCATATTTTTTACAATCGGAAAAAATTGGAGGTAATTATTACAGGTAAAAGAAAGATTTACTGATATAGATAAATTATCTCTTGAATGGTTTTGGAAACAAAATTAAACTTATATAATAAGAGAGGATTAAGTATTGTTTCGGATTTTATTTGTGATTTAATGTAATCAAAAACAGATTCCATAATAAGTGTAAATTCTACTACCTTTTTTCTGTTCCCTCTTTCTTTATAAAATTCAATGAGACTTTGTAAAACCGACAAAGTTATTTCCGTAATGGAACTTTCCTGCAACAAAGAGTATGCTTTTTGTAAATAAATATTTTTTGTGTCGGAAGTGTTATCTAAAAATTTTGATGGAATTTTGCTAAGCAAATAATATCTGTGTGCATCAAAAGTAGAATTGAATTTTGTAACTTCAGTCAATGTTTCTTCATTTAGTAAAGTGTATGCTTCTTCATATTTTGTTTGTTTTATATATTCTTTAGTAAGTAATAATTGTATTTCGGCAGATAATAATCTGTTATTATTTAAATATAGATTTTCTTTAATTTTTACCATTTCATTTAAATCAATTTTACCGGTAATTAAAATTTTGAGGTGTTCTTTGTAATATCTAAAAAGCAACTCCCTTTTTTCACTGTTAAATGTAAATAATCTTTCCGTTTTATTTAATACTTCTTGTAATTTTTCTTTATTGTTTACGGCTGCATAAAATTTCGATTTCATGAAGAAGACTTCAAGCAATTCATCATTATTTTGTAAATCCTTAAAAACTTTTTCCGCTTTTTCAATTGCATCAAAAGATTTTTGATACTCACAAATCGTTAAATATACTTCGCTTAAATTAGTATTAATAAGTCCGAAATTATATTTATTACCTAAGCCTTTAAAAATATTTTCAGCTTTCAGATAAATCTTTACAGCCTTTTCATAATCAGCGTGCTCGTAATAAAAAATTCCCGTACTCATAAGCACACTGGCTTCTTGCTCAATATTACCTATGGCACGGTTTAATTGTAACGCTTTATTCCAATGTTTTTCCGCTTTGGAATAATTTCCCAACATATTTTCAATATTACCCAAATTACCTTCGCTTCCAGCAATAAGATTAAAGTCGTTTATTTGCGTATAAATTTCATGCGCTTTTTTAAAATGTTTGAGTGTTGAGTTAAGTTCCGAAGTATTATAATAGTTGGAAATGCCCAATAAATTTTCCGCTTTGCCGGAAATTTTAGTCGGGGAACCGGATGCCGCAATAATTCTATTGCAAATATTATCTGCTTCTTGATATTTATTTTGCTCTATATAAGCACTGGCAACTTCAATATATATTTCGTCTTTATGTTTAGGCAAATTACCGGCTGCGTGCATAAGTAATTTAATCCCCTTATCTAACTCACCTTTATGGATAAACAATTTTCCCAATAATCTTTCTTTTTGCGAATTGTAGTACTTTGAAAGCGAATAAGAATTTAATTGTTTCAATGTTTTTTCAGCATCGTCATATTTACCGACTATTAAATATATTTCGCTTAATCGAAGTAACGTATCAATAGTATCATTTTCATTTAATTGATACGATAATTTTTTACGAAGCAGTTTTATTTTTAGCTTAGGGAAATTATTTATATTATTATGCACAATTGTTTCGTTAATAATTTTTACTGCCGATGTATAATCTCCGCCCAACTCAAATTGTCTTATTTTAATAAGATTATCCATTTCCGGAAAATTTTCAACAATAATTTTTCCCGCCGCCAGGTGCCTTTCCGAAACATTATTAATTGTACCGTATATAAATTGTTTAAATCCAATATTTATATAATTTGGATTTCTGTTTTGATTACCCGGTTTCAGAACATTTTTAATGCGTAAAGACGTGATAATAGGAACTAACTCTTTAGGTTCTGTTTTTATTAGTAAGGAAATTAATTCAAGGGAAATATCATTTTCAAAAAGAGAAAGCACCTCTAAAACTTTTAATTCGTTTGCAGTAATGTTTTTTAACAACAATCCGAAAACTTCCGATTGGGAAGATAAAAGTTTTGTAATTTTAGTATCATTATAATTAACGGAAACTTTTCCCTCATTAAATTCAATAATACCGGAAGCAATTAATTCAGAATTAAAATGCAGAATTTTTTCCGGTAACCGTTCGGAAAAAGAAATAAATAGATTTTTTAAAATTCCTTTATCAAAAAAATAATTATAGCTTTTATCTATCAACATTTTAATTTCCGTTTCCGAAAAAATTTTTAATTCTATAAGTTTTTTATTTATTTCCTCCGATAAATCTATTTCGAAAGCCGAATCGATTGAAACAATAATTTTAATTTGATTTGCCAAAAGGATAGGAAAAAGTTTATGGAGCATTTCAAAATTTTGGACTTCCAATTTATCCAAATCATCAATTAACAAAATAAAATCGGTAATAGAAGCAATTTTGGAGACAATTGTTTTCAATTCAACCGGCAGCTCTTCTGAATTATCGTCAATGTGTAAAGAAACATATTGTATCAATGAATCATCAACCGCTCTGTAAATCGGCTCGCTATATAACAATCTACTAAAGAACTGTTGCCAAAAATTTGATGCCGAAATAAAATCATTAGGTTTTATCAAAACAGATTTATTGTAGTCACGAGCAATATTTTCGAGCATTGCACTTTTACCGCTTCCTTTATCTCCCAAAACAACCGCAACGCTTCCCCACGAATCTTTTTCTATATATTTGGTGATTCGTTTTTCGATTTTATCTCTATTTAAAAACCGAAATGAATTGTTTAACCCTAATTTTTCTTCAAATAAAATTTCCGTCCCCAAATCATTTATTATTTCAAGGCTTGATATATAACGGGAGTTTGGATTTTTATCCAGCATTTTCTGAATAATTCTAATAATTTTTCTTGAAAACTTGCTAGAGGGGAACTCAAACCTCTTTTCAATATGTGCTCTAAAAATTCCCAATTCATTATCAGCCGCAAACGGAAGTTTTCTATATACAAGTTGATACAACAAAATTCCAAAAGAATAAATATCAACATTAAATGCAATTTCTTTTTTTTCGAGAATTTCGGGAGCTAAATATTCCGCTGTCCCTTGTTGAAAATTATCTTCAAGTTCAGGGAAATATTTGGTTAACCCGAAATCAATAATTTTAACTTGAACATCATCACCTTCTTGTTTTACAAGAATATTTTCGGGTTTCAAATCGAAATAGATATAGTTGGCCTGATGAATATAAAATAAAATTAAACTTACCTTATGAATAAATTTTCGAAGAAATTTTTCTTGCTTCAAAAATTTACAATAGAGCGGATTATTCCCTTCGGCCATTTCCATTGTAAAAAATTTATCGTTTTCCGAAATTTGGTATTTAAGTTTATATTCGTTATCCAGTTCAAGTATAGTTCCTTTATCGTAAACCGACACAATACCGGGGTGCGAAAAACGTTTGATGATTTTATATTCATTATCAAAGGCTTCTATTTCCGGTGTATTGGCAGTATATTGTAAAATTTTAACTGCAATTTTTTCATCCGGAAAAAATTTATCTTTGCATACAAATACCTTGCTTCTGCCCTCCCCTATTTTATTCAATATGGTATATCTGTTATTTATCACGAGCAATCCAAGGACTTAATTCTTCTTTAAGCTTTTCTCCAAAATCGTTAATTGCCAGTATTGATAGTACTAATACAATTGATGGTATTATTATCAACCATACGTCGTTAACCATATATTGCTGGCCGGATAAAATCATATTACCCCACGACGGATAGTTTATTCCAACTCCCAATCCTAAATAACTTAAGGATGCTTCTGCCAAAATAACATTACTGAATTGCAAAACGGAAGCAACTATAATCTGGCTTAAAATTACAGGCAAAATTTCTTTTGCAAGAAGTTTGCCTAATGACATTCCGATTTTTTTTGAAGTTATAAAATAATCTTTTTGTACAATCGAAGCAACCTCTACTTTAACCACTTTAAAAAATCCCATCCAGCCTGTTAAAGCCAAAACAACGATAACTCCTAATATTGAATTTCCCCACAAAGCCAAAACCATTATCACAAAAAAGATTGAAGGAATTGTTAAAAACATATCGGTAAATCTGCTTAACAATAAATTTAACACCCCGCCGAAGAACGAGGCCAAAAAGCCCAATAACAGACCAAGTGAAAGTGATATTGCTACAGTTAAAACGGCAATAAAAAGTGAAATCCTTCCGCCGAAAATTATTCTTGAAAAAACATCTCTGCTCAGTTCATCAGTACCGAACAAAAAATATTTTTTTATAATTACCGGCTTACCATCAATTAATTTTGCAGCTGATTTTTTTATTTTTTTTTCTTCTTTACCTTGTTTATAAATAATATAATCCCCTTTCATTTTAACGGTGTTGGCGTATATTGTATTTTTTATTACGGGATATTTAACAACCTCGTTTTTTATTTTATCAAAACTATTACCTGCCTTAACTTTTAAATTAACGGCATACATAGATGAAAACGGAGGGAGGAATCTCCCCCCATTAATATTAGGTTGTGCATTCGGATGGAAATCCGTAATTATTGGTGCAAATAAAAATGCAAATAAGAGTAAAAGAAAAACGAAATATGATAATCTTAATTTTACTTTAAATAATTTTAATTTTCTGTATATTAAAAAATATAATATTGGGGTAATTAATATTAATATTATTGAAATAAATAAATCCAATGTTTCGGAATCTAACTTTGCGATAACTACTTTAGAGAAAAAAAAACAACTCAAACAGGGCAAGTCCCAATAATCGAATACCATCAACTATCACCGTTAATCTGGATGCAACAAGCAGAATAAATAAGCCGATAATCGCATTATGTATTGTTAATCTTTTCACCGTTACAACATTAAATTTTCTAATAATCTCTTATCTATTATGGAACGAAGGATATCCGCAAATAAATTTACAGTTAAGATAATTACGGCTGAAACAAGCACAACTGCTATTATTAACGGGTAATCACGATTTGCAATAGCATGCATAGTTAAAAATCCCATTCCGGGTAAAGCAAAAATAGTTTCTATTAAAACAGAACCGCTCAGCAAAACTCCCAACTCCACTCCTGCAACCGCTATCAAGGAATTTAACGCATTGGGTATTATATGTTTGAAAAGAATAACGTTTTTTTTCATCCCTAATATTTCCAGTTCTTTAATAAAATTTTGATTTACAATTTTTTTTATCTCAACATACAAATATTTATAATAGACAGGCACAGCCACAAAACCGGCGGCAATAAACGGCAATGTTAAATGATATATGTAATCTGCAAACCGTCTGAAAAAATCTTCATTATAAGAATTAAATGAGGTCAATCCGGATGGCGGGAAAATATTTAATTTAAACGAAAAAATGTAGATAAGTAATATCGACGAAATAAAGACCGGGATGGAATAAAGTGTTAAATTAATATTCGATATTAGTTTTTCAAACCTTTTTGATTGGCAACGAAATGTAAAGAAAACTAATAAGAAAGATATGGCTATTTGCAGTACAAAGGAAACAGCTCCAAAAACAAGTGTAAAGGGAAGATATTTACTTATTACCTCTGTTACGGGTTCACGATATATGTACGAAATACCGAAATTACCGGTAAAAACATTACCCAAATAAGCAAAATACTGAGCAAAAATATTTCCTCCCAAATTATACGATGCGTAAATTTGATTAAATAATTTTGTATCAAAATCGGGAGATAAAAATTTTTGAGCCGGATTACCGGGGGACAAGTGTATAAGAAAAAAAACGAAAGTAATTACAAAAAACAGAAGAACTACAGAAGAAAATATTCGACGTAAAATAATTTTCCACAATTTATTTTTCACTATAATTCCCATTTAAAATTAAATCAATTCAATTGCCATTGCCAGCAATGCTTAATTGTACCCAGAGGATCTGCCGATATATTTTTTACACGTTTATTATACGCAACTATATTGTCAATCCAATACAAAAAAGTATACGGTTGTTCGTCAGCTAAAATCTCTTGAATTTTATAATATATTATTTTTTTTTCTCCCTTATCGGCACCACTCAATTTGTCCAATAGTTTATCCAACTCGTAATTTTGAAACGAAGCAAAATTGAAGGGTGTAGTTTCCAAATCCGAATACCATGATATTTTCAAATTAATTGGAATCGGTATAACCCACGCAGCCATCCATGCTTCGTATTTTTTTGCAAAAAGATTGTCAATAAATACACCCAACTCGTCTGTGGCAATTGTCATATCAATGCCGACTTCTTTCAAGTTATTTTGAAACAATGATGCTGCAAAAGAGCGGCGAGGATTTCCGGCCGGAATATGAAGAGTAAATTGGAATTCTACTCCGTTTTTATCAATAGTTCCATCATGATTACTGTCGAACCATCCTTCTTCTTTTAACATTTTCTTTGCCAATAAAGGTCTATATTGCATAGGCACAACAGCAGAATTATAAATTGATTTAAAGATCGGTGAAACCGGCGTTGAAGCAAGTTGTCCGAACCCTTTTAAATATTGTGTAACAACAGCATTTCTGTTAAGTGCAATAGTTAATGCTCTTCTAACTTTTGCATTTCCGAATAATTTGTTGGGAACAATCTTACCTGCTTCATACTTACTTACGGAAATATTGTTCCATCCGATATAATCAAAATCACGACCTGATACGGGCGCAATAATAATTGATTCATTTTGCCGGATATTTGAAATATCATCAGTTTTTATGTCTTCCATAAGATCAATATCACCGACCATTAATTGTGAAAGTCTGTTTCGATATTCCGGTATAACCTTAAAAATTATTTCATCAACTGTCTTGTGATTAATTAAAAAGGAAGTTTGATTTTTAGCTAAAATAATTGCTCCTCCCCTATCCCACCTTTTTAAAAGATAAGCACCGTTTGTAATAACAGAATCTTTTAAATTAATTTGAGAAAGTTCGTTGCGTTTATATTTACTCCAATAATGTTTAGGTAAAATGGGATGATCTATATCCAATAACTCCGCCTCGGATTCTTTTTTAAATTTTATTTTTAATCTGTTTTTATCAAGTACTTCAAATGTTTTTGCAGAATCAATGTGCCCTTTTTCATCAGTGTAAAAATTATCGAAATACCCGTATGCTCTACTTTTTACAGTAGGGTCAGAATAAACATCGAATGAAAAGATCACATCTTCAATTGTACACGGAAGACCGTCACTCCATTTTACATCATCTCTAAGCTCAATAACAACGGCGTTTTCATTATCTTTCCACTCCCAACTCTTTGCCAACATTGGGGAATATTGCACATCACCTTTCGCACTATCCCAATCATTTTCAATCAGAGATAAATAAAGAAGTTCGGTAATATTACCTTCTTCAACAGTAAAGGAATAAAGGGGGTTCAGCGTTTCTATATCAGAAGCAATGCCTATAATTATTCTATTATTTTCTTGCTGTGTTGAACATGTAATTAGAAACAAACTAATAACTATTAAAAGTAAAATACATTTTAGCCGCATAATTGTAATTTAATTATTAAGATTATTTAACAATTTATTATTTTGGTTAGTGATTACAAAAGTATTTAAGAATTGTTTCCATATTTACTCTATGCTAAAAGCAAATATTAATTATATAAAAATTACTACCAACAATAATACTAATATTTTAGTAGATAATTCCACATTTACTTTAAATAAAAATCATATTTATACAATTATTGGTGATAACGGCAGTGGTAAATCCACACTCCTTTTTGCATTAATGAACTTACCGGATAGGAATGTTATTGAAATTGATGCAAAAATTATTGTTAATTCCATTGATATTTATTCGGTAAATGAGAATGATTTAAAAAAAATCAGAACCGAAAATTTCAGATTTGTTTTTCAAGATCCTTTTTCGGCTTTTGACCCGTTAAAGAAAATAGAATATTATTTCAATTTTTTGAATACTTATAACAAAGAAGAACTTGCAAACGAGTTGGAATATTTTCAATTACCCGATTACGATAAGATACGAAATCTTTATCCCTACCAATTTAGTACGGGAATGTTGCAACGTATTAGTATTGTTATTGCCCTAATTGCCAAACCCCCTATTTTATTATTGGATGAACCGACATCGGCTCTCGATTTGCCCGTAACAAATTTGTTGTGTAACAGGTTAAAAAATTTTGTTGCCAATAATAACAGTACTGTTTTGCTTGTTACACAGGATTACCCTTTTGCGAAAAACATTAGTAATTTTATTGCCGAATTAAAAGGGAAAAAACTTTCTTCATTCATTGAAAATAAAATTTAATAATATAATTATGATAGAGTTACAAAACATTACATATTCCGTTTCGAACAGATTATTTTTAGAGGGGGCAAAAAAGAAAATTCTTAATAATATAAACTTAACAATTAAACAAAATGAAATACTCGGGGTTGTAGGAGAATCGGGAGCAGGCAAAACAACATTGGCAAAAATAATTGCCGGACTTATAAAACCCACTGACGGCAACATAGTTTTAAACTCAGTAACCAAAGACAAAATTCAAATACTTCTTCAAAATAACATCGAATTAATTAATCCTTACAGAAAAATCGATTCACTATTAAGAGATACAATTGATGACGACTTAACAAAGCATCTTAAAACTGTCGGTTTAGATAATTTCATTCTATCAAAATACGGTTACCAACTAAGCGGAGGAGAACGCCAACGCATTGCTCTTACTCGTTTACTTGCAACAAATCCTAAAATTCTTCTTTTGGACGAACCGTTTTCCGCACAGGACTTTGATTCACAAAAATCATTAATGGAATTATTTCTGCAATTAAATAATGAGTTGAATTTAACAATATTTTGTGTTTCCCATAATCTCCATATTATGTCACAGTTCCCACAAAGATTAGCCGTTATGAAAACGGGAAAAATTGTTGAAATTAACAAGCGGGAAAAGATATTTTCAAATCCGGTAAATTCTTATACCAAATTTTTGCTTAAAGCAATGAAATTTAATTTAACCGAAAGTGATTTCAAACAATATTAATTTATTAAGATTTATTATATTTAAAAATCAATAATATCAGCAGAGAGAATAATGAAACAATTAATTCAACTATCAACCATAATACTTTTTGCCGTAATTACTTTTTTTCTATCCAAATCATCTTTTAACACCGATATTAATTTTTTGATAAAGAAAACGGTGTTTAATGAGAAAGAAGATTTGAACAAACGTTCCGAACAAGAATTTAGAATGTTACGTAATCCTGTAACCGGTAAAATTCCAAAATCTATCAGACAAAAAGAATTGGCGTTTGTGAAAAAAATTCCCGAGGCAAATAAAAACGGATTGTTTAAATTAAGCAAAGTCCAAGGGCTAAATTTCAAATCTCGCGGACCTGTTAATCGAGGCGGAAGAGTAAGAGCATTAGCCGTTGATATGAGAAGTACGGCAAATAATGTTACGATAATTGCAGCAGGTGTTTCTGGTGGAATTTGGAGGTCAACCGATAACGGAAATTCATGGAAACAAACTTCATTACCCTCACAAATTCATAGTGCCACATGTATTGTGCAAGACCCTCGAGCGGGCCATCAAGATACATGGTACGTTGGAACCGGCGAATCACACGGTAATTCTGCCACGGGCGGTAACGCTTCATATTTCGGTGACGGAATCTTTAAATCTACCGATAACGGCTTAACATGGCAACTACTCCCTGCAACTGTTTCCGGTACCCCGCAATCTTTCGATAATATCTTCGATTTTGTTAATCAAGTGGCTGTTAATCCCGTTACCGGCTCTATTTTTGCCGCTGCTATAAATATGATTGAACGTAGTACAGACGGTGGTACAACTTGGAAAGGTGTTCTTAGTACACCTAAAAATTCCAGCTACAGCGATGTTACAATAACGGCTTCAGGAATTATTTACGCTACAATCAGCAGTTCCGTTGCAAATCCGGGTATTTGGAAATCTACTGACGACGGAGCAAGTTGGACTAATATTACTCCTGCCGATTTCCCGGCCGATTACAGAAGATGTGTTATTGCTTCCGCACCCTCCAACGAGAACAGAATTTATTTATTGGCTTATATTCCTAATAGCGGTAAAAAAAACGTCGGATTTTGGGTTTCCGATAATGCAGGAGCGTCTTGGAGAAATGCTACAAATAACCTTCCCGATGCAAACGGAAATGTTGCCGGTATTGATCCTCAAGGCGGTTATAATTTGGTAATTAACGTAAAACCTGACGACCCCGATTTTGTTGTTTTCGGCGGGACAAATCTTTACCGCTCCACAGATGGTATGATGACAAAATTAGAAAACAAATATAAAAATTGGATTGGCGGCTATTCTGTTGCGGATGATATTTCACAATACGAAAATCATCACCCTGACCAGCATGCACTTTGTTTTGCTCCTTTTAATTCAAAGATTCTATATAGTGGTAATGATGGTGGTATCCAGATTACAAACGATATAACAGCAACAATGGTTTCCTGGACAGATATAAACAACGGTTTTATCACTTCTCAATTTTATTCAATTTCCATGGACCAAGCTACTGCTAACGACCCCGTACTTCTTGGCGGCTTGCAAGATAACGGACACTATTTTGTTAATTCCAATAATCCTACTGCAAATTGGGTGGAAATGATTGGCGGCGGCGATGGAGGTTTTACTGCCGTTGCAAATCATAAAGCATATTATTATATAGAAACGCAAAACGGTGATGTTATTCGTCTTCAACTCAACGGAAGCGGTAACTATGTAACATGGACTGTAGTTAAGCCTAATTACACAACTTACTATCTTTTTACAAATCCGTATGTTTTAGACCCCAATTATTCCAATGTAATGTATTTTGTTGCCGGAGATTCCCTATGGCGCAATACTAATCTTTCCGAAATACCTAACTTTAGCAACAACCCTACATTAAAAAATTGGAGTTGCCTCTCAAACACTCGTACCGGCGATATGATTACTGCTGTTGCAGTTTCAAAAACTCCGGGTAACATTGTTTATTACGGTACATCGGACGGCCAGGTTTTTCAATTGAAAAATGCAATTGTCGGAAATCCTGTCCCTAAAAATATTTCGGACGGTAAAGGTCTTCCGGCCGGTTATGTTTCAGCTATTGCAGTTGACCCAAATAATGCTTACAAGGCTTTAGTAGTCTTTTCAAATTACGAAGTGGTTAGCTTGTATTATACTTCAAACGCGGGTGCTACTTGGACTGCGGTTGCAGGAAATTTGGAAGAAAACACCGATGGTACTGGCAACGGACCTTCATGCAGATGGGCTTCCATAATGAAATATAATAACGTAACAACTTACTACGTTGCAACAAGTGCCGGTTTATATTCAACTTCCCAACTTAACGGGAACAATACAAAATGGCTCCATGAATCTCCAAACGAGATTGGAGTTGCAGTTTGTACAATGGTAAAAACTCGTCAACTTGACGGCGAAGTTGTTGTAGCTACACACGGAGCAGGGGTATTCAGCGCCAATGCTTCCGAAACGGACGTAAAACCGGTTGCCGGAACACCTTCCGATTTCTTTCTTTCTCAGAATTATCCTAATCCGTTTAACCCTACAACAAATATAGATTATTCGATTCCTGAAAGCGGACTAGTAACTTTAAGAATTTATAACATCCAAGGGCAACTGATATCCGAACCCCTTAACCGTTACCAAAACAAAGGGAATTACACATTATCATTTAATGCATCTCAACTTGCTTCCGGCACTTATATTTACGAGTTGCAAAATTGCGGAAGAAGAATTTCAAAAAAAATGATTTTACTAAAATAAATTTTAATTATGCGGGCAAATAGTTATATTTGTCCGCAATATAAAGGGATATTATGAAAAACACATTGAAAATATTTTCGTTCTTTATAATTACATTATTTGTTTCATGTACATCTTCCCATACACCGCAATTGGCTTTACCTAACGATGTTGCCCCTAATAGTTGTAGAATTTCTGGAACAGTAATACAAATTAAAGATTTTAACGACCCTTCCATTACGTGTATTGCAAATCCTTGCAACGTAAAAATTAAAATTGATGATATCCAAAAAACCGGTATGAGTTTTAAAACTCCGTTGAAAAAAGGTAAAACAATAAGAGTCAATTTTATACTTAAAGCCTCTAACCTTTCCAAAACATTAAATAGAAAAATAAGGGGGTTAAGAGTTGGAGATAAGTTTACGGCTGATGTTGAACGTATAGAATTAATTCAACTTGGAAATAAAAATGAAAAGTTTGAATACCGAATTTCAAAATATATTTTGAAATAAATATTGCACCTATTCTTGTACAGGCCGTTCAAATTTTACCGATTAAAATTTTTGTTTTTTAGAATCTTTTCCAACACAATAACATCATATGCAGAATAGATTTATTTTAATTATCTAATAAACAAAGGAAAAATTATGACTTTACAAACAAATTTAACTCACGTTGAAAGTGCAGCCGATTTGGAAAAAATGCTCCAAGAAAATGAAAATGTAATGGTATGTTGCGGAAGAATGGGTCCAATGTGCGTACCGGTTTATGCAATTATGGAAGAATTGGAAAGCGAGTACCCTCACGTAAAATTTGCCGATATGCTTTTTGATATTCCTGATGCTGCCGTTATTCGTAATCATCCTGCGTGTGCAAATTTTTACGGATTACCTTTTACCATGTATTACAAAAACGGTGAAGTTGTTAAGGCAACATCTTCAATTCAAAATATGGAACAGATAACTGAAATCTTAGATAGTGAATTCGGGAAAAAATAAAACGATGGAAACGGAAAACAAATACTATGATGTTATTGTACTTGGCGGCGGTGCTGCCGGATTAACTGCGGGCATCTATCTTTCGCGTGCCAAAATGAAAACATTAATCATAAACGAGGGTACTGCAGGCGGACAAATGGTACTTACTCACGAAATCGCAAATTATCCGGGAGTAGAAAACACCGGCGGGTATATGCTGGGCAGTACCATGGCAAAACAAGCTAAAAGTTTCGGTGCCGAAATTATTAACAATGCAAAAATAGAATCATTTGATTTAACAAGTAAAATTAAATCCGTGGAAGTTGCTCGTAAAGGTAAATTTACCTCCGGTGCAGTTATTGTCGCAACCGGCGGACGTTCCCGTCCTTTAAATGTTCCAGGCGAAAACGAATTTAAAGGCAGAGGAATTTCTTATTGTGCAACATGCGACGGCGATTTTTTCCAGAACAAAGAAATTATTGTTGTCGGCGGAGGTAATTCCGCTTTGGAAGAAGCTGTATCACTCACAAAATATGCAAGTAAAGTTACAATCGTTCATCAATTCGATCATTTCCAAGCCCTAGAACATTATGTTGAAGAGGCAAAAGCAAATGAAAAAATTAACTTTATTATGGAATCGGAAATCCAAGAGTTTTACGGAGATGAAAAACTAACCCGCGTTAAAATTGAAAATATGCGAACTCACGAATTTACGGAAATGGATATTGACGGCGTATTTATTTTAATCGGGTATATTCCAAATACAGAATCATTTAAAGGGATTTTGGAATTAACCGAACGTAACGAAATTATAACAACTCGCGAAATGGAAACAAACCTTCCCGGTGTTTTTGCAGCCGGCGATTGCATAGCAAAAAAATACAGACAAGTTACAACTGCCGTTGCAGACGGTACAATAGCTGCTCTTTCGGCTGTTGACTATTTAAATAATAACAAGTAAACAATTCTTCATTTCGGGAACGAATTTTCGTTCCCGAACTTTTTCTTATTTTTTATAATCCTTGAACAATAGTATATTTGTAAGTTATAATTATTTACATTCTTATTTCCGTATTTACAGAGTTAAAAAGGATAATATGTAGTGGAAAAAACTAAAGATAAAATTGAAGTAAAAGATGTTATACAAGTTGACCATGAATTGCTTGATAACATTTCCGATTTGGTAAAGAAAAGGGCTTCCTCTACACTATTAACACTCTTTGCCGATTTGCATCCGGCCGATATTGCCGAAATAATAAACCACATAGGAACCCCGAACGCCGAATATCTTTTCGACCTTTTAGATACGGAAACCGCCAGTGAAGTTATTACGGAAATAGATGAGAATTTACGCGAAAAACTCCTTTCGAATATAGAAGCGGAAAAAATCTCCGATATTATTGATGAGCTTGAAACAGATGACGCAACCGATATTGTAAGCGAATTACCCGAAGAGGTTGCCGAACAAGTTCTTCAACAAATGGATGCGGAAGATTCTGAAGATGTAAAAGAACTTTTGAAATACGAAGAGGATACTGCCGGCGGTATAATGAGCAGCGACTTTGTTTATGTCAGAGATGACGAAACAATTCGTGCTGCAATTAAAGCCGTTAGAAACAATGCCGAACATTTCGAACAAATTTATCATGTTTACGTTTTAAATCACGATGATGTTTTAGTGGGCATTGTTCCTCTTAAAGAATTATTAATTAATCCTCTGAGAACAAAAATTACTTCTGTTATGGAAGAGGACTTAATTTATGTTACACCTGATGTTGACCAGGAAGAAGTTGCAAATTTAATGAAGAAATACGATCTGGTTGCAATACCGGTTGTTAACGAAAACAAAGTAATGCTCGGACGAATTACGATTGACGATATTGTTGACGTAATTCAAGAAGAAGCAGACGAAGACCTTCAAAAAATGGCGGGACTTTCCGAAGAACAGGAATCCAGCGACTCTATTTTTAGGATTTCCAAAATACGTTTGCCTTGGCTGATTGTTGCCTTGGTAATAGAACTGGTAAACGTAATTGTTCTTTCCAGTTACGAACAAGTATTGGCACAAGTTACCATCGCAGTCTTTTTCTTTCCGGTAGTAATGGCAATGGGCGGAAGTTCAGGCAATCAGGCTGCTATTGTAATGGTAAAAGGTTTAAGCAGCGGTGAACTTTGGATGAAAGGGTCTCTTAAAAAGCTACTTAAAGAACTTTTTGTTGCCGTCTTAAACGGAATTGTAATTGCATCAATCCTTTTTATAATAACATATTTTTTCTTCGGGAAAGATAAAATTTACTTTTTAATGATACTCTCTTTTTCGCTTATTGTAATTATTATTTTTGCCACCATGCTCGGGGCAACAATTCCTCTAATTCTAAAAAAAATCGGTGCCGACCCTGCTGTTGCAACAGGCCCGTTTGTTTCTACAATGAATGATATTTTCGGCCTGCTTCTTTATATGACTTTTGTAACCTTATTCCTCATAAACTAATGAATCGATTTAAAAACGTAATAAAAAATTTTCACGCAATAGACGTACTCATCATTCTATTCGCAACTTTTCTTTCGATACTCAATTTAATTTTTGCAAACAGAATTGAAAGATGGGCATCTCATATATTTTTTAATACCGCTTTAACTTTAATGATATTCTTTTTTGCGATTCAAGATAACAGAAAAAAAACTCAATTTTGGGAACAAGTGCATTATTGGTACATTTTGCCTGTAATATTTATCTCTTTTAAAGAAATTTATTACATGGTTAAACCCATTGCCGGCAAAGATTGCGACCAATATCTAATTGCGATAGATAAATTTCTCTTCGGAGTTAATCCCACACAATACTTATTTCAATTTTCAAATCCGGTCTTAACCGAAATTTTACAACTTGCATATTCATCTTTCTTTTTTTTACCAATAATTTTAATTGTGGAATTAATGTTAAAAAAGGAAATCCTCAATTTTAAATTTACGGCATTTGCAATTACTCTTGGGTTTGTCTTA
>CAZTYP010000006.1:0-14441 GCA_964617555.1 uncultured Melioribacteraceae bacterium | reverse complement strand
ATGGAGTAATAGTTTTAACAGCCGATAATTTTTATTACTCAGGCAACTATGTTTTAATAGATCACGGATTAGGAGTAAACAGTTTTTATCTTCATCTTAGTAAAATTTTAGTTACGGAAGGTAAACTTGTAAAAAAAGGTGAGATAATAGGCGAGGTCGGTACTACCGGGCGTTCTACCGGTCCCCATTTGCATTGGGGAGTACAATGGTTTTCCAAACGTGTTGATCCGTCTAAAATTTTAAAAATGAATTTTGTTTACAATACAAAAGGATAATGATGAAAAAAAATATAATTATTTTATTACTGTTTGTAAGCAATTTGCTTTTAGCTCAAACAGTATCGGATTCTTCAAGTTATAATAATAAAAATAAAAAAATAAAATTGGCGGCCGAACAATCACGGTTGGATTCATTAAACAAAGTAAATGCCGCTACAATTGCACATATAAAAAAAATATTTAAAAAATATAAAAATCACAGACCCAAAATAGGACTTGCTCTGGCGGGAGGTGGGGCAAAAGGTTTTGCTCATGCCGGCGTGTTGCAAATTTTAGATTCTCTGAATATCCCCGTAGATTATATTGTGGGGAACAGTATGGGAGGGCTTGTGGCGGCGCTTTATTCTATTGGTTATAGTGGTAAGGATTTGGAGGATTATGCAAAAAACCTGAACTGGGATCTTTTATTGAATGATGCTCCGCCCAGAAGTGAACTCCCTTTTATAGAAAAAAGAAAATCCGGCAAATACCAATTAAGCATCGGATTAAAAGGATGGAGTCCCACCGCTCCCAGCGGCTTTATTTATGGGCAAAATGTTCAATTGGAATTTTTAAAATTAACATCTCCGTATGAGCATATAAGGAATTTTGATAAATTACCCATTCCGTTTAGATGTGTGGCGGTAGATTTGGTAACCGGTAAAGAAGTTATTCTTAAAAAAGGGTCCCTTGCAAAAGCCATGCGCGCAACAATGTCAATCCCATCCGCTTTTTCACCTGTTGATTGGGGTAAATATTTACTGGTTGACGGATTGGTTCTTAATAACTTTCCTGTTGATATTGTTAAAAATATGGGTGCCGATATTATTATCGGGCTCAATTTAACCACAGGCAGAATGGAGAAAAAAGATTTAACCGATTTCCTTTCTATTCTTAATAGAACAACGGATATACCTACAAGTGCAAAACTTCAGAAAAATATAGACCTTTCGGATATTTATATTTCACAAGATTTACAAGGATTTTCTACCGCAGATTTTGATGCGGATAAAATTGCACAGATTGTTGATAGAGGTAAAAAAGCCGCAAAAAATAATTTAGATGTTTTTGTTGCACTTAAAAAGGAATTAAGCAAATATGACGATTATCGTCAATGGGAAAAGAGCGGTAAAGAGAAGTTTAAGAAAAAAATTGAAGAAGAAAAGAAAAATTTCATCGAAAACCCACCTATAATAGAGAATATAGTTATTACCGGAAACAAAAAATTCGATTCCTCTTTTATTAAAAAATATCTTTCCATTTCTGTTGGAGTAGGATTGGATATTGACCTTTTACAAAAAAGAATTGCCGCTTTGTACGCTTTAAATTACTTTGAAACCGTTACATATGAAATACAAAATGCCGGAAATAATAATATTAATCTGATAATTAATGTAAAAGAAAAATTGGTAAACAAAATTGTTGCCGGTTTTAAATACAACGACTATTTTAAATTGGTAGGTTTGCTTGGTGTAGAAACAAATTCCGCTCTGATTCCCGGAGCACAACTGGAAGCATATATCCGTTTTGGCGGATTAACTCAATTTGATATTACGGTATTGTATCCGAGTCGTTCTATGGATATTCCTGCTTATCCGTTCATTTCTTTCCATTATAAAGATGTTCCCATCGATTTTTATTATATGGAAAAAAAATATTTCAGATTCAGAAATCGTTCCATTAGATTTTACGGAGGCGGAAACTTTAGTTTAAGTAAGTTTTGGAATTTGGAACTTGGTTTGGATTATGAAAAAATGATTGTCGGTACGGATATTGCAACTCCGGAAATAGATTCGATAGTAATACGTCATAAACCGGAAGCATCTATTTTACAAGGACGTATCAGGCTCTTTTTTGATTCGTTGGACGATGTAATTCTTCCGAGCAGAGGCTTGTATTTACGAGCAACGTATGAGTTCTCTTCAAAAAATTTTGCTTCCGATTTAACATTTCATAGATTTTATAGCTTTTTGAGATATTTTCAACCGATAAAATCAAAGCATAATATTATGATTGCCGGCGGTTATTTTTATTCCCCTGATTGGCTTCCTTTTTATAAATGGTTCTATGTTGGGGGGCCCGATACCTTTTGGGGAATTGATTATTTTCAGGCAAGCGGTACCGAATTTGGTATTCTACAAGCCGGATACAGATTTAAATTGCTTAATAATATTTATATTAAAGGTATATATAATATAATGTTTAATTATAATTTGAGTACAACAACAAGTCCTTATAGAGGTAAACCGATTTTGGGCGGAGGAATTTCTTTAATGATGAGAAACATGTTCGGAAAATTTGAACTTGCATGGACACGAGGCGAAAAAAACGTTTATCATCCAGGGGCTAAAAGTAATAAAATCTATTTTTCTTTCGGATATAATTTAAGGTAATTTAATGAGTAAAATTAAGGTTGCATTTTCTATTTCAATAGTTTTTTTGGTTCACTTTTTTTACGGTTGTAATGTAACTGTAAACATTTCAAAACCGGAGCAACAAAAAATACAAGACTGGACTAATGAGGATTCGCAAACGGTAGTTGATTCTCTTGTAAAACAATTAACAGATAAAGCTTGGATTGCAAATTTACACGGAAAGAAAAGTAAAGTTGTTGTCGGAAAAATTTTAAACAAAACAGGCGAAAAAATAAATACCGAACTAATTGAAAAAAACGTTGAACGCAAATTACTTAATGACGGACGATTTTCTTTTATTCCTTCCAAAGCAAAGTTAGAAGTAATAAGAACCAAGCGCAAACACAGTAGTGATTTTCCCGACAATAAAAAGTTCAAAAAATATTTAATATCTTTGAAAACAAATTTTTTTATTGAAGGAAAATTAAATTTAATAACAGATTCATTAAAAAATTCTTTTGAAAAGAAATATATTTTATCACTTACAGTTATTAATGCAAAAAAAGGTAGGATAACTGCATCGGATAAAATAACGGTAATTAAGTAATTTATTTTTTTAAAAGTATTTTATTCAGTAAAATTTACTTGTTAGCGTCTTATATAATAGTTATAATAGTATATAAATAAAAAATGTTTTTGGCTTAATTTTTGTTTAAGGTTTGTTAAATTGATAAGTTATAAACAGGTAAGCTTAATATGATTGAATTAAAATTTACTGCACAAAAACCTAACGGACAACTTGTTACGGGTAATCTTGCTGCACCTACTTTTTCCGACGGGAAAAAACAAGTTAAAGAACTTGTTGAAAAACATAAATTAAAACTAAAATCAATACAGAAAAAGGTAACATTTACTTATAAAGTTAAGCGTGGAAATGAAGCTCCTATTAAAGGGGAGCAAAAAGCATATTCCAAAGAAGAAGTTATTCAAGCCCTTACAAAAATGGGTTACCAAGTTTTATCGGTAAATAAGTATCTTTTTGAATGGGAACCGAAACCGCCTCCGCAAGAAATTTTGTCATTTGTAAAAATTAGTGCCGAATTACTTGAGCAGAAACTTCCCTACAGCGAGATAATGACTTTGCTAATTAATGACCTTGAAAATAAAACATTACGCGAAACCTTAAAACAAATTAATAGTGAACTGAAAAAAGGAACAGA
Organism: uncultured Melioribacteraceae bacterium; assembly: GCA_964617555.1. Classification (GTDB taxonomy): domain Bacteria; phylum Bacteroidota; class Ignavibacteria; order Ignavibacteriales; family Melioribacteraceae; genus 1-14-2-50-31-20. Next base: position 10,610 of record CAZTYP010000006.1, on the reverse strand, counting down.
CAGTCAAACAACATTTTTACGGCACGAAAGAGTCTTCGGAAAATTTACTGCATATATGCTGGGGCTTGCTGCAAAAAGCGGTAATATGACCGAAATATATAAAGCCACGGCGAAGTTTTTAGAACGTCGTATGCAATTCCGAAAAGATTTAAGAAGTGCATTAATTACGCCGGCTATTACAATGTTTATTCTGTTTTTGGCAGTGCTTTTCTATGTGGGTTATATATTCCCGGAAACAGCAAAACTGTTCCTGAAATTTAATATTCCGTTACCACCCTTAACGGCAGCAACATTATCATTCAGTAATTTTTTGATGGATAATTGGTTGATAGTTATGGCTGTAACGTTTATTCCTCCTATTATTCTTATTTGGTGGGGTAAAACCCCAAAAGGGAAACTCTTTTTTGCCAAATATATGATGAAAGTACCTATAATCGGAGGATTGATTCATAAAACCAATATTGAAGTTTTTTGTCGTGTGTTTTATACACTGTATAGTGGCTCGGCAGAATCTATTGAACCGATTAGAATTGCATCCGAGGCAACCGATAACGTTTATTTTGAACAACAAATAAAAAAAGTTGCTATTCCGATGATGATTAGCAAGGGTGCCGGTGTTTCCGAATCTTTTGCCGCCGCTAAAATTTTTACGGATACGGCTATTTCCAGATTTCATTCCGGCGAAGAGACCGGAACAATAAAAAATACGGCTTTACAACTTGCAAATTATTACGAAAGTGAAACGGTTTTCAGACTTAAAAACGTAATTGAAATGATTCAAGTTTTTATTGCAATGGTTATTATGATTGTAATGATTGGGTTAACTTTGGTTTCTGCCGAAACCGCTACGATTAATCCGTCTAACCCTGTTGTTAAATAATAGTTATTGTAATTAAGATTATTATTTATTTTAAATATTTTTTTTAATTATCTTTGTGAAATAACAGATTATATATTCGGAATTATTAAGGAAATTTGATGCTTGATTCTCAGCTTGAAATGACTGATAAAATTGGTTATTTGCTTTTAAAAAAGGGAATAATTGATGATGATATATTGGAAAAAGCATTAGCGGCTAAAAAAGCTGATGAAACCAACAAACGAAGAAACCTTGCGCAAATATTAGTTGAAGAATTAAAATTTGATCACGATACAATTTTTAGAGAAGTCGCAGTCCTTTATGCTTTTAAAGAATTGAATATCTCAGTTCCGGATTTGTCTCAGGAAAGGATTGAAGAAATAAAACGCCTTCTTAATTCCAAAGGCGAAGAAGTTCGCGATGAGTTTTTACGTCATAAAGTTTTACCTTACAGCTACGATAAATTGCGCGATAAAATAGTTCTTGCAGCTGTTGATCCAACCGATAGAGACCTTGCAAAAATAGCTTACAGTTTAAACATCAAAAAATTTGAAGTTAATTTTTTACGCAAAAAAGATTATGACCAATTAATCGAAATTATTGCCCCCGTAGAAAATGAATTCTTAAAAGCAATAGAAAATTCTACCGAAGAAATTAGTGTTGAAGTTGAAGAAACAAATCTTGATGAAGAAGAACTGGATGCGGAAATAAATAAAAGTGCTCTTGTTAATTTAATTGAAGCCGCATTGGTAGAAGGTGTAAGAAAAAACGCAAGTGATATTCATATAATTCCCGTTACCGGAAGAAGAACAGAAATCCATTTTAGAATTGACGGTAAACTTCAGTTATGGCACGCACAAGATAACACACAACCCGAAGCAGTAATGGCTGTTGTAAAAGACCGTTCCATGGGGCTCGATAGATTTGAACGAGAGCGGGCACAAGACGGATTTATACAGCGTGCTATAGATAACCATATAATTCGTTATCGTGTTTCGGTACTTCCCATGGTTGGAACCGAACTGAAAAACAAATTTGAATCTATTGTAATAAGAATTCTTGATGACAGAAAAGTTATTAAAGATTTAAATAAACTCGGCTTGGTGGGTTATGCAAACGAAGCATTCCAAAAAGCAATTACTCAGCCACAAGGAATGGTAATCCTAACAGGCCCTACGGGAAGTGGTAAAAGTACAACCCTTGTTGCCGCCCTGTATCAGGTAATTACTCCCGAAAAAAATATTCTTACGGTAGAAGACCCTGTTGAATATGTAATAGAAGGTGCCCGCCAATTAAAGATTGGTTACAAAATGAATTTTGAACAGGCAATTCGTGCAATATTGAGGCATGACCCCGATATAGTTCTTGTAGGAGAGATGCGCGATAAGGAAACTGCAGAAACCGCAATTAAACTTGCAAATACCGGGCACTTAACGTTTTCTACACTACACACAAACGATGCTCCAAGTGCGGTTGCCCGTCTTTACAAAATGGGAATAGAGCCGTTTCTTATTGCATATGCAATTAATATAATTGTTGCTCAGCGTCTTATTCGTAAACTTTGTGATAATTGTAAACGAAAAGTAGAAAAAATAGACGAGGTAGTTGCAGCCCGTGCAGGTATAGATGTGGAAGAATGGAAAGATTACGACATTTATGAAGCAGTAGGTTGCGAAAAATGTCATCATACCGGGTATAAAGGACGAATGGCAATTCACGAGGCGCTTTATTTTACCAAAGAAATAAGAGAACTAATTGTTAAAGCCGGTGAAGACGTTGACGAAGATGCGGTCCGGCAACAGTCTAAAGCCGACGGAACATTAACACTTAGGGAATCCGGCTTGGAAAAAGTTAAATTAGGATTAACTTCGTTGGCCGAAGTGCTTGCAGGAACAATGGACGATTAATAACATTTTGAGAACTTAATGAGTAACTCCAAAGAAATATTAAATAAATATGTGCAAAAAATTCCTCAAAGTATTTTGGGAGCGGAAAAAATCAATTTTATAATTGAAATGATTCAACAAATGCCCGGAAACGAAAAATTGGAATTGCATAAAACAATGAATTACATGCTTACTCTGATGATTGAAAGGGAAGCTTCCGATATTGAAATTGGGGGGCATGGAACTGACGATTTTATTTGGTTTAGAATTCACGGAGAAAAAAACCGCGTGGAAGAACTTCCGCGTTTTAATCATCTTGAAGCGGCAATTTTAATAGTTTCACTTCTTACTAACAATCAATGTAAACATTTGCTTGTTAGCCGTAGTATAGATTTTAGTTATACTTATCATTATGACGTAATTAATAAAGCTTTAAGGTTTAGAGCTAATGCATATTTCGATTTGGATACCCTTGCACTTAATATGCGTGCAATTTCCGCTTCAACTCGTCCGATAGAATCTCTGGGATTCCATCAGAATGCAATCAGAATGATGAGTCATAATTACATAAAATTCGGACTTTCTCTTGTAACCGGAATTACCGGCTCAGGTAAATCAACAACTTTAGATTCCATTATAGATTATCATAATAAATTTGACCCGGCTCATATTGTTATTGTATCATCTCCTATCGAGTATGTTCATAAATCCAATAAAGCAATAGTAAGGCACAGAGAAGTTGGAAAAGATGTTCTTTCGTTTCAAGAAGGTGTTGTACAAGCTTTAAGACAAGACCCTGACATTATTGTTATAGGTGAAATGAGAGATCCTGAAACAATAATGGCGGCATTGGAAGTAACCGATACCGGACATAAAGTGTTTTCTACACTACATACGTCATCGGCTACTGAATCTATAGATAGAATTATTGCCGAAGTAAACCCGGTTGAACAAGAAAGAGTAAGGAACAGATTAGCTGATGTTTTGGTTTCGGTCGTTTCACAAAAACTTGTTCCTACCGTGGATAAAAAATTGGTTATGGCAAAAGAAGTACTGATAGTTACACCTAGCGTTAAAGCCGCAATAAAAAACAATAACACAAGCGAAATTTATATGATGATTATGCAAGGTGGTGCTCAAGGTATGATTACAATGGAACAAGATTTGCTACGACTTGTGAAGGAAAGAATAATAACAAAAGAAACGGCATTAAGTTATGCAAACAATAAAACCAGAATGTTACAATTGTTAAAGGTAAATTAACAAATGAAACCCATTATTACAGTATATAGCGAAGGAAGCGAGCTCAAATTAACTGTTTTAAGCAGAGAAAAAGGAAAAATATTTCTTTACAAAGCCTTTACAGTTGAAAACAAAGATAATCAAGCAGTAGATTCTACCGAACAACTTAACGATTTTACTGATGGTGAAATTATTTCCGATGATATTTCGTTCGATTCTTTAGACGGAATTACATCAACGGATGAAAATAATGGTAAATCTTCCGTAGCTTCTGAAATTGCTTCCCGATTAGTAGATTTTGATCTTTCCAAAGCGCAATTTATACCGGTAATTACCGACCCTGATATTTCTTTTCATATTTTTGAAGGACAATTAGACAAAGATAAAAAGAAATCTATTGATAAAATAAGAGAAGAAATTAAAAACTCCAAAGGGGTTTTTCTGGAAAGAGAACAAGTGGATTATATTTCCATAGATGAAGATACACATCTTTGCATCTTTTCCGAACCGGATATAAAAACAGCAAACATAATTAATTCTGTAGCATCATATAATGGAAAAAGATATTATAAAATTCATTCCATTAAGAATGCCGAAATTGCTCTTGCAAACTTTGTATCTGCCACAACAAAATTTTTCCCTGAGGATTATTCCTTAATTATTTATATCGGGAAAGAATATAGTAAATTAATATTTTTGGAAGGTCAAAAATTAAAACACATTGGTGCAACATTAGATATCGGAACCAATAATCTTCACACCTATGATGTTTATTTTTCCAAAATATTATTGGAAATGGAAAACGGTGGAATACCTCGTTTAGATAATGTTGTTGTTTGCGGCGATGATCGTTCGGAAAACTTAATCTTATCTTTTTACGGTACATTTCCCGAAGCAAACGTTTCCGAACTTAAATTTGATATGTTCGATATCTTAAGTTTGCCGGAAGAAGAACAAAAAGAAGTTTCGTCATATTCCATCCCCATAGCAGCGGCTTACGAATTTTATGCCGAAGAAGATAAAGAAGTTACCGGAATTAATATTTTACCGAAATATATTATTGAGAACCAAAAGTTTTTGCAATTCGGTTGGCATAGTTTTGCAATACTGCCGTTACTCTTTTTTGCAACCTTTTATTTTACTTATTCTATCCTTTCAAATTTTCAGGAAATAAAAGAGTTGGATAATAAAATATTTAAATTGGAACAAATGGCAGCACAAAATCAAAATATAATTCAACAGATGGATCCGCTTTCCAAAAAGATTTCCGGTTTCGATAAAACACAGGCAATTTTAGATTCTGCAATGAGTGGTACGGAGATTTGGACAGGAACTTTGGAAAATGTTTCCAACTTCCTTGAACGTCGTAGAAATTTTTGGGTTTCCCATTTGGGAACACAAGATAATAATACGGTTATTTTAAAAGGGTTTTCACTTTCTCGAAGTGTTTTAACGGAATTTTCCAAATACAGTAACTCTTCAATACTTCAAAATATAATATACGAACCGTTGCGTGAAAAAAACGCCTTTGCTTATATAATGAATTTTAAACTTGATAAAAATAAAAAATAATGAATCGTAAATTAAAAAATACATTAATGCTAATAGTTTTACTCCTAATCATTGTTAGTGTTGGGGGTATATATTCGTATGTGTATCAAAAAGGAAAAATTGACAAAAGAAAAAAACGATTAAACGAACTGAATCTTAATGCTTACAATACCGAAGAATTGATAGCACAATTGAACAATTTAAAAGCACGGGTTGCAGAGTTAGATTCAATTTTAGCTCTAAGAAAGTTTAATATTCCCGTTGATTTACATCAATCTGCTTTTTATAATTTTGTTAATAAGGTAAGTTTTAATTTTGCCCCCGAATCTTTTGTTAATATAGAATACAAAGACTTGATTGTACAAGAAAATTTTAAATATTATACTTATCATCTTACCGGAACAGCATATTATAACGATGTTTATAAATTAATTTATGCTATTGAGCAAAGCAAAGAATTAAAAAAGATACTTTCATGTTCATTTGATAATCTGGTTAAAGTTGACGATGACGGTATACCACATTATTTGGTTAATTTTGTTATAGATTGTGCTGTCTATTTTTCAGATAACGATAGGTTTGCTTCTTCCGTTTCAAAGGAAAATCGTCTTACCCCAAATCCGCTATACGATATCTTTTATCCTTTAATCAGAAATGAAATACCGCCTAATATCGATAATTTGCTGGATGTTCAATCTGCACAATTATTGGCTCTTATTCCCGAGGGAGCCTTCCTTTCAGATTCTAAAGGAACAACATATCTGTTATGGGAAGGAGATAAAGTTTATTTAGGATATTTAACCGAAATAGATTACGATAACAATATTGTCCATTTTGTTCTTAACAAAGGAGGAATTATCGAAAAAATATCGTTAGGGTTAGATAAAAAGATTATTGTTAACGGAAAAGAATTTTTAAAAAACGAACAAAAGGATATAACTCATTAAAAAATGAAATTATAAATAAAAAGTGATTTCATTCCAGAAAATTATATGTAATTAAAACCGAGTGAATAAAATGAAAAAATTTACATTGTTACTTTTAATATTTTTGATTGCAACACCGATGTTTAGTCAAAAAAGTTTGGAAAAGAGATTAAGTCAATATGTAAATCCGAACGAGATAGTTTCTTTGGCTGAAGATATCCCTTTCGATAAGGCTATTGAGGTGTTAAGTAAAGTTAGCAAAGAAAATACAGGGAAAAAAATTATTTTAGCAACAACCTATTCCGAACCGATAGGTATAGAAATAAATAAACTTCCCTACATGCGTGCACTAAATATTATTGTAAATTATCATAATATGATTTATTCCGAAGATGCCGAGCAAATAATCGTTAAACCTAAACAAGATTTGAAAAAAAATCTGAGCGAAGACATATACGCTTCGGTAGATTCTCGTGAAGTTAAAATTTCCGCACTCTTTTTTGAAGCCAATATTTCAGATATGAAAGAACGAGGAATCGATTGGGAATTTTTACTTCAAAAAGCGGGAATGAGTTTTGGTGCAAAATTAACAACATTTTCTCAAGCACAAGAAGAAGAAGAAAACGGAGGCAACACTAATCAACAAAAAGCTAATCCGTATGAATTTATTGCGGGAAACAAAACCGCATTTAATATGGGAAACTTTACCGGTGATATTGTTGGAGCATTTAAATTTTTTGAAACAAACGGTTTGGGAGAATTAATTGCACGCCCCAACATTACCGTGCGCGATAAAACAAAAGGTCGTATTCAAATCGGTTCAGATATTTCAATAAAAGAAAGAGATTTTTCCGGAAATATAATAGATAGGTTTTATTCAACCGGAACGATTGTAGAAGTTGTTCCGTACATTTATACTGAAGATGGTGTCGATTACGTCTTGTTACAATTACAAGCTGAACGAAGTTCGGCAAATCCGGGTGAAATTTCAACAGAAATAAGAAAAACGGTTGCCAATACCGAAGTTCTTATGTTGAATGGTGAAGAAACAATTATTGGGGGTCTTTTTACAAACGAAGAAGTTGTTACCCGAAGCGGTATTCCGTTCCTCAAAGACTTGCCTTGGTGGGTTTTTGGAATTAGATATTTAACAGGTTCAGATAAAAAGGAAGTAATTAAACGTGAAATTGTAATAGTAATAAAGGTGGAGATTTTACCTCCGCTTAAAGAAAGAATTGCTCAAAAGAAAGGGGATTTGATAAAAAAAGCTATACTTGAGAACAATAATTATATTAATAATCTTAAAATTCAAAAAGACGAAGCCCATCAAATTATTAAAAATGATGAGTATGAAGAAGAGAAAAAGAATGAGGATAAAAAATAATTGTGAATTCAATTTTAATTGTTGATGATGATATTAAACTATGTGCTACTCTTTCGGAAGATTTAAACGAAATAGGGTATTTGACTCATTTTGTTACAAATGTGGATGATGCCCTGAAATATATTAAATCTTCTGCCGTAGATTTAATTTTACTCGATCTTAAAATGACTGATAAAGACGGATTTTATTTGCTCGAAAATCTTAATGACGCTATTAAAATTATTGTTTTAACTGCAAAAGTGGATATTGAAAGTGCCGTTAGAGCAGCTAAATTTGGTGTTAATGATTATTTGTTAAAACCGTTTGATTTCGATAAATTATTGCTTTCAATACGCAGGGTGCTTAATTCTATTTCCGACGATGCTAAAATTGAAGAAGTATAACTTTAAATTTAAACTGAATAATGTGCAATGAAGATTAATGTTAGATTATTATTAATTACTTTTAGTGTAATAGTAATAATTTCTTTGTCCTCTGCGTTTATCTATTATTCAACAACAACTTCTCTCCTAAAAAATCAACATTCAAAAACTCTTCTTAATTCTAAAACCGATTTTAATATTGCTCTCCAAAAAATTATTTCTTCTATTGATAACGAACTTTATGAAATTACAGAATCTAAAGATTTTTCTGCAAATAGATTATCCGAGTTGGACTTTATTTTCAGAATTAATGAAAACAAAAAAATTTTAGAAAACGGTGTAGCTTTTAGTGATAAAATAAATAAAAATTTATTTGGAAATTCTTTCGATAAATTCTTGGAAATTTATCCTAACATTATCTTAAAGTATTATCAAAGCAACAGCAAAGAAGCGTTTTATTACGGCAAAATAATAGATGAAGAACTACTTGACGAATTAAGTGAAAAAATAAGAGCGGAACTTGTTTTAATAATTGATAATATCCCGTATGTATTTTCACATCAACAAGAAAACAAAAAATATTTAGCCGATTTTTCCGAAGCGGCCAACCTGAAAAATTTTAACAAGCGTGAAAAAGTATTTTATAAAGAGTTAGAGAACGAAGATTTTTTTGCAGGTATTTTAACCCCTGAATATTTGATTTTTCAAAATAAACCGATCAGCTTTCTTCTTTTTAACGTTCCAACAGATTTAGCTGAGTTTAGAGAGAAAATAAAAACTATAACAATTACCATAGCATTTGCCGGTGTTTTGTTGGCGTTAATATTTATTTTACTTTTTACAACAAAATTCAGAAAACAAATTTCGCTTTTAAGCGAAGGCACAAAAATTATTTCGGAAGGCGATTTATCGTATAGAGTCCCTGTAATTTCTAACGACGAATTGGGAAACCTCGGGAAAATATTTAATAATATGCTCGATCACATCCAGGCAAATGAAAAATTGGAAAGACAATATAGTGAGCTTATTACAATAATTAACGAAACCCCGTTGTTAAAAGAACTTACGGATACGGTTCTCGAAAAAATATTGCAAACAACCGAAATATCTTTCGGAGTCTTTTATCTGGTAGATAATAATAATGCAAAAGTTATATCCAGCTACGGTATTAATCAATCCGTATTGAAATCAGACAATACAAAAAACTTATATTCCGATGTAATAGAGAATAAAAAAATAATAGAACTTACCCTTGATGAAAGCCCGTCGATTTTGAAAACCGGATTAACGGAAATACAAATTCGTTATTTATTAATTATGCCTATTGTATTTAACAAAAAAGTATTGGGAATTATTGAACTTGCTTGTGAACATAAACCCCAAAATTCACCTTTGGTTTATCTGAATAGAATAAAAGAACAACTTGCTGTGGGATTAAATAGTGCGGTTTCTTATGAGCAGTTGGAAAATTTAGTTAACGAATTACGTATCCTAAATGATGAATATCAAAAGCAAAATTTGCAAATTTCTCAGCAAAATTCGGAATTGATAAAATTACACGAAGAATTGAAGAGACAAACCGAAGAATTGGAAAAACAAAGAAAAAAAGCAGTTGAACTTTCAATTGTAAAATCACAATTTCTTGCAAATATGTCGCACGAATTACGTACTCCGTTAAATTCAATACTCGGTTTAACCGAATTAATTGCCGAAGACAGTACTACATTCCCGAAAACAAAAGACAGATTAAAAATAGTTTTACGTAACGGAAAAAAACTACTTGCCATGATTAATAATATCTTGGAGTTTTCTAAAATTGAAGCCGGTAAGTTTGAAATTACAAAATCCACTTTCAGTTTAAGTGAATTTTTGTTGGATATTTTTAATGCCATGGAACCTCTTGTTACGGAAAAAGGATTAAATTTTCGTGTTGTTATTGAAAGCGAATACGACATATTGATTAATACGGATAGACATAAATTAGAACAAATACTCCTTAACCTTTTAAGTAATGCCATTAAATTTACCGAAGTGGGTGAAATTAATATTATATGTAAACCTATGGAAAATTTATCCTTAAAAATAGATGTTGTTGATACCGGAATAGGAATTTCGGATGAGGATAAAATAAGAATTTTTAACGAGTTTGAACAAGTTGATTTTACATCTTCCCGAAAATATCAAGGAGCGGGTTTAGGATTAGCTATTTGTAAAAAATACACCAATCTCTTGGGAGGTAAAATTACCGTTACCAACAATTACGGGCAAGGTTCAATTTTTTCGCTTTTACTTTCTAATGTAATTTTAGAAAAGTTTTTGGTAAACGAAAAAATCTGTTATCAAAATAAAATTGCTGATAACGAACATAACAGAAAAAAAATTATTTTAATTAACAGAGAT
>CAZTYP010000005.1:0-25951 GCA_964617555.1 uncultured Melioribacteraceae bacterium | reverse complement strand
CAACAAATAAATCAGCGGTAAATTAAAAATTAATCGTTTTAAAAGCCCGCACTGTTCATGGTCGAGACCGTTTTATCTGCAATTTAAAAAACCAGCTGAATTCTATATATAACTCAAGTACATAAATGAATAAGGAACAATTAACTGATTTTTCAGCGAAAGTAATTCTACTATTTCTTGCCATTATTCCTCTTTTATATTTTAATCAAATTAGAGATGTACCTTTCAAAGCCTTTATACTTGGAACAGGTTCTTGGGGAATAGGAGTAATTTTTAAGATGCTCTCACATCAACTAATTGTTATTCGTTTGAAAAATAAAAACATACCAAAATTACTTTATTCTGCCATCAATGGACTATTGTCCGGTTTTTTTGAATTATTTGCAGCTTACTTGGTAATAACTTTAATGAAAGCGAAATTTGCATTTGATTTTAATGCAATAATATCTTTTGGCCTTGCAATTGGTTCTTTGGAAACCACTATCGTTGTTTTCAGCAAAGACAATAATCTCTTAAAAGGAACCGCATTAGAAAAACAGTCAGAGGAATTAGTTGAATATATAAAAACCATACAAGGTATTAATTATTATATATATAATTTATTTTTTCCTGTTACAGAAAGGGTTTTAGCAACATTTCTTCATATTTCTACACGTGGGTTAGTGTTTTTAACTGTAATTACCGGTAGTCTCTATCCAATTATTATTGCCTTGATTATTTTTGTTATCGCCGACGGACTATTGGGCTTTTATTACTATATAACAGATAAACTGACAACAAAAAACGGACTTGTTAAATTCTTTATTTACTTTTCTCTTTTAACTTCATTAAGCACAATAATTTTCATAGTATTATCACAATCGTATAAAGATTTTGTACTATAACAAAAACATTTGCTTTAGTTGAAAGATTTTTTGAATTATATTTTTACAACTTATTCTATAATTGCCAGCACACAACAATGGCTTCTAGATAATAAAATCTCTACATAATATATTTTGGTTGCGGTATTTTTCTTGTTCCAGTTAGAAACTTCTTATTGTTTGCATTTTTCTATGAACTTTGTTTTAAAACTCTTTATAGATGCTATATAAACAATACGGAAAAAGTGCCACAAAATAAAAATAATGGAAGGTTAATTAAATTCTATTGAAAGATAGGATTGAAAAAGCAAAACATACCCTGAAGCTACAAAATATCTCTTGGAATTTTTAGGGAAAGCAACTCATTATAATTTTTTACGGAACAAAATCATACGCAAAACACGGCTTCCGAAAATGAAAATGTAATATAAATAATTAGTATAATTTCTTAAATTAAACAATAAAAATTTATGCCGATAATGAAAAAACACATTTTAATTTTATTTTTAATTTTTACCGGAATAATTTTCGGTACAAAAACCAATGCACAGCATTTAAAACCATTTTTTGATAAAGAGGAATATAAAGAACTCTTATACATTTCAGCTAAAACAAATACACCTGAGGGTAAAGTCTTCAAACTTTCCGCTCCTGAAAAACACAAAATGATTTACAGATCAAAAGCTACAATATTAGATAATCGTTGGGATTTGTGGATAAATAACAATAATACCATTGCCGTTATTAGCATTAGAGGAACAACGGAAAACATTGAAAGTTCATTGGAAAATCTTTATGCGGCAATGGTCCCCGCAAAGGGAGAACTGATAATAACAAAAACCGATACTTTTAAATATTGTCTTTCAACCGATCCAAAAGCGGCTGTTCACGTCGGTTGGCTATTGGGAACGGCTTTATTGTCAAAAGATATTGTGCATAAAACAGACTCCTTATATAAAAGCGGAATTAAAGATTTTTTGTTAATTGGACACAGTCAAGGCGGAGCAATAAATTATTTGTTAACGGCATATCTCTACAGCCTTCAAAAGGAAAAGAAATTACCTGCCGATATAAGATTTAAAACCTATTGCAGTGCCGCACCAAAACCGGGAAATCTCTTTTTTGCTTATTATTATGAATCTCTTACTAAAAACCGATGGGCTTTTAATGTGGTCAATTCTGCTGACTGGGTCCCCGAAACCCCTATTTCCATTCAAACTTTTAATGATTTTAATGAAACTAATTTATTTAAAAAGGCAAAAGACGAGATACGAAAACTCAAATTCCCTAAAAACATTATTCTTAAAAATATTTATAATAAACTTGATAACTTAACTAAAAAAGCTCAGGAGAGATATGAAAAATATTTAGGAGATATGACTTTAAAAATTATTCGTAAAAAATTACCGGATTTTATACCTCCCGAATATTACAAAAGCAACAATTATGTTCGAACAGGTAATACTGTGATATTGTATGCCGATAAAAATTATTTTGAAAAGTTCCGTGAAGAGAGTTCGGATATTTCAACACATCATAATTTTAAAGCATATTTATATCTACTAAAAAAAATGAAAAATTAAAATACCGCAAATGAAAACAGTATGGTTTTATATTTTAAATAAAAATAATTCCTACAAAAAAAAAGATTATTTTTTGTAATACTTAAAAATACTCTCTGACTATAAATACAAATTTTATTTTGTAATTAAAGGAATAATTTCTTGAATACAATATCAACAATAAGACTAAATTTTTTTTTAGTAATGTTTTTTATTTTCGGCTGTAGCGAACGCATAACCAATCCGATAGATAACAACAACAATAAGCATCCATTAAAGGGATTAGTTACAATGGGGAGTGTCGCAGATTTACGTAGCGGTAACTTCAACGTTTTAAAAGAAGCAAATATCCATCCCAACATATATTCTGGTGTGGTTATAAGAACAACTTGGAGCGAACTTGAACCGCAACAAGACCAATTTAATTTTTCTTCAATCCGAAATGCACTACATGATATTGAAATTTACAACAATGCACATCCAAATTATAAATTAGGTGCAAAATTACGAATTTCCGCTACAATCAATCCACCTGATTGGGTTTTGAATTTGGCAAACGGACCTGTTGAAATAGTGATTAACGAATCCTTATCCTATAATATCGGACTTTTCTGGACGAAAGAATATCATCAAGCATGGCGTCGGTTACAATTTAAGTTGGCCGAAGTTTTTGATAACGATAAATTACTCCAAGAAGTATGCATTACCTCCCCCGCAATGGCCACCGACGAACCGTTTGTTACAATATTTAACCAAGCAACAATCAAAAACTTACATCAAAAAGGTTTTACGGATAATGCTTTTAAACAAGCCCTTAAAACCGCCATCGATGATTACACGTGTTGGGAAAAAACATTTATCGATTTCAGTTTTAACACATACCGAGAAATAGATAGTGGAATTCCCGCAAAAAACATCGATTTTACTATTGAAGTGATGAAAGAATTTAAAAACAAATATGAAGAAAGAGCAGTTCTTTCCAACCACGGATTACAAGAAGAATTGTCAATAGGGGCTTTACCGATATATAAAACTTTTTATGAATTAGGCGGAGTTGTTGCAGCCCAAACCAAAGCTCCTGATGATTTAACAGAGCAAACATTTAAGGTTGGCTTACAATATGGTGTTTCCGAATTTGAAATTTGGGATAGTCGTAATGCCGGCGGTTACGCTAATTTTGATATTAACGACCTAAAATATTGGAAAAGCATTATTAATAATTAAATTATAAACAAAAATACTTTTACATTATTTATAAAATAATTTGCCGGTAACCAAAAGTCCCACAAAAACAAATACGGCAAAGAAGAGACTGCTAAAAGCAAGTTGCATACCGCCGGATAGTATATGGCCGCTAGTACATCCCCCGGCCATTCGTGCCCCGAAAATAAGAATGAATCCACCGACAAAAGCCCAAAAGCTTCTGTTTCCGTTAGAATTGTTTTTTTGCTTTTTCCAATTATTATGAATAAGAGTAATTTTAAAATCTTTCTTAATTAACGAAATTACAACCCCCGCAAGGAATGCTCCCGATAAAAAATAGAGTTCCCAATTACCCGGGGTCCGAATTTTTGAAAAATAATTGTTAGCTGTAAATCCGGTAAGCAAATCCCCCACATAAGGAAATGTTGTTGAAGCTCCAATCGGACGTCCCGTGGTAGCAGAAAGAAATACTATCGCATTTAATACGGCAAGAGCAATTCCGGAATAAACCCATTGTTTTTCTTTATTTTTATCAATTTTATGTAACCAAAAGGAAAGGGCAACAAAACTTACTCCGATAAAAAGAAGTAAAATATAGAAAAGAATATTTCCGCCGGTTAAAGAATAAAGGGAAAAAGTTCCACACTTTGGGCCCAAAAGAGGGGAAACAACCGGAAGAAGCAAAGTATAAACAACTCCCCCGACCAGCCCCCCTATCATACCTATTATGGCATCCAAAGAGCCCTCTCCTGCAGAAATTGCAAGCGTTCCCGGGCAATAACCTAATATTGCCATTCCGCTACCAAAGATTACCCCTCCCAACAACAGTCCGCCAAAAACAAACGGCTTCACGTGATAGGCAGCAAAACCCAAAGCTATTTCAACATTTAAAATTATTGCACCTATTCCTATTGCAAGGACAATTGCTTTTGCAACCGCAAGGTTTTCACGCAAAGCCAGCCCCGTTATTACATCAAATTTATTCAACCTTGCATATTGCAATATTGCCGCAAAAATAAATCCGAAAAAAATTATTAAAATTGTCATTTCATACCTTGTATTTTCTAATCCTTATTCTATCCAATAAACATCTTTTGCTTGCCGTTTAACGCTCTTTTTATATTTATACTTCGGATAACCAAACATAATTGAAATAATTGCTTTGTTTTCCGACGGTATTTTAAAAATATTTGCGGCTTGTTTCACTTTATTAATTACCGCGGGAACAATCCCGTTCATTGTTCCTCCCAAACCGAGGGAGTGAATGGCGAACAAGAGATAAGTAGCATAAATTAAACTTCCGCATCCGGTTTTGCATGTAAAATCATTAAGACCGGTGCCCCTCTTGTAATTCTATCACCGAATTTCAATTTATAATTTTCAAGTTTCGCCATCGGATAAAGATGATGTTTTACCGTACTGAATGTTTCCATTCCCGCTTTATGTTTGATTATAAAACTTGCTAACGGATTTTCTATCCATTTTACAATATTATCCAGAAACTTTTCGGCATGCGGAAGAAATTTTTCTATTATTTTTCTATTGTTAATTACCGTTATTTCAACTTTATTAGGTGCCGCTCCGTAAGGTGCGTATTCCAACACTTCCAAAATCTTTTTAATTACACCATCATCAACACCAATATTTTTAAAATTTCTTACCGACCTTCTTGTTGCTATAAAATCAATAAATTTAGAATAGTTTACGGGATTTGAAGGAAGTATCTCAAAATTATCATTATAGTTATACTTCCCTATTTTAATTGCATCGGTTGTACAAACAGCCATACATTGCCCGCATTCCAAACAGATACTTTCCCTTTCGGAAATAAAATTTACCAAACCGTTATTGTCAACACCTATCATTTTTACCGGACAAACTTCAATACAAAGTTTGCACTTTTGGCAAAGGTCTTGATTAATGTAATTTCCGTTCATTTATTATTATAATTTATTGTCAGAATTTCATACTGAATGAAAGTGCGGGAAATCCGAATTGCGTATTATAAGAAATTCCTAACGCCTTACGTCGTTTGTTATCCAATCCGTATTTAAAATAGACTTTATTCCTTTCGGTTTCAATAACCCAATCCCCGTGAGCCCAATCGAAAGCATAAGCCAGCATATTAATAAACAAACCGGAAGAGAATATTACCGTGTTTCTTTCCGTTCTTCTTGCCTCCTCATCGGAATCGAAAATAATTCCCGCATCGATATCACTTGTTAATTGATATTGGTCGTACATTGCATAGCCCATCATTCCGGCTGTTACCACCCTAACACCAAAAATTATCCATGCTTCCGTTTTATGGTTTGCATAAAAATGCAGATATCCCGGGAAAATTGCGGAAACAAATATTTTTTTCCAATCAAGTTCACGCTGAATTTTTATAAACTCATCGTATGTCATTCCTTCCGGAATTTTTTTTATCTCTTTCAATGCATTATACTTAGCCGTTGATACGGAAACTTGTCCCAAAGTAATATTACTTATTGACAAAATAAAAATCAGGACCAATAATATGTTTTTCATAAACACACCGTAAATTTATTCATCTATAATTTTTACAACTATTTTCAAACCATCTACCTTAATTACTTCCACTTTGCATCCTTTCTCAATATACTCTCCTTGTGATACAACATCGTAACGTTTTTCATTAAAAATTGCCGTACCGGAAGGACGCAAATCGGTAAGAGCAAACCCATTTGCTCCAATCAAATGTTTAAATTCTTTTTTTGCGGCATATCCTGAAGCCGTATTAATTCCTTTATTCAAAATAAGTTTATTCCACATGGTAGTTTTAGGTAATGTTTTTGCAAGGAAATAAACAACAACGGCACTAAGAACAAATGAGCCGGCAAGTTGCATAACAGCCGTTGAAAGAGCATCTGTTTCCACCAAAGAAATATCCGGAATAAGCCCCATAAAAAGTCCGGTTATTATCAAAACAATTCCAAGAATTCCGAAAATACCAAATCCCGGGATAACAAATATTTCAAGAATAAGGAATACAACACCAATGATAAAAATAATTATATCCATAATTGAAGCAAGTTCCAGAATATACCCGGAGCCGAAAAAAAGAGCAAGGGCAATAAGGGAAGCCGTACCCGCAACTCCCCAACCGGGAGTTTTAATTTCCATAAACATCCCTACCATAATTATCATCATAAGTATTGAAGTTATAATCGGGTTATTGATAAAACGTACAAATTTTTCTCCGTAATTAATATCAAGCTCCGTAACAACGGCGTTTGAATTGCCTGTGTAGTTTAGCACCGCATCAATATCGGTTAAAATTGTATCTGCAATTCCGTATTTTATCGCCTCTTTGGCGGTAAGTGTAATCAGCCGAGTGCTATCAACCAGACCGTCAATCATAATACGTTCGTCAACCATTCCTTCGGCAATATCCGTGCGTCTTCCTGTTCGTTCCGCTGTTGCACGCATTTCGGAACGCATAAAGGATTGAACTTTTTCCGATTGTTTCTTCCCTGTTTGGTCAACAACAGTGGTTGCTCCTATAGATGCCCCAGGCACCATAACAATCTTGTTACAAGAAAGAGCAATAAGAGAGCCGGCTGATATTGCACGTTTATCTATAAAAGCAACGGTTTCTATTTTGGAATTTAGAATTGCATCTTTAATTTGTGTTGCGGCATCAACTCTTCCACCAAACGTGTTTATTTTAAAAATAATTATTGAGGCATTATTCTTTTCAGCTTCAGAGATAATACGTTTTACATATGGAGCAAGCCCGAGATCAATTTCGCCCTCCACCTTACCGATATATACATTATTTTGTTTGGGAAAAATTGTTGAGAATAAAATAAGTGAAAAGAGAAATAATAATTTGAAATGTTTCATCACTCACCATTTTTTATGCAGTAGTGAAATATAAAAATATTTTGGATTAAACTTACGGCAATTTTCCTATTGTAAAGGGATAAGTACAATAGAAGTTATTTTTCATTAAAAATATATTGCAACGGTTGTAGAAAGAAAATGATTACGGTTAATTATGTTTGCTTTCTCGGGTTTTAAGTTATCGTAAATTCCGTATGCTTCGTATTTATAAGCTATTTCCCAACTTAACCAGTTCGTAAAATTCATATTAAATCCGCCTATTAACTTAATGTACGGAGAAATTCCGTTACGCTCTTTTATTATATCATCTTTGTTGTAAGTAAATAAGGAGCCGTTAAAAAACTGTACCCCCGTTTCAATTCCATAAAGCAAACTGAATAAATTATTATAGTTTACATAGAGCGCTTCTATCCCGAATCTGCTTTCTTCTCCTGAAATATCACATCCCGAATATGATGAATTAATCGGGAATTCATAAATATACATTCTTTGTCCGACTCCGAAAAGCACAGAAATTTTACTGGGGAGATACATTTTTTTATTAAGATTACGATAAGAAAAACTGAAAGAAAAATCCAAATTGTTACTGTTGGAAGTAATAATGGCGGCAAATGATGAAAATAATCCCAAATGATTAAATGATTGATATGGAGAAGAAAAATTAACATATATTTTTGCATCATCCGAATTCAACAAATAATTAATCGCGGTAGTAACCACAAAAGTAATACCCCCGACAGCTATCGGGAAAAAAAACCAAGGGACCATATCGTTTCCCGTTTTCCCTGAAGCCACCAATAAAACTGCGGTAACTCCGCTTACGGCACCGCCGGTTATTGCCCCCACGGTTAACGCATGCAGCATAGCTTTATTATTGTACATAACTGAAACAGTTTGTACGGAATCGTTTAATGTAAAAAAATCTTTCTCTTTATACTCTTGTGCATAAACGTTAACCGAAAAGATTTGAAACAAAAAAATGATATAAAGGATTTTATGTAGTTGCATAAAACACCACACATAAATAATTTTTTATTACAAAAATGAGTAATTCAAAATTTTGTAAAGAAGTTTTGCCGCAATAAAATCGGAAGCAGAATGGAATCTTGAGGGGGCAAGTTCAACAATGTCGAATCCGACAATATTTTTTTTCTTCCCAATTAATTTAATCAAATCCAGAGTTTCATCCCAGAACAATCCTCCGGGTTCGGGAGTTCCCGTTGCGGGAACAATTGAAGGGTCAAGCCCGTCAATATCAAAAGAGATATAAACATTTTGTGTTAAAGAATTTACAACATCATTCTGCCATTTTTTTTGGGCAGTTGCCAACCGGATATTCCGCATATAAAACGTATTTATCTTTTTCGCTTTAATAAAATTCGCTTCTTCTTTGCACTGTGCCCTAATACCCACTTGTACAATGCTTTTATTTATTTCAAAAACTCTGCGCATTACGGAAGCGTGTGAGTAGATACTTCCTTCGTAACTTTCACGTAAATCGGAATGTGCATCAATTTGCAGCACGGAGAGATTATTAAATTTTTCATGAAATGCTTTTACTGCCCCGAGTGTAACCGTATGTTCGCCTCCAAGCATCACAACAAATTTATCATCATTTAATAAAGCCGATATATCTTTTTCGATTTTTTCAATGGCTTTTTTAGATTTTAATTTATCCAGATTGTTAACCGGAAGTGTGGCTATCCCTTTCTCAAAGCAAAGTTCACGTTCGGTTTCTTCATCATAAAACTCTACATAATGTGATGCTTTAAGAATAGCTTTAGGAGCGTTTTTTGTACCTCGACCATAACTGACAGTATTTTCCAAAGGAGCGGAATAAATTACAACTTTAGAGTTTTCATAAGAAGAATACTCTTTTTCTATCCCCAAATAATTTGATTGTACAGATAATGTTTTCATCGTATAAAAAAGGTTTACCGACAAAATCAATCGTCGGTAAACCTAAAAATCCATTTACTCTTTTTTACCCGATTCAACCGAGGCAATTGCCGCACGGTCAAATTTAATCTTAATGTTATTTCCAAAATCGATAAGACATGTTTTATCGTCAAGTCCGGCAATGGTTCCGTGCATACCGCTGTTTGTTACCACTCTGTCCCCTTTTTTCAAAGCACTTAAAAGGGCTTCTCTTTCTTTCTGTTTTTTTTGTTGAGGACGAATAATCATAAAATAAAAAATTGCAAAAATTGCACCGAACATAATAAGCGTGCTCATCATGCTACCGCCACCTTCCGCACCCGGTTGGGGTGCCATTGCCAATAAGTAGTTCATTTTAACTCCTTTGTATTAATTGATAATTTGTTTATTATTTTATTTTTCCATTCCGTAAAGGTATCATTTAAAATTTGTTTACGCGCTTCTTTAACCAGATTAAGATAAAACCGTAAATTATGGATTGTTGCTAACTCGTATGCCAACAGTTCTTTTGCATTAAAAAGATGACGAAGATAGGCCTTTGAAAAGTTGCGACAAGTGTAACAATCACATGTTTCATCAAGGGGAGAAAAGTCATCCTTGTAAATTGCATTTTTGATTGTTACAATTCCTTGCGAAGTAAAAAGATATGCGTTGCGTGCATTACGCGTAGGCATTACACAATCAAACATATCCACCCCCCGTTCTATTGCCTCTAAAATATTTTCGGGTCTGCCAACCCCCATTAAATACCGTGGTTTATTTTCTGGTAAAATATCGGTTGTAAAATTGATAATATCGTACATTGTTTGATGCGGTTCCCCGACAGCAAGGCCACCGATAGAGTATCCGTCAAAGTCAATAGCCATAAGGTCTTTCGCTGATGCCTCCCGTAAATCCTTATAAACACTACCTTGTACTATTCCGAAAAGGAATTGTTTATGTCCGTAAAGCGGGTTGCTTTTTTCGAATGCTTCTTTATTAAGCAGTGCCCAATCGGAAGTAAGTTCTTTGGATTTTTTAGCATAATCGTAGTCGCAAGGATACGGAGTACATTCATCCAACGGCATAATAATATCGGCACCTATTTGCCTTTCTATTTCTATTACTTTTTCGGGGGTAAAAAGATGCTTGGACCCGTCGAGATGCGAACGAAATTCCACACCATGCGGTTTTAGTTTTCGCAATTCCGCCAAAGAAAAGACTTGAAAGCCGCCGCTATCAGTAAGGATTGCACGTTCCCAATTCATAAACCGGTGTAATCCGCCGGCTTTTTCCATTATCTCCATTCCGGGACGCAAATAAAGATGGTACGTATTGCCCAATATTATCGGGGCATCTATTTCTTCTTTAAGTATTTTCTGGTCAACGGCTTTAACCGTACCTTGTGTACCAACGGGCATAAAAATAGGAGTTTCAATTACTCCGTGTTCGGTTGTAAGTTTACCCGCTCTGGCTTTACTCCGTTTATCTTTTTTCTGAAGTTCGTATAACAAATTATTTTTTATTTTTATTTAGTTTATAAAAATAGCTTTAAATTAGGATATCTTCCAGAATTATAAACCTACCACTCTCAATTTAACAAGTTCAATTCGTTGTTTCGATGAACGAATAATTTCAATTTTAAAATTATCTATTGAATATTGTTTTTTTCTTTCGGGAATAAAGCCGAGTTTTGTCATTATATAACCGGCTATTGTTTCATACTCACCTTTCGGTATTTTAAGATTGAATTCTTCGTTTAATCTATCTATTTCTATTTTGCCGCTTATAATATAAAGATTATCATCCAGCATTTTGCAGACTTCATCGTCGGAATCGTATTCGTCTCTTATCTCACCGAGCATTTCTTCAATAATATCTTCAATCGTAACAATTCCTTCTGTGCCGCCGAACTCGTCAACCACCAAAGCAATTGATGTTCTTTTATCAAGCAACTCATTTAATAGCTCCAAACTCTTTTTGGTTTCGGGAACAAAAAGAATATCGCGTCTAATTTCTTCAACTGTTTCGGGAAATTTAAACATATCCAACGCATGTATAAATCCTTTTATGTTGTCCATATTTTCTTCGTAAACGGGAAGTTTTGAATATCCCGAATTATTAATAATTTTAATGGCTTCTGAAATAGTAGAGTTTATTTCTATACCGACAATATCTGTCCGCGGAGTCATTACTTCATATATCCTCTGTTCGCCCAAATCCAAAACTTTTTTAATTACGTCAAAGTCGTTTTCATCGTTAGAATTGCCGGAGTTTGTTGCGGAACTTTCGTGCAGCAGAGTTTGAATATCTTCCTTATCAAAAAGATGACTGATTTTTTCCTCTTTAATATTTGCCGAAGTAACCAAAAAATGTGAAATTGCAGAAGTTACCCAAACAAAAGGTGTTAATATATAAGAAACCATCCGTATGGGTATTGCGGAAAAAAGAATAAATTTATCGGGGAATTCCCTAGCAAAATATTTTGGAATTAGCTCTCCGAAAAGTAATAGAAGTAAAGTAGAAAGGATTAATATTTCCGTATTATTAAAATTAAAAACTTCAAAAAGGAAAAGAGTTATAAGTGAAGAAAAAGTAACGTTAATAATATTATTGGAAATTAAAATCGTAGAGAAAAAAGTTTGCTGCTTTTCGGTAAAAAACGAGATAATTTTTGCGGAAAGATTATTTTTGCGTGCCCGCAATTCTATTTTCAATTTATTTGAAACAACAAAAGCAATTTCCGAAGCAGAAAAAAAACCACTTAGCAAAAGGAGAAAAACAAGACCTAACAATTGCAACTCCATACTATAGCACCTCGTTAATCTTTACATCAGGGATAAGAAAAAACATATCGTTCTCACCGTCGAACAAATGAATTTTAAGTTTGATTTTCTTTCCCGTATCCATTCGAGCAGATAAAAGCAACCCCTTAACTGTAGAAAAAAGAATTTCTTTTTTTTCTCCTACATATTTAACTTCGGTCAAGGGAGAAAATTGATAAATGATTTCATCTTTTTGCAGAATTTTTATTTCTTTTATTTTTATGGTTTTTAAGTTATAATGGGTATCATCAAAAAAATCCAGCTCACCGGTAACATGTAATCTGTCTTTTGTATTTGCTCCGGGCATTCTGTTTATCCAGACATATATTCTTTTTGCATAAATTCTCAAATTACTTTCATAAATGGCATCATCTGATTTTTTCACTCCTCTAACCTCCGGTAAAGGTGTGGAACAACTCCAAAGAACGTAGCCTATTAATAATATTAAGATAATTTTATATTTCATTTTCTCCTTTGCTTACAGCAACTCCAGTGAAACTATTCCTACTGAAAGATATATTAAGGCATCAGTGCCGAAATATTTCAGATAATTAGGGTCGTCAAAAGGGATATATGCACCGGCTGAAATGCGTAATCCTGTATATTGTTTATTATTGTTGTTTGATGAGAATAGATTCTTAAAATCCAAAAGCAAATTTACATTTACTGTATTACTACTCGGCTCATGTTCAACTATATCGGAAGCACCCCACCATTTTTTTGAACTGTACGTGTGTGCATAACCGATAAGCGGAGTAAAACAAATATCGGAAGAATTATACAAAATATAACCGACATTAATTCCAAAGGCATTGGAAAATACATTGTCACCTTCATTCCATCTCTTACCGTCATCAAAAGTTATGGTTTTGGCTACAGTAGTATATCCTCCATCCAAATTAAGTTGTGCAACTAAATTTTTATACACAACATCCCCTGTAAGTGGTAAAAGAATTTGATTATTAAAATATTCCGAAGCATTCCCTGTTGTTATACCATAGCCAATACTTGCAAATCCGCCAACTAAAATATTCTTTTTTTCGGAATCTTCTTGTGCCGCAATTCCTATATAGAGAATAAAAATAATGAGAAACGTTTTTTTCATTTTATCTCCGTTAAGTATAATGTGTAATTATTAATTCCACTTGGAAATTTAGTAATATTTGAAATTATTTTACATATAAAAAAGGAAAGTATTACGAATTAAAACGCTGCTTTTTCTTGATATACACCAAAATATTTTTTCAACTCGTTAACCATTTCACCAAGCGTAACATAATTTTCTGCCGCTTTAATTAACACCGGCATAAGATTTTTTTCGTGAACGGCAGCATATCCTATTGCTTTTAACGATTCTTCAACTTTCTTTTTGTCTCTTTTCTGTTTTAATGAATAAAGACGTTCTTTTTGTGCTTTTTCAACTTCCGGACTTATTTGTAAAATAGGAATATCAATCTTTTCATTTTTATCAACAAACTCGTTTACACCAACAATAAATTTTTCTTTTCGTTCCAATTCAATTTGATATCTATATGCGGCGGATGATATCTCCTTTTGAAAATATCCTGCCTCTATTGCAGGAATTACCCCGCCGTACGAATCAATTTCCGCAAAAATTTTATTAGCATCCTCTTCCATTTTATCGGTTAAAGATTCCACATAATAACTTCCTCCGAGAGGGTCAACCGTATTAATAACTCCCGTTTCATAAGCAATAATTTGCTGAGTACGCAAAGCAATCTTTACCGCTTTTTCACTTGGTAACGCAAGAGTTTCGTCCATGGAATTTGTATGGAGAGACTGCGTCCCTCCTAAAACCCCGGCTAATGCTTGTATTGCTGTTCTCACTATATTATTTTCCGGCTGCTGTGCAGTTAAAGTAGCACCGGCAGTTTGCGTATGAAATCTTAACCACCACGAACGCGGATTTTTAGCACCATATTTTTCTTTCATACGTTTTGCATAAATTCTGCGAGCCGCACGAAATTTTGCAATCTCCTCAAAAAAATCGAGATGCGAATTAAAAAAATGCGAAATACGTGGTGCAAAGGCATCAACATCTAATCCCCTTTCAATTGCCGCTTCCACATATGCAAAACCGTCTGCAAGTGTGTAAGCAAGTTCCTGTACTGCCGTAGAGCCGGCTTCACGGATATGATATCCGCTTACGGAGACCGGATTCCATAGCGGGACTTCATTTGTACAAAATTCAATCATATCCGTAATAATACGCATGGATGGTTGCGGAGGGTAAATATATTCCTTTTGAGCAATATATTCTTTGAGAATATCATTTTGTAATGTGCCCCGTAATTTTTCGAATAACACGCCTTGTTTTTTGGCAACGGCAAGATAGAATGCAAAAATCATTGCTGCCGGTGAGTTTATTGTCATCGACGTGGAAACTTTATCCAAAGGGATTCCGTCGAAAAGTATTTCCATATCTTCAAGCGAAGATATTGCAACTCCACAGATACCCACTTCCCCCTCGCTATACGTGTCATCGGCATCGTAGCCCATTAAGGTGGGTAAATCGAAAGCTACAGAGAGTCCGGTTTGTCCGTTCTCCAATAAATATTTAAATCTTTTGTTTGTATCTTCCGGCGTACCAAATCCGGCAAATTGTCTCATCGTCCATATTTTGCCTCTATATCCGTTTGTATGAACCCCTCTTGTGAAGGGATATTCTCCGGGGAAGTTAATATCATCGGTAAATCGTTCTCCGTCAATATCAGTAGGAATATACAAAGGTTTAACTTTTTCTCCGGAAACAGAAGTAAATTTTAATCCATTGGATTTAGAGTTTTTAAGCCGCTCTTCATATCGTTTTTTCGCATTTAAAAATTCTTCATTTTTCATTTAATTCCCATATCATATTTTATAATGGTAATATACAAAAAAGGGAATCATAATGCCTTGGAAGGGATTTGCTTTTAATAAAAAAAGAGAAAACGGTTGTACATAATGTGACGGTTGGAAGAGAATGTAAGTGAAGCAGTAAGCCGTACAAAGTAAAATCCGCAAAACGGAATCTTTTAGGAAACTTGGCTGGTTATTGTTACTTATCTTATTTTAACGATTTTTCGGAAAGTTCCGCATATTTTTGATATCTAACGGCAGAAGCTGAAATGTTTTCCATCTCTTCTTTACGTAAATCCCTAATGATTTTTGCGGGGACACCGGCTACAAGTTTTCCTGCGGGGACAATAAAGCCTTCTTTTACAACGGCACCGGCTGCCACCATTGAGTTGGATTCAACAATTGCACCATCTAAAACTATTGCCCCCATCCCAATGAAAGAACTATCATGTATAACACAACCGTGTAAAGTTACACTATGACCTATTGTTACGTCATTACCGATAATTAACGGAAATTTTTGGTTAGTTACATGTAACATGGATAAATCCTGCACGTTAGTTCTCTTACCTATTGTAACATAATTAACATCGCCTCTAATAACGGTATTATACCAAACAGAACTCCCTTTTCCTATGGTTACATCGCCAATTAATTTTACTCCGGCAGCTAAAAATACGGTATAATCAACTCGTGGTATTTTATTTAAATACTTAAATATCTTAACTTCATTTATCATTTGAAAATTCTACATTCTTCGTTTATTTAATTTATACTGCTTCATTAATTGCTTTCTTATTTCATTTTTAAAATTATATTCAAACAAAATATATTTTGCAATCTCTTTTTCGGTAAGTATATCTTTTAGCGAAGATAAGAATTCTCTCCTCTTTACCAAAATTTTATTGTCAAGGTTAAATATTTCGTTTTTTATTTTTACCAATTCCATTTCCTTTCCCGAAGAAAGCATTCCGGAAAGTACTTTATACAAAGAATCACGTTCGGCAAGTAATTTTTTTTGGAATATTTTATATTTGTTTCTGCGCGAAAAAAAACGAATTGATTTTTCCTCGTTTAAATTAAGGACTTCAATAAGTTTAAGTTTTTCAAGCTGTTCAACCTTTGCTCTCATTCTACCCATTCTATTATTCATCTGAGCGGAAAGAGTTCCGGTAATAACAATAAGGATAATCAGAAAAGTACAAAATTTAATTTTCATCACTGTAACCTGTTACATTTTTTTATATTTAATATTATTGTAGATTTCATTTAATTTGTCAGTCGGTAAGTTATTAAGTAATTCCAATGTTTCCAAATAACCGAAAAGATTGGGGTCTTCTTCCAAAAGGGTGTTGTAATCCACCAATACTTCTTCATCAATAACAATTTCATCAAAATATTCTTCGTCAAGCCATGGCAACGATGCTTCTAAAAAGTAATTATTGGGAACAGAAAAATTGTTGTTTGTGTCGTTGAAATTAAAGACATTATAAGAGATAATAAAAACAATCAAAAACAAAAATACATTAATTAACTTATGTTCATAAAAATTTTGTTTCGTTTTTTGCAATAACTTATCTGATGCTCTAAAATATAGAGAATTAAAATAAAAAGAATTATCAGAATTTCTTAATTCTTTGTACGAAGACAATTTATCTTTCAATTCATTTTCCAATTCATTAATATTTTTATTGTTCGGAATCATTTAGAATCTCCGTTACTTTTTTTAATGCGTGAAAATAGTTTGCTTTTAATCCGCCGATACTTTTCCCTGTAATTTCAGAAATCTCTTTATAACTCATTTCTTCAAAATTTTTCATTATAAATACTTCACGTTGCTTAACCGGCAATTTTCTTAATGCTTTTTCAATCTGTTCTATTTCATCTTTTCTTTCAAAATCTTTTACAATATCGTTTCTACTTGTTAAATTATTATAGTTTTCATCCGAAAGAGAAAAAATTTTTTGGATTTTTCGCTTGCGAATAAAATTTATACACCGTGTGGAAGTAATTCTGAAAATCCATGTGTATAAAGCCGATTCAAATTTAAAGGTCTTAAGTTTATTATACAAAACAATAATTACTTGTTGCGTAATCTCATCTGCATCCAGATGATTATTAAGCATTCCCCTTGCGTGCCAATAAATTTTTTTGGAATACTTATCAACAAGTTTTTTGAATGCCGGTTCACTGCCGTTAATAAAATCTTCTACAAGTTTTCTATCTTCTTCCACAAAATTCATAGTTAAATTTAACTAACCGTTAGACAAATTAAAACATGTTTTGGTTTAACCGAAATTATAATCGGCAAAAGGGTTAGTAATAAATATTTTCTGCGAAAGGTTTTACTGTTAAAAACAGCATGCAATGAAAGCGGTATTTATTATTCTGCTTCGTTACCGAATTTTTCGTAGGCATTTATGATATCTTTAACAAGTTTATGGCGCACAACGTCCCCTTTGTTAAAATAGATAAATCCTACTCCCTCAACATTTTTAAGCACGGCTTCCACTTGAATTAAACCGCTATCGCTTTTTCTGGGTAGATCAATTTGAGTAATATCCCCGGTAATAATTGCTTTTGAATTAGGGCCCAATCGTGTTAAAAACATTTTCATCTGTGTAGGGGTAGCATTTTGCGCTTCGTCCAAAATAACATACGCGTTATTTAATGTTCTGCCTCTCATAAAAGCAAGGGGTACAATTTCAATAATTCCTTTGTCTATATAATTCTTAAGCTGTTCGGTAGGAAGCATATCGCCGAGAGCATCATATAAAGGACGTAAATAAGGGTCAATTTTATCTCTAAAATCTCCGGGTAAAAAGCCAAGATTTTCGCCGGCTTCAACAGCCGGACGTGCTAAAATAATTCTTTGTACAATCCCTTTTTTCAATGTGGCTACGGCAAATGCAACCGCTAAATATGTTTTACCAGTTCCTGCAGGACCTATTGCAAAACAGATATCGTTTTTTGCCACACTTTCAAAATAATCAATTTGGGATGGGGTTTTTGCCTTAATAACATCCTTTTTCGAATAAAGAATTATTTTATCGTATTCAGTTTCGTTAATTATCTCTTCGCCGGAAACAGTTAAATCTATAATGGTAACAACATCTTTCGAAGAAAGCACCCCGGTTGTGTTAAGCACGTAAATCATCTCTTTAAGTACTTTTTCTATGCTTGTTACTTCTTCAGAAGCACCTTTAATTATTGCCCTATCACCGCGTATAACAAGTGTGGCGGAATACTTTTCTTCGATGGGTTTTAAATTCTCGTCGTTAAAACCAAGCAAATCCTGAATATCAACATTTTCAATATTTATCTGTTTTTCTACTTGCGTAACTACCTCCGTAATTAAAAAAAGGATGCTCAAAAAATGAACATCCCTTTTTCAAAAAACAACTCCATTTACACAAAATTAGTTTTGTGTTGGAGGAGCAGGTTTATAATTTGCTCTTGCTTTATCATATTTGGCTTTTTCTTCTTCCGTTAAATTTGGAATTTTAAATTGTTGCTTAGGATAAATTAAATCCGGATTTTTAATTTGGTCTCTGTTGGCATTGTAAATTACAGGCCAAGCAAAACCGTTTCCGTAAAACTCATCTTTTTTGGCAATCTTCCAAAGACAATCGCCTTTTACAACAGTATAAACAACTTCTTTGCTTGCTTCTTCGGCTTTCCAAGCTTCAAGCATGCTTGTTAATTGATTAAATACTTTATCGTTATATTTAGGGCAAGCCGAAATTTTATCGTTCTGTAAATTTTGCAAAGCCAATTCAGCATCCTCAATGCTTCCTTCTCTTCTTCTTATCTTGCCTTCCAAGTCGGTAATTTCTTTACCGTAACGTTCCATAGAAGCATCTGTAGCACCAACAAGAGCCAATAGCTCTGCCTTAGCTTCGTCAACAGGACGTAATGCAGCTTTTTTTGCTTTCAAATCAGCAATTTGACTCTTTAATTCGTCAATCTGTTTTGTTAACTCAACTTTTTCTTTGGTTAACCTGTTCATTTCTTTTTGAAATTCCTCAGCTGTCATTTCTTTTTCTTCTTGAGCAATTACACTTACAGATAAAAGAAGTAATAAACTCAAGATGGTTGCTATTAATTTATATCCTTTCATTTATTCCTCCTTATTAATTTTCTCTTTTTGCTAAATTTGCTTCAACTTCTGCTTTTTGTTTAGCAACTTTTTCCAACTGTGCATTGTGTTCTGCAATTTCTCTTTCCAACTGAGTTTTTTCACTTTTTAGTGAGTTTACCTCTTTTTGAAGAGCCTTAACCTCAATTCTCAATGCTTCCAAATTAGCCATTTCTTCTTCACTTACACCACTACATCCAACAAAACTTATCATACTGATAAGCATTAACATTGCTAATGCGGAAGTGAACAATTTTTTAGCTTTTAACATATTGTTTCCTCCTTAATTTAATTTAGGTTTTTTATTATATAAGACCAAATATACTAAAATAGCCAAACTATACAAAAAAAATTCACGTAAATAAAAAAAATCTTTGTTATACCGAACTTATGAATATCACAATACTATATCAATCTGTTTTCAACAAAACTATAATAGCTATTATCGGCAATAATTATATGGTCAAAAACCTGAATATCCAATAATTTCCCCGCTTCAACAAGAGTGTGTGTTGTTTTTATGTCTTCAGTGCTCGGATTTTTGTTTCCGCTCGGGTGATTATGCATTAAAATAATATTAGCAGAATTGTTTTCGATTGCAATTTTAAAAACTTCCCTCGGATGCACAATACTACCGGATAAACTTCCTGTTGAAACAACATTGTAACGAATAATTTTGTTCGCTGTATTAAGAGAGATTACAATGAATTTTTCTTTTGATTCGTCCCTTAATAATGGAATAAACATTTCGGCAATATCAACAGGCGAAGTAACGGATTTATTGGAAAACCACTTACTCTGCGACTCTACACGCCTGCTTAGTTCAAAAGCAGCCACTAATGTTGCGGCTTTATCTTTTCCTATTCCGAGATTTTTTTGCAATGCTTTAGCCGATTGCAATGCCAATTGTGCAAGATTTGAATATTTACTTATCAACTTTTGAGCTATTTCGATAACCGAACTCCCTTTTGTGCCGGTACGTAAAAGAATTGCCAACAACTCTGCATCGGTAACGCTTTTTGCTCCTCTCAAAAGAAGTTTTTCACGAGGTCTGTCGTCTAAAGGAATATCTTTTACTTTCATAATATTCCCAGTATTATTTATAAATTTTATTTTGCCAATTTTTGATTTATTGTTTCGGCAATCGCAAAATATCTGTTTGCTTCTTTCTTTTCATTTTTTTGCAAATGCCATTTCCCAATCATATAAAGTATTTCAGCCGAGGAAGGAGATTCGTCAATAACGGTGTGGAGTTTTTCTTTTACTTTATTAATTTCATCAAGCAAAATTAAAATTTTAATCTGAAAATGCCTCCAAGCAATAACGGAAGGATTCAATTTTAATGCTTTCCCGATCGATTCATTTGCATGATAATACATTTCTTTATTAAAATAGATATCGGCTTCCAATTTGTATGCTTCGGGGTTATCCCCCAATAGTTCAATGGATTTTTTTACGGCTTTAAGTGCACTGTCAAAATCGGAATTGATAAAATAGATTTTACTTAAATAGAAAAGAACACTCGGCAATAATTCGGACGAATTATATTTCGTAATAAATTCTGTGAAAATTTTATGCGAGTCAACAAATTTTTGAGTATGAAAATTTACTACTCCACGCAAAAAATCCATATTTTCATCTTTTATATCGAACTTATTAATAAATCGCTGTGCTTCCGTAAAAAGTGAGTTTCTTACAAGGAAATAGCTTACCAATTTTATTATTTCACTATCATCGGAATTATGTTTTAAATATGCTTCAAATAACTCGACGGCAGAATTTAAATTTCCGGCTTGGTCGTAAATATCGGCAAGTTTTATTGTAGCTTTCCGCTCTGCTTCGGGTATTAACAATAGATTTTTATAAATCTGTATTGCTGCCAAGGTATTACCTTGCTGAATAAAAGCGGTAGC
Source organism: uncultured Melioribacteraceae bacterium (assembly GCA_964617555.1). Classification (GTDB taxonomy): domain Bacteria; phylum Bacteroidota; class Ignavibacteria; order Ignavibacteriales; family Melioribacteraceae; genus 1-14-2-50-31-20. The sequence goes on along the minus strand of CAZTYP010000005.1, from coordinate 4,801 downwards.
TTTTCGAAATTTTGCATCAATATTTAACGACTCGGTTATTCCCATTCTATTGTTGCAGGCGGTTTTGAACTAATATCATAAACCACGCGATTAATCCCTTGCACATTTCTGATAATTTTATTTGATACTGCTTCCAAAACTTCCGACTTGAACGGATACCAATCGGCAGTCATTCCGTCAACGGAAGTAACGGCACGCAAAGCCAAAACATTTTCGTAAGTTCGCGCATCACCCATTACACCTACGGACTGTATAGGTAAAAGGACCGCAAATGCTTGCCAAATTTCATCATAAATACCGAAATTTAAGAGTTCGTCAACAAAAATTTGATCGGCTTCCCTTAAAATCTCCAACTTGTTTTTTGTAATATCACCCAATATTCTCACAGCTAAACCGGGCCCGGGGAAAGGATGCCGACGAATAAATTCTTCGGGCAACCCCAACTCTCGTCCTATTGACCTTACTTCGTCTTTAAACAATTCTCTGAAAGGTTCAATTAATTTCAAATTCATTTTTTCCGGTAATCCGCCAACGTTATGATGGGTTTTAATTGTAACGGATTGCCCTTTAACGGGTACAGATTCTATTACATCCGGATAAAGAGTTCCTTGAACAAGAAACTTTATATCTCCGATTTTCCTACTCTCTTCTTCAAAAACATCAATGAATGTTGTCCCGATAATCTTTCTTTTCTTTTCCGGGTCAACAACCCCATTTAACCTTGAAAGGAATTTTTCGGAAGCATCAACGGAAATTAAATTCAATTTATAATTATTTTCAAACATCTTAATAATATTTGCACTTTCGTTCTTCCTCATCATACCGGAATCTATATGAATGCAAATTAAATTATCCCCAATTGCTTTGTGCATAAGTATTGCGGCAACGGAAGAATCAACCCCGCCGCTAAGAGCAACTATTACTTTATTATTTCCCACCTCCGTTCGTATTTTTTCTATGGAAGATTTAATAAAATTAGCAGGTGTCCAATTCGGTTCTACATTACAAATTTCAAATAGGAAATTATTAATAATTGTTTTCCCATCTTCGGTATGTGCAACCTCCGGATGAAACTGCAAACCGTAAATGCGTGCATCCTCATTAGAAAGCACACATATTGGTGTGTTTTCCGTTTCCGCATCGGCATAAAATCCTTCGGGAATTTTAGTAACCAAATCACCATGGCTCATCCAAACTACGGAATTATTTTTCACATTTTTCAAAATTAACGAAGGGTTTTTGATGATGATATTTGCTTTACCATATTCCCTATCCTCGGCGGGTTCAACCATTCCGTTAAAATTATTGGCAATTAATTGTAATCCGTAACAAAGTCCCAGCACGGGAACTCCAAGCCCAAAAATTTCTTCATTAATTTGAGGAGCTCCTTCGTCGTAAACACTCATGGGACCACCGGACAAAATAATTCCGGCAGGATTTATTTTTTTTATTTCCTCCAACGAAAAATTATGCGGGTGAATTTCAGAGTAAACTTTTGACTCTCTAATACGACGAGCTATTAATTGGGTATATTGCGATCCGAAATCTAAAATTAAAATTGTTTGTTTTGCCATTATAAAATTTGATCAAAATAAAATTGTAGGATATATGTAAGGGAATATTTTTTTTAAACAATTCCCTCTTTAAACTAATTTTTAAAAAAACAGATTGGTTATGAGCCAATCTGTTTTTTGTAATCTTCACTTGAAAGTAAAGCATCCAGTTCCGATAGGTCGGAACATTCAACCTTTATCAACCAACCATCGCCATAAGGATCGGTATTAACCAATTCAGGTTCATCTTCCAAAGCAGGGTTTACTTCAATAACTTTTCCGGAAATAGGTGCATATAAATCGCTGACCGTTTTAACTGCTTCTATTGAGCCGAAAGTTTCTCCGGCTTTTACCTCTTCAAGGTCCGGTTCGATATCAACAAAAACTATATCTCCCAATTCCCCTTGTGCATAATCACTAATACCTATTAATGCAACATTATTATCTTCCAGTTTAACCCATTCATGATCTTTGGAAAATTTAATTCCTTCAGGGACGTTCATTTTAACCTCTGTTTTTAATCTTCTAATAATTTATCAATTGAGTTCGTATCATAATCTCCGCTCAAAAAATATTTATTGTTTAACATCTTTTGATGGAAAGGAATTGTTGTTTTAATACCTTCTATAGTAAATTCATCGAAAGCCCTTTTGGCTCGTTGAATAGCGTGGTCTCTATCAACACCCCAAACAATTAATTTGGCAACAAGAGAATCGTAATAAGGAGGTATTACATAATCGTTGTAAATGTGTGAATCTATTCTAATCCCGAAACCTCCGGGAAAATGAAGGTATTCAATTTTGCCTGGAGACGGTCTGAAATCATTTTCGGGATCTTCGGCATTAATTCTGAATTCAAAGCTGTGTCCGCTCATTTTTGTTGGCAAGTCCTGAACTTTTTCTCCTGCAGCAACAAGTATTTGTTGTTTAATCAAATCAACATTATTTACCATTTCGGTAACGGGATGTTCAACCTGAATACGTGTATTCATTTCGATAAAATAAAAATCAAGATTTTTATCCACCAAAAATTCAACCGTTCCCGCACCTTCGTAATTGACCGATTTTGCACCGAGAATTGCGGCTTCCGACATTTTAGCTCGTACTTCTTCGGTAATAATTGGCGAAGGAGATTCCTCAATTAATTTTTGATGACGACGTTGAATGGAACAATCTCTATCTCCGTAAGAATAAACGTTTCCGAATTGATCTCCCATTATTTGTATTTCCACGTGACGGGGGGCTTCAATAAATTTTTCAAGGTATAATTCGGGGTTGTCAAATCCTACACTCGCCTCGTTACTTGCAGTAAGGAATGCATTTTCCATTTCTTCTTCTTTCCAAACAATTCTCATCCCTTTACCGCCGCCGCCGGCAGAGGCTTTAAGAATAACCGGATATCCTATTTCGAGAGCTACCTTTTTTGCTACATCAATTGTATTAACAGCTCCGTCACTGCCGGGGACTACGGGAACGCCGCATTTTTTCATGGTTGTTTTAGCAAAAGCTTTGTCTCCCATTTTTTTTATCATATCCGGTGAAGGACCTATGAATTTAATATTCATATCTTCACAGATTTGAGAAAAGTCGGCATTTTCTGCCAAGAACCCGTATCCTGGATGAATTGCATCGGCATTAGTAACTTCTGCGGCGGCCATAATGCTTGGGATATTAAGATAACTCTCCTTTCCGTTTGCCGGTCCGATGCAAACAGCTTCGTCGGCAAAAACAACATGAGCGGCATCTTTATCGGCTTCCGAATAGACGGCTACTGTAGAGATTCCCATTTCTTTACATGTACGAATTATTCTAAGAGCGATTTCGCCCCTATTGGCAATTAAAATTTTCTTAAACAAATCTTATCCTTTCTTTGTAGAGTAATTAACTTTTTTCAATAATAAAAAGCGGCTGATTATATTCAACAGGGGTTGCATTATCAACCAAAATTTTCACGATTTTTCCGTTAACATCAGATTCAATTTCGTTCATCAACTTCATTGCTTCAACAATGCAAAGCACTGTACCTTCGGAAACGGTATCACCAACCTTAACGTAAGGCTCAGAATCAGGAGAAGGGGCACGATAAAATGTTCCCACTATAGGAGAACAAACTTCATGATGGTTAGGATTAGCTGCCGCTTGATTTTCGTTTACCTGCGGTTTTACTTCCGACTGATTAGGAGCAACAGCAGGAGCTTGCACTTGCTGTGCTGCCGGCTGGGCAACTACAGTGTTAATTGTTTGTTGTTTTCCGTTTTTTGAGATCTTTATTTTTAGGTCTCCTTCTTGAACAGAAAATTCAGTTACATTACTCTGTTCAACAATCTTCACAAGTTTTTTAATTAAGTTATAATCCATAATTCTCTTCTAATTTAGTTTTTAACTCTTTCTACGTATTTTCCCTCGCGGGTATCTATTTTTAATATATCACCAATATTAATAAAAATAGGAACATTAATTACAGCTCCGGTTTCCAATGTTGCCGGTTTCATAACGTTGGTTGCGGTATCGCCTTTAAATCCGGGTTCAGTTTCAACAACTTCAAGATAAACAAAAATAGGAGTTTCGGCAATAACAATTTTATCTTCGTCATCAAGTAAAAGTTCAACTTCTTCACTCTCTTTCAAAAATTTTTCTTTTTCTCCGAAATAAGATTTATTAACATCAATTTGTTCGTAAGTTTCGTTATCCATTAATACCAACGAATCGCCGTCTCTATATAAAAATTGATATTTCTTCCTTTCAACGCGTACCGGTTCAATCGGTTCCCCGGCTCGGAAAGTATTATCCAAGACTCTTCCGGTTTGTAAATTTTTTAATTTTGTTCTTACAAATGCCCCACCTTTACCGGGTTTAACATGTTGAAATTCAACGATGGTATATAATCCGTTTTTGAATTTAATAATTAATCCGTTTCTAAAATCTGATGTATCAGCCATTTTACCTTCACTTTTATTTTTAATAATCTGAAAATTTTAACTGTTTACAATTGCTAAAAATTTTTCAACTTCTCTTGCCGCCATTGTAGTCGGATAATCCTTCTTGACTTTGTTCAATAAAACTTTAGCTTTGTTGTACTTATTGATTTTAATTAAATTAATTCCGGCATTTAATAAATATTCTCCGTTGGCAGGCACATATTTGCTTACGTTTGCAGCTTTCTCAAAAAGTTTTGCAGCTTCTTCGTAGTCCCCTTTTGTTTCGTAACAACCGGCTTTACCTGCCAAGGCAGCTGCAATCATTATATCA
>CAZTYP010000004.1:0-8047 GCA_964617555.1 uncultured Melioribacteraceae bacterium | reverse complement strand
CGAGTTTGCGTTTTATATTACGTGGGTTTACCGACGGATTTTCCAAATCGGCTTTTATTTGTGCAAGTTCGGCAGCGGTAACGTCGGTAGCAACTTCGTAGTAATTATAGATAATGTTATCCGGAATGGATAAAGTTTTACCGTAAATATCTTGTGGTGAGTCGTTGATGCCGATATAGTTATCGTAAGATTTACTCATTTTTTCAACGCCGTCGGTTCCGACCAGAATAGGCATTGTTAAAATAATTTGTGGTTGCATTCCGTTCTCACGCTGAATATCTCTGCCCACAAGCAAATTGAATTTTTGGTCGGTTCCTCCAAGCTCCACATCACTTTCAATTGCCACGGAATCCATTGCCTGAGCAAGGGGATAAAGAATTTCGTGTATACTTATCGGTATTCCCGCTTTGAATCTGTTTGTAAAATCATCACGTTCAAGCATACGCGCAACAGTATATTTGGATGCTAATTTAATTACATCGGCAAAATTCATTTTACCCAACCATTCGGAATTATAAACAATTTTTGTTTTATCTTTATCCAATATTTTATATGCTTGTTCAAAATAAGATTTCGCATTTTCCTCAATCTCACTTTCCGTTAAAGGAGGGCGTGTTGTATTGCGTCCGGAGGGGTCGCCTATTAATGCGGTAAAGTCTCCGATGATTAATATTGCCTGATGCCCAAGTTCTTGGAACTGTGCAAGTTTGCGTAAAACAACCGAATGCCCGAGATGTAAATCGGGGCGTGTTGGATCGCAACCTAATTTTATATTTAACGGCTTGCCGGTCTCTTTTGAGTTTTCCAATTTTTTAATTAACTCTTCTTCCGGAATTATTTCTGCCGCACCGCGTCTTATAACTTTCATCTGTTCTTCCACGGAGGGAAATTTAATTTTTTCGCTCAATTTATTTCCTATGTTTAATTTGTAATTCTATTAGTCAAAGTTTTACCCTTCTGTCCAATTCTCTTTTAGCATCTTTTTGTTTAATTGCCTCTCGTTTATCATATGATTTTTTCCCGCGCGCCAAACCAAGTTCCACTTTTATCTTTCCGTTTGAAAAATATAATCGTAACGGAATTAAAGAGTATCCTTTTTGTTTGGTCTTGTTTGCAAGTTTGCGTATCTCGGATTTTTTAAGCAGAAGTTTTCGTTTACGTAACGGTTCGTGATTGTTAATGTTACCGTGGTCGTAAACGCCTATGTGAGAATTAATAAGCCAAACTTCCCCGCCTTTTATTGTTGCGTAAGCGTCGGTAAGGTTTGCTTTTCCAGTCCGCAATGCTTTCACTTCCGTTCCAAGTAAAGAAATGCCGGCTTCAAGTTTTTGCTCGATAAAATAATCGTGAAATGCTTTGCGATTTGTTGTAATATTTTTTTCTTCTCTTTTCTGCATAGTAATATTTAATCCGAACCCTAAATTTATATATAAAAACAAGAATATAAAATATATGATGTTTATAGGAATAATTTATTTTGAGATAAGTTATTTAAAAATAAAATGCGTGTATGTAAAGATAAACAAAGGGTTCAAAGCTTTTGTTTTAATATAATAAAACAGGAAAAACATAGAGGGCGATATTTTTCCGTTGTTGCAGCAATAAAAAGAGATATAAACAAAAAGCCCTTAAAATAAAGGGCTTTTGTGTGATGAATATTAAGTATAAAACAACTGTTTGGCTACTCGGCGGAACTTTCTTCGTTATTTGTTCTGCCGCCCAATTCACGGTCAAGCATATAAAGCCCGCTTTTGCTTTCGCCAACCAAATTAAATCTTTGAACAATATCGTTTGCATTGGCTTCTTCCTCAACTTGCTCGTCAATAAACCATTGTAAAAATGTTCTTGTTGAATGGTCTCTCTCTTCAATTGCCAAATCGGTAAGCTCATTTATGCTTTTTGTAATAAATTGCTCGTGTGCATAAGCATCTTCAAATGCTTTTTTCGGAGATTCCCATTCCGTTTGCGGCTTTTCTATTTTATCCAACACAACTCTACCGCCGGTTTTTTGAATAAAGTCCAAGAATTTCATTGAATGTTCATATTCTTCTTCCGCTTGTAAAGTCATCCAATGTTTCATCCCGGTAAGATTAAGGCTATCGAAATAGCTTGCCATGGAAAGATATAAATAAGATGAGAACAGCTCTTTGTTTAGTTGTAAATTTAATGCGTCATTCATTTTTTCGGATATCATTTTTTACCCCTTTCTTTTATTTATTATTTAAGTATCTTACTTAAGAATAGTATTATAATTTATTGATTTATAACAAATATAGAAAAAAAAAGGTTGTTATGTTCACAAGATGCTTGATTTTGCTTATCGCTTTTGCTTCTACTTTTTCAATTTATGCGCAAGAAGTTGAGTTTCACGAATTTTCAGTACATAAAGCTCAAAAAGAAGAATACGGAAACAAGAAAAAAATATTAAGTAAATTCGCAGAAGACGGAAGCGGAATAATACCATTGCAAATTAATAACCGAAAAACCCTTTCCAAAATTGTGTTCGGTTATTTGCCCGATTGGGAATATGCCGACGGGGCACATAATAATCAGAAATATGAATTACTTACTCACGTTGCAACATTCGATTTTCCCGTCTCAAATACCGGTACAATCGGTAAGCCCTCCGGCTGGCCTTGGACGGATGTAATTAATGCCGCACATTCGGCAGGAACAAAGGTTATTATGGTTGTAACCAATTTTGATGATGATGATATTCACCAAATTATTACCGATGCAGCCGCAAAAGAACGATTTATGAATTCGGCAAAAAATTTGATTTCAACATATAAACTGGACGGAATAAATGTTGATTTTGAAGGATTAAAAAAAGCTGATAAAGAGAGTGTTATCGGTGATTTTATGGCGGAACTTACGACCTATATTCATCAGGAAATCTCTTCCAAAACGGAAGTCTCTTTTGCCGGGCCTGCAGTTAATTGGGGCGGAGCTTGGAATTTGGACAAACTGGTGAAAAGTTGCGATTATGTTTTTATTATGGGGTATGCTTTTTGGGGTAAATGGAGTTCCACGGCCGGGCCAAATGCCCCTTTAACCGGATTTACACATACAATTACTACTGTGCTTACTAACGATTACAAAATCCCTCTTTCAAAATATCCCCGAAAAATTATTCTTGGTGTACCGTATTACGGGCACGAGTGGAAAACCCTTTCCGGTAATGCTTATTCCGGTGTAGATAAAGATAACGGGGGATATCAAGGAAGCACTTATTACCGCAATGATGTTGATAAAGCCGATACGTACGGTTTGTTGTGGGACGGAAAATCACAAACGGCCTGGTTCCGTTGGCAAGAGGGAAATCAATGGCATCAAACCTGGTTTGATGATTATCTTTCGCTAGAGAAAAAATATGATCTTGCCATTGATAAAGATATTGGCGGAGTCGGTATGTGGGCCTTAGGCTATGACGGCACAAAACAAGATTTGTGGAATTTAATTAATTATAAATTCGGCGATGCAACCCCGCCTGTTCCAAATAAACCGAAAGGGTTTAGAGTATTGCAAGTAAACTCTAATACATTAAAATTAGAGTTTGAACCCGTTCAGTATGCGGATAAATACGGTATATATAAAAGTGACGACGGGAAAAATTTCACGAAAATTACCGAAGTAACCACTACTTCTGTTCCGTTATCCAATTTTACCGAGGGGAAAGTTTACTATTTTAAAGTAAATGCAATCAATCCCTCAGGCGCTTCCGCCACAACCGAAGTACTTGCGGCAATTCCAAGCAATAAAAAAAATATATTAATAGTAAACGGCTTCGATAGAATTTCCAACACAACAAATACTTTTGATTATATCAGAATGTACGGCACACCGATGAAAACATTGGGCTACTCATTCTCTTCGGCCAGTAACGAAGCCGTATATAAAGGGGAAGTGGATTTGATGGATTTTCAAATCGTTTTTTGGATGTTGATGGACGAGAGTACGGTTGACGAAACATTTAATTCTCTTGAGCAAAAAAAAATTAAAGCGTTTCTTAACAACAGAAAAACTCTGGTGGTTTCCGGCTCCGAAATCGGTTGGGATTTAGACCACAAAGGGTCGGCAAGCGATAAGGATTTTTATCACAATTATTTAAAAGCAAAATATATTGCCGATGCTCCAAACAACGAAAAAGCAACATACTATTCCGTGTTGGATTTAAGCGGTTCCCGATATAATTTTGATAACGGTACCCACGGAACCATAAATGTTGATTGGCCCGATGCAATTGAAGGACTTAACGGTGCGGCAAATGTTTTTAGATATAAAGGTGTTTCCACTTCAAAAGGATATGCCGGAATTAAATTTTACCCTACATCTACCTTTGGCGGGCTTGCAAATTTGGGGTTCCCTATAGAAACCGTTTATAACGATGCCGAAAGAACCAAGTTAATTGAAAAGGTGTTGGAGGGCTTAATTGTTGATGTAGCTGTAGATGATGAAAATTTTGTTCCCGAAAAATTTCTGCTTTATCAAAATTATCCAAACCCTTTTAACCCAAGTACAACAATACAATATTCAATTCCGTCGGAAATAAATTCCGCAACCGTAACATTAAAAATTTATGATATGCTTGGACGTGAAATAGCAATGCTTGTTAACAAAGAACAATCTTCCGGCAACTATAAAGTTGTTTTTAATGCAGCGTTATACGGATTAACCAGTGGTGTTTATTATTACAGACTAACGGCGGGAAATTTTACACAAGTGAAAAAAATGATGCTTGTAAAATAATTCGGATTTTAATTTTACCGTAAAGTTTAAGAGGATATGAATTATGTAAAATATTATAATTCTATCCTCTTTTTTATCTCTAACATATTTTTGAATATATTTAGGTGATAAAATAATTTTAAAAAGTATGGAAAAGCAAACTAACGAAATAATATTGAAAGTATCCGGGTTAACAAAAAAATACGGTTCCCTTAAAGCGGTAAATAATTTAAGTCTTAATGCATACAGAGGAGAGGTAATAGGATTTTTAGGACCAAATGGAGCAGGCAAAAGTACAACAATACGAATGCTTTTGGGATTGATAAAACCTACCTCCGGAACAATAACAATTTTCGGTAAATCTTTAAAAGACGAAAGGTTGGAAATATTAAAACGAATAGGAGCAATTGTAGAAAAGCCGGATTTTTACCTTTATCTCTCAGCATATAAAAATTTGGAAATACTCGGTAAAATTTCAGGGAAAGATATAAACAGAAAACGGATTAAAGAAGTTTTGGAAATAGTGGGACTAAAAAAACGTGCCCGCAGTAAAGTAAAAACTTTTTCCTATGGAATGAAACAACGGTTGGGTATTGCACAAGCCCTGCTTCACGACCCCGAGCTAATAATACTTGATGAACCCACTACAGGTCTTGACCCTCAAGGAATAAAGGAAATGCGCGAACTTATTTTGCACTTAAGTAATAATTTGAAAAAAACAATATTTCTTTCGTCGCATATTTTAAAAGAGATTGAAATAATAGCTTCACGCATGATTATTATTAACAACGGTACAACGCAAATAGAAGGAAGCGTGGAAGAGTTGCTTAATTCCTCCGAAATGAAAGTCCGTTTTGAAGTTGATGATGTTAGCAAAGCACATGAGGTTATAAAACATTCCATGTGGAATAAAAATTTTGTTGAAACGGAAAAAAACAAGTTGGTTTTTGAAATGGATAAATCTGAGATAAGCGAATTAAATAAATTCCTTGTTGAAAATAATGTAAAAATAGATTCAATCGTTCCAATCCGTTCCCTTGAAGATTATTTTTTGAAAATAACTGAGGGCAAAACGGAATGAAAAAATTAATTTTTATAGAACTATCTAAAATATTTCATAAAAAAAGAACCTACATTGCTTTTACCGCAATATTTCTTATCTCTTCAATTATTGAGTTGGCTCTCTATTTTCAAGGAGATAAATATATTGCCTTCGCAACAAGAAGTCTGCGAAACTCTTTTGAGTTCTCGGGGAATTTGCTTAACGGATATCTAATTGCCTTTGTAATCTTACAATCCCTTTCCGCATATATTCCGTTTTTAATTTTGCTTGTGGGAGGAGATTTATTAGCCGGCGAGGCAACGGCAGGCACATACAGAATTATGCTTACACGTCCCATTACCCGCGAAAGTTTTGTTACCGCAAAATTTATTGCCGGAGCCGTTTATACTAATCTTCTTCTCTTTTTTATGATGATAGCAAGTCTCGGTATTTCCGTACTCCTATTTGGTACCGGGGAACTTCTGGTTTTTAAAAGTAAACTTTACGTGTTTGCAAGTAACGATGTTTTATGGAGATTTCTTCTTTCGTACGGTTTTGTTGCTTTAAGTATGACTACGGTACTTTCTCTTTCTATTCTCTTTAGTTCCCTTGTGGAAAATGCAATAGGACCAATAATTTCTACCATGTTTGTTATAATTACATTCCTTATAATTTCCGCACTTAAAATAGAATCTATCGAATCTATTAAGCCGTTCCTTTTTACAAATCATATGTCGGCTTGGCGTGAGTTCTTTATTAAGCCGCTTGATTACGGAAAAATCATAATTTCGTTTTTTGTGTTGCTAGGACATATATTTTTCTTCTATCTATTAACAGTAATTATATTTAAACGAAAAGATATTTTATCGTAGGTGTAAAAAATGAAAAAAATAGTACTATTTCTTATGTTTTCCGTTACAGTTTTCGCACAGGAACATAATCCTAAAGAACTATTGGGCAAAATTCAAAATGAGTTCGAAAAAATAAAAGATTACTCCGTGGATATTGATATTAAAATTGATGTAAATTTTGTTGATGCCCCTCCTTCCAAAGCCAAACTCTTTTTTAAACAACCCGATAAAATCAGAATTAAATCGGATGGATTTGCAATAATTCCCAAACAAGGTCTATCTTTTTCTCCTTCACAATTACTAACGGAACCTTATTCCGCAATATTTATTAAAACCGAAGTCATTGACAGTTTTACGGTTGATGTTCTAAAAGTTGTTCCTCTTACAGATAGTAGTAATATTATCCTTTCCACACTTTGGATTGATCCTTTGTATAAGGTTATACGCAAAATTGAAAGTGTAACCAAAAAAATGGGTACAATTACCGTAGATTTATATTATAACCATCCTGAAGTTGAAATCCTTCCTTCCAAAGCCAAATTCTTTTTTAACGTAGCTGCTACCGGACACGCGGCAATGTTTAAAGAAGATTCCGGAATTGAGAGTAATAAAGAGAAAAAAGGAATTAGCGGAACTGTAATTATTAATTACAGCAATTACAAGCTAAACCAAAATCTGCCGGATTCGCTTTTTGTTGAAGAAGAATAAAAAATCTTGTCTTTCGTTTGTTAATCCTTTTTCGTGAAAAGCTAATACCCCTTTGCTTTTCGTTATCCACTTTCGCAATTTTAACTTCACGAGTAAAAGTAGGTTGCTCTTTGTTGTCGGATTTGTAGATAATGTTTTTTTGTTTGCACCCGATTTAACGAGTAATATAAAGTGAATTTCGATGTTTTTTAATAAAGCTTGTGCATAATATCGCATCAAATATTTATGCACAAAGTCAAACTTTTTAAAATAAAAAAACTACTATTTAGTAGGCACTTTTAATAAAAAAGGAGAGGGGAGAGGGCAAATACCTAGAATCCCCGAAGCAGTTTTAATACATGCTTAGGTTTATGCTGTTTCCTGCATTTCTAATTTGTCAAAATACGGTTTATAAATTTCATCAAGATTAGGTTTATTCATATCTCCGTTTGCAATAAACTTGGCATAACGCCACCAATTTTTTTTAGGATAATCCTTGTAATTCCAAAAATGAAACCAACGTGCAGCGTCCTCAATATTGTCAAGAATAAATTGGTCGGTCTCTTTTAACGTCTGTAGTTCCTCCGGTGTAAATATTGTCGGGTCTTTGTCCAACACATTCTGAATTGATTCACGTCTATAAATATGGTCATCTTGTTGTAGATCTATTTCCTCTTTTATTTCTCAAATATACTCTGTGTATATTCGGTAATCGTTCTTTATAAATCGATTCCCCTTT
>CAZTYP010000003.1:0-40248 GCA_964617555.1 uncultured Melioribacteraceae bacterium | reverse complement strand
ACTGTGCTGTTGTATTATTTTTTATAATTACGTTTTTAAATGTAGGATTACATTTATCGAAGTATCCGCCGCCGCCGTAATTGTTTGTGTGGTTATCTTCAATTGTAACAAATTCAAATACCGGATTGGAGTTTGTGAAATAAACGCCGCCGCCGTTATTTCTAATAACAGTGTTGGTAATTTCGGGAGAAGAATTACTTCCGTAAATTCCCACAACGGCACTTCCGTTAACCGAACGTTCAATAATACAACTGTCTATTTTCGGAGAAGAATTATAAAGCGAAACTGCTGAAGAATCGAAATGGGAATAAGAGATTGTAAATAAATTTGTAGAATCCATCCAAAGCGGGGAAGTATTTTTGAAATACGACTTGGTAATTGTGCCGGTAGCTTTTTTAAAATGGATTCCGTAAGAATTATGAATAACTATATTGGTAACATCCGCTTTGGAGTTGTTAAAATAAAGCGTACCGTAAACAGGGTTACCCAAACTTCCGCCACCGACTTGAGTAAAGTCGCAGAACTTAATGCTCGAGGTTGTTTGTCCGGTATTATTGGTATTGTCGAAAACTATTCCTCGCCACAATATACCTTCAGATGCATCAAAAGTAATTTTTTCTTTTTCCGTTCCTTCCGCAATTAATGTTCCTTGAACAAGAAATTTATAAGCACCGGTAAAACGAACCGCTGTAACGGGAGAGATAGTTAACGTATCGTTAAGAGGGACCGTAATATCACCGTCAACATAAACAGTATCGGCATCCCAAGAACCGGAAACATTGCCGGAGACGTGCAAAATATTATATTGAACATCATTATTATATCTGGAAAAATAAAATGTAGTATCACTATATTGAATTCCGGTAACAAGAATTTTATTATTAGTTGTGAGAAAAAAACCAGTCATAACTCGATTATTTGAAGTAGATGAAAGATTTCCGCCTAGTCCGTTAATTCCAAATTTTGTATCGTATGAACCGTCACTATTCAATTTTAATAGATATGTTTTCCCAGCAGATGTCGCCCCTCCTAAAACAATTTTTTTATCGTGCAAATGATAAATATTCCTAATGTCAATTAGAGAATTATAACCAAAATCGGATAAATCAAATTTGCGAACCCCATTATTTCCGAAGTCAGCATCTAAAATACCGGAAGGTAATAATCTTATTAAAGCTGGCCCGAAAGCAGTATAATTAGTGGCAATACTGACTAAACCAATTATAATTTTGTTATCATTTTGAAAGGATAAATCCATTCTTCCTGAAAAACCAATATAGTTTGAGTCTGAATAGGAAAAAGCTCCGTTGTTCCCAAAACTGATATCGGTTATACCTTTGGGATTTACCTTGTGTACAAATAACGTATCAGTTGGTTGGTATTGTCCACTACGTTCACTATTTAAAAGGAAAATATTTCCCTCGCTATCAAGTTTCATATCCCGAAACTTATTATTGAGACTTGTGAATTCTGTTGCTTTCCAAAACCCGTTTTCTCCAAATTCAGTATCTATACTTCCATTGTTATTTATTCTGTATAAGAAAAGGTCTGTAAATTCTTTCCAGCCCTGAAAAGCTAAATAAATTTTATTATTATCTGTAATAGCAAGTTTCACTACCCTATCGTGATAATATGGGAAATCAGTTTCCTGTATTTTAAAAATACCATTTTCACCAAATGTATCATCAATACTTCCATCGTTATTAAGCCGAAAAACTATAACTGACATTTTATATCTGTTATGATTAACTACTACTTTATTACGCTTTACTGTATAAGCGGTAATAATAATTTTTCCATCTTTATCTAACAAAACATCTCTGTAATAATATTCCGTTGAATCTAAATCATAGTTTAATAATTCAGCAGCTCCGTTATTCCCAAACGTTATATCAATTGTTCCATCCTCTTTAAACTTTCTGATATATTTGGGAGTAATTAAAAAAACAGAATTATCCGAAGAAGTTGTTTGGCAATAAATAGTACTACCCCTGTGACCGGTTTTAGTAGCCGATATACCGGTTTCAAATATTCCATTATTTCCAAAAGTTGCATCAAGAATTCCGTCTTGTGCAAAAAGGGTTGATGCAAATAATAATACCAATGCAAATAGGTAATTATATTTTTTTAGTGTTTTCATTTTCTCACTTCTTTTTAATTCATAATTTATTTAAGTAATAACATCTTTTTTACATCTACAAAATTACCTGCAGAGATTCTGTAAAGATACAAACCTGAGCTGAGACTTGAAGCATCAAAATTTATATTGTGATACCCAGCACTCATGTTTTGATTAATTAATTCCGCGACTTTTTCACCGATTGAATTGTAAACAGTAAGTTTTACATCCGCTCGTTTTGGCAGAGCAAAACTTATTGTTGTACTCGGGTTGAACGGATTCGGATAATTTTGATTAAGTGAAAATTCATTAGGCAAACCGATTTCATCATTAACTCCGGTAACATTAAGATATACGGATGCACTTTCACTTGCGTTGTTGTGAATATCCGTACCACGTACAAAATAATAAACCGATTCGTTTAACGGTGTTTCATCAACAAATATTGAATCTGTTGTTGTTCCGTAAACTTGCATTGTATCCAAATCAATATCTTCGGTTAAGCTACGGTAAATTTCATATTCTTTGAAATCGCTTTCGGTATTAAGTTCCCAACTTACTTTTACTCCTGCTTCAGTAGGAATTGCCGCTAAACCGTTTACCGGAAGAGGAGCAAGATTATCCACACTATTACCTGATAGAATATTTGATGAGTAAAAAATATCTTCATCATTAGTAAGTGCGGTAATTCTGAAATAAGTATTACCCGAGTATTCCGATGTTCTATCATTCAATGTTGGGGCTGTGCAGGAATAATAATTAAATCTTGTTGCAGGAATATTATCAATCACTTCCCAAGCAAAGCCAATACCTACCGGAGCAATACTACGTTCTATTCTATATGAGGTAACTTTGCTTCCGTCGTAACCGGATTTAAACCATGTAAGCGTAACCTTTCCGCCTTGGTCTGCAGGTACATCTTTTACCGATATAATACGAGGTGCAATATTTATTGAAGAGCCGAAATATAAATAAAAATCATAGTATTCCGAATTAACAAAATCAAGTTCTCCGTCACCGTTTATATCCCCCAACGGAGAAAGTGATTGTTCCATTCTAACATCTGCATCAGTATAATCAAAAGTAGAAATTCCTTTATACCCGTAATAAATAGCTTTATATCCCATTACATCATCAATCCCATCATGGTTAATATCACCTATTCCTTCTAAACTACTAAAAGAGATATTTACCCATTCCTTAGTAATAGAACCTAATTTGCCAATATATATATCATCTGTAGTTCTATAATAAATGGTAAAAGCGTCATATCCGTCATTATTGATATCACCTATTTTCGTTAAACCTAATAAATCATCAAAATTTTCAAAAATTTCATTCGGGAAAATAAAAGCATCTCTTTCAATCCCTAAAGATGAAGTTCTAAAACCGGCATATTTACCAAAATGTATTTCTACATGGTCATTCCATGTCCTGTTATTGTTTGAAAGGAGTAAATCATCTATTCCGTCGCCATTGTAATCAATTGTTATAGCGGATCTATTGTTAACATCAAAACGGATTGGAACAACTGTAAAACCGGTACTACCGCCATAAACTACATTAGCTCTGTTTTCATCATTGCAAGTAACAATATCACTATAACCATCGTTGTTATAGTCGCCATGTGTAAGCATTAAACCATCCAGTACATATGTTTCCAAAGTGTCGGAAGAAGTCAAATCCTTTTTCCCGTAGATAAGAACGTTTCCCACAACAATCTCATCAATGCCATCACCGTTAACATCCCCGACAAAATCCTTTTTCACCTTATAATCAAGATCACAATCCCAAGAATAAGTAGGTTCATCAGTTAACTTTTCGCCACCCGAATATATTTTAACATTAACAAGACGAGAGCCAACCCCGGAAATATAATCTACTCTTATTGTAAAAAAATCATCAATGCCATCACCGTTAATATCACCACCGGAAAATACTCCGTTTATATGTGAAGGATCATTAATTGAAAAGTCATAATTCGCACCAATGTAATTAACTTCGTTATTAAACAAATAAACCTCATCTGCTTCGTAATTGCCGGCAACAACTTCATTGTAGCCGTCACCATTAAAATCGAGAGAAGAAATTGTAAAGAAATAGCCATATTCAGCATCGTTGGAATGGAAAATTTGTGAAACTGCTTTTTTAGGATGTGTAGCTCCGTAGTAGAGATTCATATAACTCAAATTAGAACCGCCAACAGCAATTTCATCAAAACCGTCGCCGTTCATATCTTTAACAATAGCAACAGCGGAGCCGAAATTGGAATTGCCCGATGGTCCATCAATTACTAAATCGGCAGGAGGTCCTGTTTTCGAAGAACTGTTGAAAAAGTCAGCTCCGCCGAAATAGACCAATACTCTTCCTCTGTGTCTGTTAAAACCCATTTCGCCTATAACAACATCGGAAAATCCGTCGCCGTTTATATCGCCTCCGGCAGAAAGTTGATGCCCGAAGTATGTATCTGTTTCACTTGAAACAAAAAATTGGTTTACATTAGCGTCTAAATCCGGCCCACCTTTGTAAACAAATACTTGATTAGTGTTACTATTAGAACCTATAATATCGTTATATCCGTCGCCATTTAAATCGCCGCAATATTCAATATTAAAGCCCGCTTGGTTTAATGATTGTCCCATCTCAACATAATACGGCGGGTTTAACGAGCCGAAATAAATACCCATTGAAGTAGCGGTAACAACACCGATATCATCAATACCGTCGCCGTTTACATCTCCGAGACCGGCAACATCATCACCAAATCCGGCAACATTCCAATACTTCTGCAAAAAGATATTAGGCATTGTGGAGTAATTAGGTCCGCCGAAATAAACCATAACAACAGGATTATCGGTAGTATAATTTTTAGCGACAATTACAATATCGCTGAAACCATCGGCATTAAAATCGCCTGCCGAAGTTACTTTATAACCGAATCGTTCATATCCGTAAGGAGCCGATAAAACCACATCCGCTTTGAAATCATGGTTTTTTTTGCCGAAGTATAGATACACTTTTCCAATTCCGTCATCTTCTCCTTCAGCTGAAACCGCAAAATCTTCGTAACCATCGGCATTAAAATCGCCGATATTTTCTACATTAGCTCCAAAGTTACTCTCTTCTTGGTAGCCACGGAAAATTTTAGTATTGTAAAATTGAACCGAAGGGGTTCCGCTATTGGAATTATTATTAGCGAATAATACAGTACTTAATAAAAACACTTCTACTATCATTATAATTTTTTTCATTTTCTTACCTTTATTAAATTAATAGATTTATGAATGATAAAATTTATAAAATAATCGGAAAAAGAAATGTATTATTTAGAATATGTACCGTAATAATTATAATTTGATGAGAGTTAGAAAATATTCGAATATCATTTACAAGAGAATTATGTTCGGTAAAGATTTATTAATTTCCTTTTGTATTTAAAAACGAAAAAGGCTCAAAGTAATTCTTAGAGCCTTTTTATTGTACCGAAGGCCGGGCTCGAACCGGCACTTGGTTATCCCAAACTGGATTTTGAATCCAGCGCGTCTACCAATTCCGCCACTTCGGCAAACCTTGTTCCAAAATTTTGAATTACTAATTTACTAAAGTAGATTATGATTTACAAGAGATGAGTTGCCAATTTAAATTTATTTACTTTAATCTTACATCTGTGCAAAAATATAAACAAAATTCAGATGTTATCAGTAATGAGCATAACAAAAAAAGCTCTTCTATAGGGCGAAGACTATGGGAAAAAGTGGGAGAACAGAAAAAAACTCTCTACGAGATTTGTTTTTTCATATCGGTTAAGTTACCAAAATGTTCTGCCTAAGGCACTTTATTTAATAGAAAGTATTATTCCGGGCTTTGCCCGGAGAATTGCTCCCAAGTTTCGGAATTCGTTAATTTGAAAAGATATTTTTCACTTGAGGATAATAGCTTTTCAAATTAAGTTGTTTTCTATATCTTTTTTTAGAGAACTATTCTATCTAAAACAAGAAATTATCCTTTTCTGAAATCGATAAAAGTTAATAAACTTACTTAAGTTTTATTCCGGTATAAATCTTGTTGTTTTTTTGAAATAATAATTTTCCGTAATGTATCGTTTATTGAATAATTATTTCCTTATTTGATTATATTTTGACCTATTTAAAAAAATAATTATTAGGATAAACTTTTTGCAACGTTATTATTTTTCCAAAAAAGAGATTTATATTCTTGTCGGAGTCTGGAGTTTTGTATTCGGATTTTTGCTTTTTACTTTTTTAGGACCTAATTATTATGAAGGGGAATCTCCTAAAAGTTTTAAAATCAGAAAGGGAGAAACTTTTTCGGTTGTGGCTTACAATTTATATCAAGACGGTTTTATTGCTAACCCCGAGGGGCTAAAAATTGCCGGTTTTTTTTTAGGAGCGGAAACAAAAATTAAATCCGGTACTTATTTAATTCCAAACGGACTTAATTATTTTCAATTGGTTTCCCTTCTTATTAAAGGGACACCGGGCAAGCAAATCCGAATAACAATTCCTGAAGGTATTTGGCAACATAAATTGGCTGAATTACTGCAAAAAAAATTAAATATAAATAAAGATGAATTTATGATGCTAAGCAGTAATAAATCCTTTTTGAAATCTTTAAATATTAAAGCGGATAATTTGGAAGGATATTTGCTGCCTGAAACATATTATTTTTACGAAAAAACCACAGTAGTAGAGGTAATTAAAAGATTAAAAACAGCGATGGATAAAATTTTTGAAGCGGATTCGGTTAAAATACAGATGAAGAAATTGGGGCTTTCGAAAAAGGAAATTCTTACCATGGCATCTATTGTTGACGGAGAATCTAATAAAAAATCAGAGTTTAAATTAATTGCAAGTGTTTATTACAATAGATTAAAAAGGGGGATGAAGTTGCAAGCCGACCCTACAATACAATATTTGAAAAGAACAAGACGTAGTAGAAATAAAGTATATTATAAAGATTTGGAGATTGATTCTCCGTATAATACATATAAATACGGAGGTTTGCCCCCCGGTCCTATTAATAATCCCGGTAAAGATGCAATTCTTGCGGCACTTTTCCCTGCGGAAACAAATTATCTGTTTTTTGTTGCCGACGGAACGGGAGGACATAAATTTTCTTCCAAACTTAGTGAACACAATAAAAATGTGAGAGCATACAGAAGATGGAGAAAATCACAATGAAAAAACTTAATTCTATTTTTATGATTATGTCTCTACTTTTTTTCTTTCAGTGTGCAAATCAACAAATGCCCCCGGGCGGGCCAAAAGATAAAACTCCTCCTGAAATTATAAATATCTATCCGCCGGACGGTACTTTGAATTTTAATGACGATCATTTTGAAATAGAATTTTCCGAATACATTGATAAACTTTCACTTCTGAACGCTCTGTTTATATCACCGGAAATAAAAAGAATTGATTACGATTGGAGCGGAACATCGGTGGAAATAACTTTTGACGATACTCTTCGTGAAAACACAACTTATACGGTTTCTATCGGCTCGGAGGTAAAAGATTTAAATAACAAAAATCCTATGGCAACGGCGGTTAATTTTACTTTTTCAACCGGCCCTGAAATCGATTCGGGAAAAATAGGAGGTATGGTTTATGGTAACGATTTATCGGGGACAATGGTTTTTGCATATTTGAAAGCGGATACTTTTGCCAACCCCGTTACTGAAAAACCCATTAATGTAACTCAAGTAGGAAAAAACGGTAATTATCAATTAATGGGATTAAAAAAAGGGGAGTATAGAATTTTTGCCGTTAAGGATGAAAACGGGAATCGGCTATATAATATTGGGGAGGAAGCCTACGGAGTGATTTCGGAGCCGGTAATATTAAACGATTCCGTTACGGAAATTTCGGGAATTAATTTTAAAATGACCAAGGAAGATACTGTTGCTCCTTTTATTTCCAATATTACAATGACCGATAGATATCATTTTTCCGTTGAGTATTCCGAATTTTTGGACCCCTCCGAATTTTTTGCTCAAAATTTTTGTCTGGTCGATACGCTTAACAACCATAAAGTAAAAGTTAAATATTATTTTCAAGGGAATAAGAAAAAGTTCGAATATTTTTTGGTAATTGCCGATACACTTCCTTCGAATGGGAATTATGTTCTGATTGCAAAAAATATTTACGATAAATTCGGGAACCGTAATCCGTACGATAAATTTGAAATTACTTTAAATGAAAAACCCGATACACTTTTTCCAAAAATCAAACCTATTGTTACACCGTATAAAGAGAATAAAATCGATTATTTAAATCCCTATTTCACTATCGTTTTTAGTGATGCGATTTCGTCGGACAGTTTAAATAATTCGCTAATACTCGATAAATATGATTGGGAAATAAAAAAAGTAACTGATGCAAAATTTATTGTTAAGATTCTTTCCGATATTAAACCTGCTACGGAAATTGATTTTAAAATAGACAGAAGTAAAATAACGGATGCGGCAGGTAATAAAATAGATTCCTTACAAAGTTTTAAAATTAATACATTAACCGGCAGGGAACTAACCGGACTTTCGGGCAAAGTTGAATTTGCGGAAAACATTCAAAATATGGTTGTTGTTATTAACGGATGCTCTTCTTCCGGTTCGGAATACAGAACAAAAGTTAAACGGGACAGCAGTTATTCTTTTGAACGCATACTACCCGATAAATATACCATATGGATGTTTGACGACAAAAATAATAACGGTAAGTTTGATTACGGAAAAATTTCTCCGTTTCAGTTTTCCGAAAAGTTTTTCATATATCCCGATACGTTGCTTTTGCGTCCCCGTTGGCCTGTTGGAGATGTGATTATTAAATAAAGATGTCAATAATTCCGTTTTTATTTTTTTTGAATTAATTTTTAATTAATTGGAACACCGATGAAAAAGATTATATACTCACTACTGTTGTTGTTTCTTTTAACAGTTGCAAATGCCCAAACCGTAAATATTAAAATAATAGAAACAACGGATGTGCACGGGGCAATTTATCCTTATGATTTTAAAAACGATAAACCGCTAAAGGGTTCATTGGCACATGTTGCGGCATATTTGAAAGAAGAAAGAGGAAAGAAAAATCAAAAAGTGATTTTATTGGATAACGGCGATATTCTCCAAGGCACACCAGCAGTTTATTATTACAATTTTGAAAAGCCGCAAGAGAAACATCTTTATGCGGAAGTAATGAACTATCTGCAATATGAAGTCGGTACGGTAGGTAATCACGATATTGAACCGGGGCATGCCGTTTACGATAGGTTTAAGGAGGAGATTAATTTCCCTTGGCTTGCTGCAAATGCAGTAAATGTAAAAAACGGCAAACCGTATTTTGAACCGTATGTTATCATTGAAAAAGAAGGAATTAGAATTGCCGTACTCGGCTTAACAACTCCGGGTATTCCTAATTGGTTGCCTCCTAAAATTTATAAGGGAATCGATTTTATGGATATGGTCAAAACAGCGGAAAAATGGGTACCTATTATAGAGCGGAAAGAAAAACCTGATATATTGATAGGACTATTTCATGCCGGTGTGGATTATACATACGGCGGTGCCACAAAAGAAACAAAGCGAAATGAAAAT
This sequence comes from uncultured Melioribacteraceae bacterium, assembly GCA_964617555.1. Lineage (GTDB taxonomy): Bacteria > Bacteroidota > Ignavibacteria > Ignavibacteriales > Melioribacteraceae > 1-14-2-50-31-20. Next base: position 30,520 of record CAZTYP010000003.1, on the reverse strand, counting down.
GCAGCAGAACTTGTTGCCGAAGAAGTCCCAGGTTTTGACCTTGTATTTGTCGGGCACGACCATCACGGGTGGAACAAGCACGTAAAAAACATTGCCGGTAAAGATGTTCTGATTATCGGAGCAACGAGCAGTGCAAGAAATGTTGCAAGCGTAAGTTTGGCATATAATAAAAAAGCGAAAAAGATTGTTTCGTTAAACGGTCAAATTGTCGATATGAAAAATTTTCTTCCGGATGCCGATTTTTTATTGAAATTTGAAAAACAATTTGATGAAATAAAAAGCTATGTTTCGCAGCCCCTCGGGGTTTTTTCCACTCCTATAAAATCAACCGAGGCGCTTTTCGGCCCTTCAAAATTTACGCAGTTAATAAACAAAATCCAGATTGAACTATCCGGTGCCGATATATCTTTTACCGCTCCTCTCTCTTTTAACGCAAAAATTGACAGCGGTACAATTTATGTTAAAGATATGTTCAAACTTTATCATTACGAAAATCTTTTATATACAATGAAATTGACCGGCAAAGAGATTAAGAAATATTTGGAATATACAGCCGGAATATGGTTTAACAAGATGGAAAATGAAACGGATCATCTATTGAAATTTAAAAAAGATGAAAAGGGTAATATTATTTACAGTAATCGTACAAACTCGCCCGCTCTTGCTCATAGTTACTATAATTATGATGCGGGCTATGGAATAGATTATATGGTTGATGTTACAAAACCCAAAGGGTATCGTATAAAAATTTTGAATATGAGTAACGGAGAAAAATTTTTGCCCGATAAAAAATACAAGGTTGCCGTAAATTCCTACAGAGGAAACGGCGGCGGCGGACATTTTGTGAAAGGTGTGGGAATCGGTAAAATAAAATTAGCCGGAAGAATTATTTCATCTACCGAAAAAGATTTGCGATATTATATTATGAAATGGATTGAAAAACAAAAAACCGTTGATGTAAAATCCGATTTTAATTGGAAGGTTATTCCCGAAGATTATTGGCAAAAAGGTAAAGAAAGAGATTTTAATCTCCTTATAAAAAAATAATTCTTTTCGTCTCCCCAGTATTTCCGAAAATTTAAACTCTGAACAAGATATTCGGAGCGGAACTTTATATCCGGTTGAATTTTAATAATTCATAATTCCGACTAACTGTTATAAAACTTATAGTAATCTGTTTTACGTTTTCCCGAAATAATTCATAATTCGTATTTTGTTCCTCGAATGTGTAAATTTGCAATTAAAAGAAAAGGGAAAAAATAAATTATGAGTTCACCGTTAGTTGTAATTGTCGGAAGACCCAATGTCGGGAAATCGACGCTTTTTAACCGTTTGACCAAAACAAAAAATGCCATTGTGGATGATTCAAGCGGGGTAACGCGCGACCGTCATTACGGCGAAGTGGAATGGTCGGGACAAATATTTCAAATTATTGATACTGGAGGATATGTACCCGATTCTCCCGAATTGTTCGAAACAGCAATTCGCGAGCAAGTAAATATAGCATTGGAAGAAGCCGATGCAGTCCTTTTTGTTGTAGACGGCAGAGACGGAGTAACACCGATTGACGAAGAGATAAGCAGAATCCTTCACGGTTCGAATAAACCGGTGCTGGTTTTGGCAAATAAATTGGATAATTCCACCATGGGATTACAAGCGGCGGAATTTTGGAATCTAGGAGTGGGAGATGTATTCGATATTTCCGCATCGCACGGTAGAAATCTCGGCGATATGCTTGATGCTCTGCTCGATAAAATAGATTTTTCTGCCTATTCGGAAGAAGAAGACCCGCGATTAAAAATTTCGATTGTAGGACGTCCTAATGCCGGAAAATCTTCCCTAACAAATGCTTTGCTCGGATACGACAGAAGTATTGTTACCGATATTCCCGGAACAACACGCGACAGCATAAATTCCGTATTGAAATATTACGGCGAAGAAATTTTGTTAATAGATACGGCTGGATTACGTAAAAAAACAAAAGTAAAAGAGAACATCGAGTTCTATTCAAATGTAAGAACGTTGCGAGCTATTGCAAATTCCGATGTGGTTATTGTTATGATTGACGCGCAATTCGGATTGGAAAAACAAGATAAAAAAATTATAGACGAAGCGATTCAACGACGTAAAGGGATAATTCTTGCGGTAAATAAATGGGATTTGATAGAAAAAGAAACCAACACCGCAAGAGATTTTGAACTTGAAATAAAAGAAAAACTCGGTTCTTCTTCCTATTTGCCTGTTATTTTTATTTCCGCATTAACTAAACAACGTATTTTCAAGTTGATTGATTTGGCAAAAGAGATAGAGGGGGAACGAAAAAAGAAAATATCCACAAGCAAGCTAAACGATATTCTGCTACCGGAAATTCAAAAAACGCCCCCGCCCGCAACACCAACCGGAAAAGAAGTAAAAATAAAATATATAACACAAGTCGGCAGTAAATATCCGATCTTTCTTTTTTTTGCTAACGAGGTTAAATATGTACCCGATTCCTACATCAGATTTCTTGAGGGATTGCTGCGGAAACATTTCGGATTTAGAGGTGTTGCAATCACTGTCAGCTTGAAAAATAAAAATCCAAAAGAAGAAGAAATATGAAAAACTTAATTGTAATAGATAATCCGTTGGTGAAACGGGATATAACTTATTTGAGAGATGAAGAAACAAAAGAATATCAATTCCGTTTGGCACTTAAACGAATAGCTTACATTTTAGCAGCCGAGGTAAGTAAAAATTTTGAAGTTACCGAGGTGGAAGTTAAAACACCGTTGGAAGTTACGGTAGGACACAAAATTAAGAAAGATGTTATACTTATTCCTATTTTGCGTGCAGGCTTGTCTTTAGTGGAAGCATTCATAGAAATGATACCATATGCCAAAGTGGGGCACATAGGTTTGCAGCGAGATGAAAAAACCTTTAAACCGACAGATTATTATTATAAAGCTCCGAAAAATTTGGGAACATCTACCGTTGTAATTCTTGACCCGATGCTTGCCACCGGTGGAAGTGCATCAGTGGCAACAGAATTTTTGAAAAAACGAGGAGCACGCCAACTGATTATGGCCAATTTAATAGCTGCTCCCGAAGGAGTAAAACGTATGGAGCACGATCATCCGGATGTGAAAATTTATACTGCACAGCTTGATAGAGAGTTAAATGAAAATGCATATATTCTTCCGGGGCTTGGTGATGCCGGAGACAGAACTTTTGGAACTTTATAGCAAAAAAATCTGTTAGATAAAAGATTGTAACTTATTATAATTAAAAAGGTTAACGTTTCTGCCCTAATGAAAGAATTGAGTGAAAAATATCGTGAAGTAATGCTGAAAGAATTGCTGGAAGTATGCAAAACAAATCTTAATGAAGTAAACGAAGATATGATTACACGTGCTTTTAAACTGAGTTACGAAGCACACAAAAACGATTACAGAGCTTCCGGCGAGCCTTACTTTTTGCACCCTTATCAAGTGGCAATGATTGTTGCAAAAGAGATGCCGCTTGATGATATTTCCGTTGTTGTTGCTTTGCTCCATGATGTTGTGGAAGATACCGATTTTAGCTTGGAATTTATTGCAAACGAGTTCTCCGACGAGGTTGCAGATATTGTTGACGGTGTTACAAAAATAGGAGGTGTTTTTACCGGGCAGGATTTAACGCAAGCGGAAAATTACAGAAAACTCCTCCTTTCTATGATTAAGGATATACGTGTAATTCTTGTGAAATTTGCCGACAGATTACACAACATGAGAACCTTGGAATTTGTTTCGCAACAAAAACAGAGAAGAATTGCAAAAGAAACTCTTGAAATTTATGCCCCATTTGCAAACAGATTCGGTTTGGGACAAATAAAATGGGAATTGGAAGACTTATCATTCAAATATTTGAATCGTAAGGAATACGAGCAGATTGCCAAACAAATAAATGCGAAACGAAGAGAGCGCGAAGCGTACATCAAAAAATTTGTTGCTCCGCTCGAAAAAAAATTAAAGGAGCACGGTTTAAAATTTCAAATAAGCGGAAGGGCAAAGCATATCTATTCCATCTATAAAAAATTGCTTAAACAAAATACAACAATTGATAAGCTTTATGATTTGTTGGCAATTAGGATAATTATTGAAAGTGATGACCCGAATCAATGTTATTACGTGCTTGGTGTGGTTAATCAACTATATAACCCTATAGATAGATTTAAAGATTATATCTCCATTCCCAAAAAGAACAATTACCAATCCATTCATAATACGGTAATAGGTCCGGAAGGAAAACATGTGGAAATTCAGATACGAACTCGCAAAATGCACGAAATTGCGGAACGAGGTGTAGCGGCACATTGGAAATATAAAGAAAGTTTTAATCAAACCGACGAGGAACTTGAAGAATGGGTTAACTGGGTGCGTGATATTTTTAAGAATGTAAAACGGCACGAAGCCCCGAAAGAATTATTATCCAGCTTTAAGCTAAATCTTTATCAGGACGAAATTTACGTCTTTACACCTAAAGGAGATTTGAAACGTTTACCCAAAAACTCCACACCGGTCGATTTTGCGTTTGAAATTCACAGTAAGGTAGGATATAATTGCATAGGTGCAAAAGTAAACGGTAAGATTGTTCCCTTAAATACCGTGCTCCATAGTGGCGATCAGGTTGATATCATTACTTCCAAAAATCAAAAACCGAATAAAAACTGGTTGCAGTTTGTTCAAACTCATAAAGCCAAAACCAATATTCGCAAATATATTAACCAGGAAGAAGAGAAAATAATTCTTGCAGGAAAGGATATTTGGGAAAAGCGGTTAAAAAAATCGAAGAAAAACATTCAAGGGGATGATTTCAACAAACTTGTAAGGAAACTGAAATTTGATAATCACAATCAATTTTATGCCGCAATTGCCCGTCACAAATTAGATTTGGAAGAAATATTAAATCCTCGGGAAGAAAAACACGAAGAGGTTGTAGCAGATAAATTTGAATTTGATGAATTTGCAGAGTTGGCAAGAAGTTCAAATAAAGGAATTTTGGTTGATAAAGAATTCAGAGGAATTGAGCATACTTTTGCAAGATGTTGTAATCCTATTCCCGGCGACCCTATTGTAGGCTATATTACAATAGGTGAGGGAATAAAAATTCATCGCAGGGATTGCAAAAATCTTATTCATATGGTTAAAACCGGCGAGGATAAGCTTGTTCCGGTAAGCTGGGCAAACGATAAAGGTGCATCTTTTGTTGCGGGCATTACAATAAGAGGCGAGGATAAACCTGGATTGCTTACATTTATTTCAAATTCCATTACAAGTTATAACAACACTAATATTAAAGCAATCAATATCAGTGCAAAAAACTCGGTCTTTACCGGAACCGTTGCCGTTTATGTTAATAATCTGGAGCATCTTAACCGGCTAATTGAACGTTTGAAAAAGAATAAGGATATTTTTTCAGTGGAAAGATTTGATGCCACATCATAATAGTTATGTTTGAAGAACCTGAAAAAAGAATATTGGGAATTGATTACGGAGCAAGACGCGTTGGTATTGCAATTACCGACCCCTTGCTGATGTTTGCTTACCCTCTTACCACTTTACAAAACGACAAAAATTTTTGGAAAAATTTTCTGCAACTTTTTGAAGAATATAATATTCAAAAAATTGTTTTGGGATATCCTTTAAAAGAGAGCGGTGAAAAATCTTCCAGCACGGAACTGATAGAAAAATTTAAAAGGGAATTGGAAAAAAAAGTTAAATTACCGATAATTTTGGTTGATGAACGTTATTCTTCCGTAATTGCAAAACAACAAATTATTGAGTCTGTCCCTTCCAAAAAAAAGAGACGCAATAAAGGGCTAATCGATAAAAACGCTGCAGCGGTAATCTTAAAAGAGTATTTGGATACTTTCGCTTAATTACTTGTTTGCTCCGTTCCTTTTTTGCTTCGGATATGTGGGAGCACATTTCATTTGACTTTATTTTTATTAAAATCTATTTTTATTTTCAAATAAAAAAAATTGGGAGCATGAAAAATGAAATACAATTCTTTGGCTGTTATTCAAACTGATAATTTGGTAACTGCAATTTCTGTTGCTGATGAAATAATAAAATCCGGCGATATAGATTTTATTAAAAAAGAGGGGAGACCCGACGGCGGAATTATTCTTTATTTTAACGGAGATGCTCCGCAATTGGAAAACGGTTTGAAAGCAGGAATAATTGTTGCTCATCAAATAGGAAAAATTATTGCTTCCTCTATTATTAAAAATCCTTCGGACATTCTGCTTGATATGATTTTTGAGGAGGAAAAGAGAAAATTAAAACGTAAAACCAAAGTCACAAAAAGAAAATCCGAAGAAAAACTTCAAACTTTATTTGATACGGTTGAAGAAGAAATTGCCGAGGAAAAATTTAAAGTTGATAAACATGTGGAAAAAAAGATTGAAATAATGACATCGACCTATGATGATGAAATTATTGCGGCGGGAGAGAATGAAGGCACGGAAGATTTTTCCGAAAAAGGTTCTGTTGTTGCGGAGCAAGAAGAGAATGAAAACAATAATTTGGAAATAAAGGCAGAGCAAGTAAAAGAAGAAGAAAATAAACAAACGGAAGTTGCAGCTGAAATTAAAGTTGAAAAAGATGCTCCTAAAAATGGGAGTGAACAAGAAGAAAAGTTTAGCGGATTATCTCATCTGGAGCGATTAAGAGCTGAGGCGAAATCGGAAATTGATGATGAGATTAAAAACAAAAAGGATTTCTACCAAGAAACCGAAGAAGATCGGAAAGAAAAACCGGATAAAAAAGATGTTTCCGTTGTTAAGCAAAATTCCGAATTGCAACAAATGAATGTTCATCAATTACGAAAATTAGCAAGGAGTATGAACAATTTTCCTATAAAAGGGAGAGAAATTTCCAAAGCTAACCGCAATACATTGTTGGAATATTTTAATAGCCTTTAGTGAATAAAGCAAAATATTTGGTACCCTTTTTAACTTTGTGTTAAAAAATCCGAAAACACGTAATCATAGTAATTCTTGGAAAAGAGTAAAGAAAAAAAAGCCGACAAAAAAATTTTTGTCGGCTTTTTTGTGGGCCCGCACGGACTCGAACCGCGGACCCTCTGATTATGAGTCAGATGCTCTAACCAACTGAGCTACGGGCCCAAAAATTTAGATTCGAAACTTAATTTTTTATTTGTTATAAATCAAGTAAAAGATATTATTTTTTATTTTCTGTTGCAAAAAACTATGTAATCTTATATATTTGGGATTCGTTTTTTAGCTGAAAAATGAGTTCTTTCAAAATTTGAAAATACCATTTGTTGCCGGGGTGGCGGAATTGGTAGACGCTCTGGACTTAAAATCCAGTGGGACTTTTCTCCCGTGCCGGTTCGAGTCCGGCCCTCGGTACAAATTATTTTCAAATTATTTAGTTACAGTGAACTTGAAATTACTTTCGGGTTCTTAGCTCAGTTGGTTAGAGTGTCTGCTTGACGTGCAGAAGGTCGGCAGTTCGAATCTGCCAGAACCCACAAATATTCGGAGTTAGCTCCGTTTTTTTTTAAATACTAACATAAACTCATGAGTAAAATAAAAATTACATTCCCCGACGGGACAGTAAAAGAATTTGAACAAGGTGTTACTCCTTTGGAAATAGCCAAATCTATTTCCGGCAGATTAGGCAAAGAAGCCCTTGTTGCCGAAATTAACGGTGTTCGCAAGGATTTATTGACCCCTATTGAAAATGATGCCGAGGTTAAAATTTTTACCTTTAACGATAAAGAAGGGAAAGATACTTATTGGCATTCAACTTCGCATTTGATGGCGCATGCAATTAAAGAACTTTATCCCGAAGCAAAATTCGGAGTCGGTCCTTCCATAGATAACGGTTTTTATTACGATATTGATATCAATACACAATTAACCGAAAATGATTTGGTTAAAATTGAAAAGAAGATGAAAGAGCTTGTTGATAAAAACGAGCCGTTTGTTAGGAACGAAATTTCCAAAACCGAGGCCCTTAAGTTTTTTGAGGGAGATGAATATAAAACCGAATTAATTGATGCTTTTGACGAAAATGATACAATTATAAGTACATATACCGAGGGGAGTTTTACGGATTTGTGTACAGGCCCGCATTTGCCTTCCACAAAATATATAAAAGCTTTTAAGTTACTAAGCGTTTCCGGTTCATATTGGCGCGGGGACGAAAACCGTGCAAGAATGCAACGCATTTACGGAATCTCTTTCCCAAAACAAAAAATGCTTGATGAATATCTTGCTTTTGTTGAAGAAGCAAAAAAACGTGACCACAGAAGACTCGGCAAAGAGTTAGACCTTTTCAGTATTCACGAAGATGCCGGAGCTGGACTGATTTACTGGCATCCTAAAGGTGCCAGAATACGTAATGAAATTGAAACATTCTGGAAAAACGAACATCTCAAAAACGGTTACGATCTGCTTTATACGCCTCACGTGGGAAAAAGTAATCTGTGGGAAACAAGCGGGCATCTTTCCCATTTTAAGGAAAACATGTTTGCCCCTATGCAAATTGACGAGCAAGATTACTATGTTAAACCAATGAATTGTCCGTTCCATATTAAAATATATAAATCCAAATTGCGTTCTTATCGCGATTTGCCTTTGCGTTGGGCAGAGTTGGGAACGGTTTATCGTTACGAAAAAAGCGGTGTGTTACACGGGCTTTTGCGTGTTCGCGGGTTTACTCAGGACGATGCACACATTTTTTGTGCAAAAGAACAAATTGAAGATGAAATTATTGAAGTAATAAGATTCTCAAATTTTATGTGGAAACAATTCGGGTTTGAAACTTTGAAATATTATGTTTCAACACGTCCCGAAAAAGTAACCGGTAATGACGAAATTTTGGAGCAGGCAACAAACTCATTAAAAATTGCCCTCGAAAAAGAAGGACTCGATTACGAAATTGACGAAGGCGGCGGTGCGTTTTACGGTCCTAAAATAGATATTAAAATTAAAGATGCTTTAAATCGCGAATGGCAAATGAGTACAATACAATTCGATTTTAATTTGCCCGAACGATTTGATATGAAATATATAGGTGAAGACGGAAAAGAGCACAGACCGTTCATGGTGCATAGAGCATTGCTCGGTTCTTTGGAAAGGTTTATGGGCGTATTGATTGAACATTACGGCGGAGCTTTCCCCGAATGGCTTGCTCCGGTTCAAGTTGCGATTGTACCCGTTTCACAAAACTATTTTGATTATGCTCAAAAAATAGTATCTTTACTAATTGATGAAAATTTAAGAGTTGAATTCGATAAACGAAACGAAAAAATAGGTTATAAAATTCGTGATTGGGAAACTCAAAAAGTTCCTTATATGTTAATTGTAGGGGAAAAAGAGGAAACCAACGGTACTGTTTCGGTTCGTAAGCATAAACACGGAGACCAAGGCGAAACAACTATCGATGAATTTATTAAAACCATTACGGAATCTGTAAAAAGCAAAAATAACAACAACTAACGGAGGTATATTATCGGCTTTAATCCTAAAGGAAACAATAATAGAAAGAAGCGTAACAGAATTAATAGCGAATTATTAGATCTGAAAGAAGTAAGGCTTCTTGACTCTGACGGCAGCCAGTTGGGGATTTTTACATCAAAGGTTGCACTTCAAAAAGCAGAAGAGAAAGAGTTGGATTTAGTTGAAATTGCTCCAAACGCACAACCTCCGGTTGTAAAAATTATTGACTACGGAAAGTTCGTTTACGAACAGCAAAAAAGAGAGAAAGAACAAAAGAAGAAGCAACATGTTACGGTATTAAAAGAGATTCGCTTGCATCCGAACACCGATACGCACGATTTGGATTTTAAAGCACGTCATGCCGTCGGTTTTATTGAAGATGGAAACAAAGTAAAAGTTTCTGTTATTTTTAAAGGCAGGGAACTTGCATACAAAGAACACGGTAAACAATTGTTGGAAAAATTTATAGAAAAATTAACTGAGGTTGCTAAAATTGAATATCCTATCAAATTTGAAGGTAGGGCGATGCACACAATTTTAGCCCCGTTAAAAGGAAAGAAAAAATAACTTATTAATCCAGGTGAAACTATGCCAAAAATGAAAAGTAATCGCGGAGCGGCAAAAACGTTCAAAAAAACAGGCTCCGGAAAGATTAAACGATTCAAAGCGTATAAGTCTCATATTCTCACTAAAAAAAGTACAAAGAGAAAGAGAAACTTAAGGCAAGCAACATTGGTTGCAAAGTCTGAAGAAAAACGCGTTAAAAGAATGATTTTATAACAAAAGTATAGGAAAACGATATGCCAAGAGCAAACAACAAAGTAGCTTCGCATAGACGAAGAAAGAAAGTCCTCAAGATGGCCAAGGGCTACTGGGGCGCTCGCAGCAACGTTTATACTGTTGCAAAACACCATGTGGAAAAGGGTTTGCAATATGCTTATAGAGATAGAAAAGCGAAAAAGAGAACTTTTCGCCGTCTCTGGATAGTTAGAATAAACGCAGCAGCAAGAGCTAACGGAACTACATATTCCAAATTTATTAATGCCCTTAATAAAAAAGGCGTTGATATTAACAGAAAAATCTTAGCAAGTTTAGCCGTAGAAAATCCGAAAGCATTTTCCGATTTGGTTAAATTTGTTTCGGAGTAACTCTGCTTTAGTCTAACTGTAAAGACTTTTGTAGATATATTTAATACCCTCTTGATTGCTGCATGTTTGCCACATCAAGAGGGTTTTTTAATGTTTAAGTGTAAAATCGGAAATTTCTGTTTTACATCAATGATGAATAAAAATTTAAGGTTATAACAATGCTCGATAAGATTGAGTCTGCAATAAAAAATTTTGAAACCGAAATAAATTCGGTTACCGGTTTAGACGAGCTGGAAGAAGTTAGAATAAAATTTCTCGGACGCAAAGGGCTTTTTACGGAGCTTTTTGAAGAGTTTAAAAAACTTCCGAAAGAAGAAAAACCAAAGTACGGACAAGTACTTAATAAGGCGAAAACTTCCGCTCAAAAAGTTTTTAACGAGTTTAAAGCAAAGTTGGAAAGTTCATCAGAAGAAATGCAAGAATATATCGATTTAACCCTCCCCGGGCGTGGGGTTGAACTGGGTAGTAAGCATATTCTTACGCAAACACTGGATGAAATTAAACAGATATTTAAGTCGCTCGGATTTTCCGTTTATGAAGGTCCGGAACTGGAATCGGACCACAATAATTTTGAAATGCTTAATTTTCCGCCGGACCATCCGGCAAGGGATATGCAAGATACATTTTTTATAAACGATAAGTTTTTGCTGCGTACACATACATCGCCGGTACAGGTTAGATTGATGGAAACAAAAAATCCGCCCATACGCGCATTAATGCCCGGCAAAGTCTACCGTAACGAGGCAATCAGTGCAAAAAGTTATTGTCTGTTTCATCAGGTAGAGGGGTTGTTTGTTGACGAGGATGTTACCTTTGCGGAATTAAAAGCAACGTTGGTTGCATTCCTAAAACAGTTTTTCGGCGAAAATGTCAGCTATCGTTTCAGACCGAGTTTTTTTCCGTTTACCGAACCGAGTGCGGAAGTTGATGTATGGTGGCAGCCGAAAGGGAAAGAAGGACGCTGGCTCGAAATTTTGGGCTGCGGAATGGTTGACCCCAATGTTCTTGAAAACGTAAAGATAGATAACGAAAAATATGCCGGCTATGCTTTCGGGATGGGCGTTGAACGTATTGCAATGCTTAAATACGGCATTGGCGATATAAGAGTGTTTTTTGATAATGACAAAAGATTTTTAAAGCAATTTTAATTTGAGGTAGTAAAGTGAAATTATCGCTTAATTGGTTAAAGCAATATATAGATTTGGAAGGAATTTCAACAGAAGAAGTAGTTGAAAATTTAACAACCGCAGGTTTGGAAGTTGATGAAGTAATTGACCAACGAAAACTTTATGATAATTTTGTGGTTGGATATGTTAAAGAGCAGGAAAAACATCCTAATGCCGATAAACTTTCGCTATGTAAAGTTGATGTTAACGGCCAAGAGTATCCGATTGTTTGCGGAGCACCTAATGTAAAAGCCGGACAAAAGATTGTTCTTGCCAAAGTAGGGGCGGTAATTCCCAACGAAGGTTTTAAAATTACAAAAGCAAAAATTCGAGGTGTCGAATCGATGGGAATGATTTGTTCCGAACGTGAACTTGGTATCGGCGATAACCACGAAGGGATAATGGTGCTTGACGAGAGTATTCCGTCGGGAACTCTATTCAGCGATGCTTTCGGGTTAAACGATGTGATAATAGATATAGATATTACCCCCAACCGTGCAGATGCCTTTAGTCATATAGGTTCCGCAAGAGATTTGGCGGCGGTGTTTGAACGCAAATTGCAAATGCCTAAAATAAGTTTAAACGAAACGGGAGAAGATGTTAATTTCGTTGCCTCGGTAAAAATTGAAAACGAAATTGATTGCCCCCGTTATGTTGCCAAGGTTGTAAAGAACGTTACAATCAAAGAATCTCCGGATTGGTTAAAAGAAAGATTAACCTCAATAGGCTTGCGTCCCATCAACAATGTTGTTGATGTAACAAATTTTGTTTTATACGAATTGGGGCAACCGCTCCACTCGTTTGATTTGGATAAATTAGCCGGTAATAAAATTGTTGTACGCAGTGCCGGTAAAGATGAAAAGTTTGTAACGCTCGATTCCAAAGAGAGAAAATTACTTGAAACGGATTTGCTAATATGTGATGCGGAAAAACCGGTAGCCATTGCGGGTGTAATGGGCGGTGAAAATTCCGAAGTAACCGGCGAAACGAAAAATATTTTAATTGAAAGTGCATATTTCCGTCCTTCGGCAATCAGAAAAACATCCAAAAAATTGGGATTGCAAACCGATGCTTCAATCCGTTTTGAGCGTGGGTGCGATGTTAACATTACTCCCTTTGCCGCAAAGCGTGCTGCCGAACTTATTGCCGAGCTTGGCAACGGCGAAATTGCAAAAGGGGAGATTGACGTTTATCCTAAACCGATTGAAAATAAAAAAGTATCACTCCGGTTAAGCAGAGCAAAAAAGATACTCGGGTTTGAAGTGCCCGCAGAAAAAATTAAATCTATTTTTGCAGGATTGGAATTTGAATTGATTACCGAAGAGGACGGAAAATTAACATATTCAATACCTACATTCCGCCACGATATTGAACGTGAAATAGATTTGATTGAAGAGATTGCAAGAATTTACGGGTATGATAATATTCCCGCAATTTCCAAAATAGGCGTATCGGTTGAACGCCGTGTTGATAATTCCGCTTTTAACGATAAAGTACGCGTAACCCTTACCGGTCTCGGCTTTTATGAGATTATAACAAATTCGTTATTGAACAAAGAACTCGCTTCAAAATTCGGGAAGCCGGTTGGAGTGCTAAATCCGCAAAGCGTGGAAATGTCCCACATACGCCCTTCGCTTTTACCGGGAATGTTTGCCACAATAAGCAGAAACATTAAGGTGAAGCAGAACAATTTGAAACTTTACGAAATAGGACACGTAATTACAAAAATAAATGATGAAATAAATGACTTTTCCGATTTTGAAGAGACAGAACATCTTTTGTTTGCTGTAACAGGTAACGCTACTGATGACGAATGGTACACAAAAAAACGTGAATTCGATTTTTACGATTTAAAAGGTTTTGCCGATTCGTTTTTTACTGAAGTAACAAATTCAGAAAAGATAAAAACCAAATATAATCCCAAAAGCGATAATGGAATTTTTGAATATTCAATGGAAAATCTTATCGGTAAAAATAAATTTGCCGAAGGAGGAAAGGTTAAAAAAGAAATCTTAAAAGAATTTGAAATCAATCAGAATGTTTTTGTATTTGATATCAATTTAACCGAATTGAAAAAAGTTGAAACGGAGATAAGTAAATTTAAAGATTTATTGAAGTTTCCTAAAATCAAAAAAGATTGTGCTTTTATACTCGACAGCAATATCGATTATTCTGCGGTTGTTAAAATAATAAAAGGAAGTTCTTCTAATTTGTTGAAAAATGTTAAGTTATTCGATATCTTTGAAAGCGAAAGTTTAGGTAAAAGCAAAAAGAGCTTGGCTTTTGAATTAACGTATTTTGATTCAAAGAGAACTCTTACGGAAGAAGAGGTTGAAAAAGAGTTTTGGAAAGCAATTGATAGTGTGAAAAATAAATTTAATGCTGAGTTAAGGGGTTGATATTTTGACCGAACAAACACCATATGATTTTTTTATGAAAGAGTTGGTTTCTCTTGAAAAAAGTGTTTATGTGTTTATTCAAAAAGAAGAAACCCTGAAGGAAGAGAAGGATGCTTTGATGAAAGAACTTAGAGCATTGAAAGACGAAAATGAAATTTTAAAGATAAAATTAGAGGAAGCGGAAAAAAAAATAAATAATGTAGATAATTTATTAGGGAAAAATTTTTCAAATATGGGAAACAAAGAGGAAATAAAAAATAAAATTGATGATTTAATAAATAAAATTGATAATCATTTACGTTCTTAAAAAATTGTGAATGATGGTAAAGACAAAATGACAGAAAAAAAGAAGCTTAAAGTAAATATTTTTGATAAAGATTATTCTCTATTGGTAGAAAACGAAGATTTAGCCATAGAACTTGCGAAATACGTAAATAATGTAATGAACGAAACAAAAAACGATATGCCTTCACAATCTACGGAAACAATTGCAATTATTGCCGCATTGAATATAGCTTATGATTTATTCGTTGAAAAAAATAAATTTAGAGAATTTAGCATACAAGCTACCAATAAAGTCCAAAAGATAAAGCTTCTGTTAAACGAATCTAAAATTATGTCTTCACCATCCTAAGTTTACCGCGAAACCGGAACTATTAAGTAAGAACTATAGTTACTTTAAATAGGGTTATTGACTCGCGGCGTGTATTACAGGCCTCAATCCGCTTAGCCGGATGTTACCTTTCGGGGTAACCGTTAGTGGAAGTAAAAAGCGTCGGGCAATTTCCCACAGTGCATTTAAGGTTCTTTATGTTAGTCTCCGGTCGCGGATTTATATATATATTATGGAGGAATAATGAAACTATTGAGTCCTGTTGTACTTTTATCTGTTTCCGGAGTGTTGGTAATTATTGCTTTTATGTTGGGATGGTTTATAAATTCCAAAATAGGTAAAAACAATGTTGCACGTGCCGAAGAAGAAGCAAAAAAAATACTTGAGAATGCAGAAAAAGAAGCCAAAAACATCAAGCGCGAAAAAATTCTTGAAGTAAAAGATGAGTGGTACAGAAAAAAACAAGAATTTGATGCCGAAGTAAACACAAGAAAACAAAAATTAGGAAATTTAGAAAGAAAGTTAGAAAAAAGAGAAGAAAATCTTGATCGTAAATACGATCTGGTTTTGGCTAAAGAAAGAGATACCAAAAACCTTGCACTAAAACTTGAACGCAAGGAAGAACAATTAACCAAAAGAGAAAATGAAATTGAAAAGTTAATTCTCGAACAAAACATTAAACTCGAAAAAATCGCTTCACTTACTGCCGAAGAAGCTAAAAAAATGTTAATGGAAAATATGATTAACAAAGCAAAATCGGAGGCAATACAACAAATACAACATATCAGAGACGAAGCGATGGCTGAAGCCAAACGTAATTCTCAGAAAATTGTTGTACAGGCAATTCAACGCACTGCAGTTGACCATTCCGTTGAAAGTACCGTTTCGGTTGTGCAAATTCAAAACGACGATATGAAAGGACGCATTATTGGGCGTGAGGGAAGAAACATCCGTGCGTTCGAGGCTGCTACGGGAGTTGACGTTATTGTTGACGATACGCCCGAAGCGGTTATCCTTTCCGCTTTTGATCAGTTTAGAAGGGAAGTGGCAAGAATTGCTCTCGAAAAACTAATTGCCGACGGCAGAATTCATCCTACAAGAATTGAAGAGGTTGTTAAAAAAGTACAAGCCGAACTTGAAGAAGAGATTATGAAAGAAGGGGAGAATACCCTTATACAACTTGGAATTCACGGAGTTAATCGCGAAATTATTAAACTTATTGGCAGAATGAAATACCGTTCCAGTTACGGACAAAATCTTTTGCAACATTCAATTGAAGTTGCCTACATTACGGGATTTATGGCTGCGGAATTGGGGCTTGACCAAGCCATTGCCAAACGTGCCGGATTATTGCACGATATCGGTAAAACGGTTGATAAATCCGTTGAGGGTCCGCATGCTCTTATCGGATATGATATTGCCAAACGTTACAAAGAACATCCGATTGTAATTAATGCAATAGGAGCCCACCACGAAGATATGGAGATGGAACACCCTATTGCCGCACTGGTACAAGCCGCCGATGCCATTAGCGGTGCACGCCCTGGTGCCAGAAGGGAGCCCCTTGAAAGCTATGTTAAGCGTTTGGAAAATCTTGAAAATTTGGCAACCGGTTTTGAAGGTGTGGAAAAAACTTATGCCATTCAAGCCGGACGCGAAATACGCGTTGTGGTGGAACCGGAAAAAGCCGATGACGATTTTTCCAACAGATTGGCTTACGATATTGCCAAGAAAATTGAAGAGGATATGCAATATCCCGGACAGATTAAGGTTACCGTTATTCGTGAAGTTCGCAAAATAGCTTATGCAAAATAGATTATACTATTAATTTATCCCCGTCTTTTAAGGCGGGGATTTAGGTTGTTCTGTTCCCGTTCCGTGTTTATACCGCAATGTTGTTTCAACGGCAAATTAAATAAATAAAGTATCGAAAAACTTAAATAAAAAGAGCATAAGATAAAATTGCCATAAAAAAATTACTGCTGCCCGAAACAAATAAAAAGTAACCGTGAATAAAGTTAAACCCCGAAATATTATTACCAAGTAAAGGGATTTACTCAAATTAACGAATTCCAAAATTTGCAAAGCAATTACCAAAGTAAAATCCGAAATGATGTTTCATGTTTTGTAAAGTGCTTTCGAACGGTCCGTTTTTTCTTGTTTTATCTTTTATTTATAGTGTTGTTTGCATAAAGTTTTTCTCTTTGGCTTGTCATAATCTCTTCCCCCCGGAAATTCGCTTATTAATTTATAAATTGTAAAAGAAATCTTTAAGATTAATTTAATACAAAACATCTTTTTTTTATTGGAAATTGTTTATATTTTAATTGACAAAATTTTTTAAAAATATTTTTTTAGGCATGGAGGTATCATGAAAAAAATTGGTTTAATTGTTTTATTAATTTTTACTTTTGCTCAAGTTGGTTTTGGGCAAGTAGGTATTACGGCTGTTGTTGACGGGACATTAACCGGTGGATTACCTAAGGTGGTAGAAATATATGCCACTCAGAATGTTGCCGATTTATCTGTATATTCACTGAGATTTTACGCAAACGGTGCTACAAGCCCTTCGAGCGATGTTGCATTGGATGCTGTGTCTCTTAATGCCGGACATTACTATTATTTGGTTTTTAATGCGGATCATGAAACGGAATTTCACAATTGTTGGGGATCTTCCGGTGACTTTGCTAATGTAATGCTTAATTCGGCAGCTACATCAAATGGAGATGATTGTTATGCTATTTATGACGGGACTAATAATATTGATGTTTATGGTGAGATAGGTACTGACGGGACAGGAGAAACATGGGAATTTTTGGATTCATATTCAATAAGCAAAGATGGAAGAGTGATTTCTTCTAGTTTTTCCGATGCCGATTGGGATATTGCCGGTGCCAATTCCCTTGACGGAAAAGATGCTGCCGGTATAGGGGCGGCTGTTGCTTTGGGTACGGTAACTCTTTCCGACCCAACCCCTGTGCAATTAACTTCTTTTACGGCTTCCGCTGTTTCCGGAGGTGTTATGTTAAACTGGGCTACCGCAACGGAAATTGATAATTACGGTTTTGAAGTAGAATGTTCTGTTGACGGTAATGTTTGGAAGGCTATAGCCTTTGTTGAAGGACACGGAAACAGCAACACCCCGCAAGAGTATTCCTATTTTGATAATTCCGCCGCGGGTAATGTAAGTTATAGATTAAAACAGTTGGATAATAATGGTGCGTATGAATATTCCGCAGTTGTTTCGGCCAATGCCGGATTAGCTAAAACAGAATTGCTTCAAAACAGCCCTAATCCTTTTAACCCTTCAACTAAAATTAATTTTGTTCTTGCCGATAACGGACAAGTGAATATTTCCGTTTATAATATGCTCGGGCAAAAGGTTGCGGAATTGGTTAACGGTAATATGACGGCCGGAAATCACACTGTTAATTTTAACGCTTCCGATTTGGCAAGCGGTTTCTATTTCTATACTTTAAAAACGGCCGGCTATTCCAAAACAATGAAGATGATGTTAATAAAATAATTTTTTGTAATATTTTTTTTACAGAATTTTTACAATAACTCCCGCAAACCTTTTTTAATGAAGTTTGTGGGAGTATTGTGTTATAATTAATAATTTTTTTTTAAAACCAAATGGAGAAACAATGAAAAAAATCTATTTACTTTTTATTCTTTCCTTGGTATTTACAACCATAAGTATGGGGCAGACGGTAATTGCCGTTGAAGATTTTGATAATGATACTCAATATACCGTTACTCTCGGAGGTGAGGGTAATAACGGGAATAAGGATTACTTTCAACGAACTAACGGAACAAACATCAATATTTCCTATTCCGGATTTAACGGCTCATATTTTTTTGCAGGGCAAGATATTGATGACGGCGATTGGACGGGAAGTGCCAGCCCTTCCGAATTAACTTGGAGTAATATTAATATTTCAGGTTATACGGATATACAGATTAAAGGACTTTTTGCTTCTAAGGCAACCGATAAAATTGATGATGCGGATTTTATTCATTTTCAATACAGAATTGATGGCGGAACATGGACAAATTTAATTTGGTTTGAAAACGACGGAACAGCATATAACACCTATTTTTTGGAAGATACTAATTTTGACGGTGTAGGTGAGAGTACACAATTAACAAGTACTTTTACGGAATTCACAAAATCCATTCCCGCAACCGGTAGTACGCTCGATTTCAGACTTACCGTTGCAGTAGATGCCGGTGATGAGGATTTTGCCGTTGATTATTTGAGAGTACTCGGTACTTCTTCGAGCGGTGTTGCCAACCCTACAAGTTTTTCCGCTTCTGCCGGAGGAACATCTTCAACCATAGATCTTTCGTGGAATAAGAACAGCAACGGCGATAATGTAATGGTTGCTTATAATACTTCAAATGTATTCGGAGACCCCGCTGACGGCGAAACTTATGCTGTCGGTGAACTTCTTCCCGGAGGTAACGGAAAAGTAATATATAACGCCGGTGGTGCTTCTTGCACACACGACGGACTTACCGCCAATACTACTTATTATTACAAAGCATGGTCGGTTGACGGTTCGGTTACTTATTCCAGCGGGGTTGAAACCAATGCAAAAACAGTAAAGGACGAACCCTTAAAGTATCCGGCCGATTTTAAAGCCGCAACTAATGGCCCCGGCAGAATTGATTTAACTTGGACGGATGCAACGGATTCGACCGCACCTGACGGCTATTTGATAAAAGCAAATTTAACCGGAACATTTACGGACCCGGTTGACGGAACGGATGAGAATGATGCCACTGATTCTAACGGCGGTACGGTTAATGTTTCGCAAGGTGTCGGTTCTTATAATTGGACGGGACTTGATGCAAATACTACATACTATTTTAAAATTTGGTCTTATACCAATTCCGGCAGTCATATTAATTATAAAACTGACGGAACACCTCCTACCGCTAACGAAACAACGGAAGCCACTTCTATTCCTGATTTAATAATTACCGAAATTATGCAAAATCCTTCTGCTGTGGACGATAATAAAGGTGAATGGTTTGAGATTTATAATAATACGGGAAGTTCTGTTGATCTTAACGGTTATATAATTAAAGATGACGGAACCGATATCGATACAATAAGCAGTTCGGTTGTAGTTGCTTCTAAAGATTTTGTTGTGCTCGGAGAAAATAGTGATGCCTCAACAAACGGCGGGGTTACAATTAATTATGAATATTCCAAATTTACATTAGGTAATGGAGCTGACGAAGTAATAATAATATACTCGGACGGAACAACAGAAATCGACAGAGTAGAATACGACGGCGGACCAAATTTCCCTGATCCAAATGGTGCTTCAATGGTTTTAACTGATTTATCAAAAGATAATAATACCGGCAGTAATTGGACAACATCAACTACACGGGAAGGGGACTATGACGGTTCAGCTACAGATAAGGGTTCTCCCGGGGTACTTGGTTCCGATGCGGTATTGCCTGTAGAATTAACATCTTTTACGGCTTCTGCAGTTGCCGGAGGGGTTATGTTAAACTGGGCTACTGCAACTGAAGTTGATAATTACGGTTTTGAAGTTGAGCGTTCATATTCGGAAAATGTTTGGGAAACCATCGGTTTTGTTGAAGGACACGGAAACAGCAACACTCCGCAAGAGTATTCATATTTTGATAATTCAGTTGCGGGTAATGTAAGTTACAGATTAAAACAATTGGATAATAACGGTGCTTGTGAATATTCCGGAATTGTTTCCGTTAATGCCGGTTTTGCAAAAACGGAGTTGTTCCAAAATCATCCTAATCCGTTTAACCCTACAACACAAATAAGTTTTGTTTTGGCTAAAGCGGGTGAGGTTAATGTTTCCGTTTATAATACTTTAGGGCAAAAAGTTGCAGAGTTGATTAACGGAAAAATGAGTGCCGGTAACCACAGTGTAAAATTCGATGCAAACGATTTTGCAAGCGGTTTCTATTTTTACACTCTCAGAACAAATGATTATAATAAAACAATGAAGATGATTTTAATTAAATAGTTGTTTTAACAAATAATAAATTTATAAAAACTGTTCCGCGGTTAAACCGGGGAACAGTTTTTTTTTAAGTAAAATAAAAAATAACGGTATTTTCAAAAACGGAATAGAAATAATAATTTGTTGGAATAAACTCTTTATAAACTTTTACGGAATTGTGTATTCGAGCAATATTATTTTAATAGTAAAAGTTTTTTTGTCTCAATAAAATTTCCGGCTCGTAATTGATAAAAATATGTCCCGCTCGGTAATCCTTCGGCGTTAAAAATCACTTGGTAATTTCCGGGGCTTTGTTGCTCATTTACCAATGTGGTAATTTCTTCCCCTAAGAGATTGTAAATTTTTAATTGAACCGAAAAAGAAGATCTATCTTTAATGTTCGGGATAGAGTATCTTATCTTTGTAGAAGGATTAAAGGGGTTAGGAAAATTTTGTGATAAAAAATAATAATTGTTTTTTTGAAAGTTCTTTTCAGAAATATCCGTGATAAGGCTATAATAAGCATAAATTTTCTGCTCTAAAAATTTATATTTACGACCAAAGGAATCTGTGAGTTCCAGTTGTCTTTCGCAAGGTACCCACATATTGTTTTCCCAGCAGTTTGAATAAATTGCCGTAGTGTTTCCGTATGAATCGTAATCCGAATTTATTCTTGATGAATTTACCCATTTTGTTCCGTTCCACAGTTCAGATAAATTTCTTGTAATTTTACCGTTGGAGTTATAAGTATATGTAATTCTTAAGGAATCAGTCCATTCCGACCCGTTCCACGTAGCAAGTAATGCGGAAGTTGTTTGGAGATTTGAATTATGGGTGTATTTGGTCCGTTTAATTATCTTCCAATTGCTACCGTCCCATTTATAATGAAAATCGGAGGATAAAATTGTAGTCCCTTGAGAATTGGCATATAGGTATGAATACTTTTGGTCGTTTTCCCATTCTGAATTTTTCCAAATCATTAATGTTTTTTTTGTTAAATTGTTATTAACATACGTAAAAAGGTATTTGGAAGTATTTTCCCAATGTTCATTTTTCCAGATTGTTATTAACTTTAAAGTTAAATTCAAATCGGAATCGTATTGATAAGTGTGCTTAGTTCTTTTTTCCCATGTGTTACGGTAACCGGTTTCATACACTTCGGAAGTTATATTATTGTTTACATCATATGTCCTTGTAATACGACGTTCTTTTTCCCACTTATTATTTTTCCATTTTTCACTTATCGTCAATATATTATTTCCGTTGGAATCATAAGAAAAATTTTGGCGTGAAAAGTTTTCCCATTTTTCACCGTTCCAAACCGAAGATAAAAATGAAATTCTTTTTCCGGCGGTATTATATTTATAAACAGTTAATGCAAGAGGAGACCAGTTACTGTTATAATTTTTAATCAGAATTTTAACCGAGTCTTGATTTTTTTTTGGATTATAATAATAAATTATTTTTGAGTAATAGGCGTCATTTATTGATAATACGCTATCTAAAACAGTAGTTGAATCAAAATTCTCGGTCTTTAATAAAGATTGTGTAGTTTTTAATTTGTGGTTATTATTATTTGTAACGTGTATTAAATCCGCTATTGAATATAGCAAATCTTTTTGTTCGGAGTTTTGCGCTTTTAAGCCGACGGAAAGTAATAAAACAAAAAGAAATAATGTAATCGATTTCATTTTCATTTTCCTCGAAATAATTAATTAATTAATGATGTAGGAAGGAATAAAAACGAGAAAACAAAAAAAATTTTATTGGATTATTCGAAATTTTTCAACGTATCCATTAATTCCTTGAATTTTAACAATTTCTGTTGTGCTTTATCACCCATTTTTGCAATGCGAACAGAAGTTGTTAACAATTTTTCGAAACTTTCAGCCAATTGCATATATTCAATCATTAAGGAGCGTTGCGAAATATCGGTCTCTTTTTTTATTTGATTTGCTTTGTCCAATATTTGATAATACTCTTTAAATATTTTTTTACTTTCATTTAATTCTGTCATTACCAACTCATATTTTATGTATATTAAAAATAAAATCTACATCTTCTTTAAATTCTTCACCCATTTCAAGAATATCGTCGTCGTCTGAATAATAATACCAATTTAATTCAACTTTTCCGCCACTGTTATAATAAATTTGAAGTTTGTCGATAATATCGGAAATAAATTTGATTGAGCTTGAATTGAGATAATCAAATTTAAAATCGACAGTTAATTTTTCTGTTTTTTCAAGCATATATTTTTCGAGTAAACTAATAATCGGAGAAAAAAAGTCGAACGTATTTTCAGGAAATGAAGAACCTTCCATACTAAATTCTCCGGTATGCGGATCAAACTCTACCCCCAAAGTATT
The DNA here is from genome assembly GCA_964617555.1 of uncultured Melioribacteraceae bacterium. Lineage (GTDB taxonomy): Bacteria > Bacteroidota > Ignavibacteria > Ignavibacteriales > Melioribacteraceae > 1-14-2-50-31-20. Next base: position 7,327 of record CAZTYP010000003.1, on the reverse strand, counting down.
TTTTGACTGTTCAATAATTAGATGTTCCATTAGTAACCTCATAAAATTAACTGTATATTAGTTTAGTAAATATAAGAATATATTAAGTATTATTTGTAAAAATTTTCACTTTTAATGTTATGGTTGATATGTGATGACTTTCGTTAGTGATAGTGTAATCGATTTTATTTTTTGTTTTTCTGATAATCTGAATTAACCCTACCCCGCCACTGTTATGGTTTGGAGACAATTGTGATTTTAACATTTTTTTATATAGCTCTTTTAATTCTTCCGTTGTTAGCGAATTAAGGTTATCCAAGCGATTAATTAATACATTCAATTCGTTTTGTTTAATTCTATTGGAGGTTTCCAATAAAATAAAATTTTGTTTCGAAAAATGTTTAATATTAAACTTACCTATTCCGCTTGTTTTTTGTTCAACGGCATAAAACCCTATATTTTGCATTAATTCCATAGCACAAAAATAAATTGTTTTAACAGTGCGGGGCGAAAGTCTTTGAGACAGTTTTTCTTTAATATTTTCTCCGATGTTAAAAATGGTTTTATGTGAAAATTGTCCGCGATATTCAATAATGTTTTCGTATTGTTCTTGAATTGAGGAAAGGGGTTTTATACCTATTATGGTAATATCGTCTCGTTGAATTTCATCTCCCTGAAAAGCTTTTAATTTATCGAATAAAATTTTTCGTTGTTCTTTAAGGGGCAAAAGACGTATTGCTTTTAATGTTTCTTTCAGTTTCGAAGAGCCAAATTTTTTATTTTGGCTGTTGTTCTGGTCTTCGTATCCGTCGCTGAATAAATAAAAAATGACCGATTCGTTCAAATCAATTTTGTGTGATACGAATTCAACATTGTTTTTTTTGATATCGCCAATCGATTTTCTTGTTCCTTTTATCTCGAAAAGAGTGTTGTCTTTAAAATATAGCAAGGGTCTGTATGCTCCGGCAAATTCCAATGTATTGTTTATTTCATCAATAACACACAGGGCAATATCCATACCGTCATAGGTTTGGTTATTAACATTTTTATTTAATTCATAAATAATTTTTTTATTCATTCTGGTTAAGATAACAGCGGGATCGGTTATTTTTTTTAAAGTAATTATTTCATTAAGAACCGTATTGCCAATCATGGACATTAACGCCCCCGAAACGCCGTGCCCGGTACAATCAACAACGGCAATAATTTTTTTTGAACCGATTTTATTTACCCAATAAAAATCCCCGCTGACAATATCTTTAGGCATATAAAGTAAAAAATATTCGGGGAAGAACGAACTGAGTTGTTCTTCGGTTGGAAGAATAGATTCCTGTATTCTTTGTGCATAGCTGATATTATCGGAGATATGTTTATTTCGGGTACGTATTTCTAAATTTTGTTTTTGAATTCGCAAATTTGCCATTTTGGAATCGGTTATATCAATAAATTCTATAACAAAAGCATCTTTATTAAGATAAAGGGTTGGGAAAAGCGAAATTAATAACCAACGTTTTTTACCGTCTTTTAGACGTTTACCTTCAAGTTCAAAATTGATTATTTTCCCTTTTTCAGCCATTATTTTTATCAATTTTCTCTTATCGTTTTTGTTCCAATACCAATCCAAAGCGGAACTTTTATATATTTTTTTAAGAGGTACCCGATGCACTTTTGCAAGAGCTTTGTTAGCTCTTAAAACTTTTCCCGTGTCTTTTTCGGTTACTGCAATCGGGTGAAGAGAGTTATCTATAATTTTATCGGTTGATTCTTTAGCTTTTTGTAACTCTATAGTACGCTTTTTTATTTTCTCTTCCAATGTTTGATTTATTTCCAATAATTCTTTTTCGCGTATTGCCAACTGCTTACTCATATTGTTTAAGTCGTCGGCTAATTCTCCTATTTCGTCGCTTGAATTAATATTAAATTCAATATCGTAATTGCCTTGGCGTATTTGTTGGGAAATTTTTCTTAATTTAAGAACAGGTTTTACGCTGTTTTTTACAATAAAGAGAAAAAGTACGACGGCAACTATTGTAATAAAAGCAAAACTTATTAATGCTTCGTAAAAAACGTCTTTAATCGGTCCGTTTAGTTTTTTTTCATTTGCATAAACCAATATTGTCCAATTCGGTCTGGAAATGGGTGCATAAAATACCCAATAATAATCACCCGTTTCTTTATACAGAATTTTGTTAAATCCGCTTTTTTTCTCATTCATTGCCTTTCTAAGAGCATTTTTTACTTTGTTAGGTAAGGAGGTTTCGGTGGAATCGAATACTGTATGATAATAACTTTTATCGGGGCTAAAGTGAGTAATAAAACGCCCTGTAGGAGAAATAATTGCATACATTTTAGATTCGTAATCCAAATATTTTTGCAATATACTTTGTAGCAATTCCAATGCAACATCTATTGTTAATACTCCTATAAATTTTCCGTTCTTTTTTAAAGGAATACAATAGGAGAAAAATTTTACATTTTTCATGATTGGAGACAAGTAGGGTTCGGTCCAATAAGGTTTTCCGGTTTCTTTTGGAATGGAGTACCATTTGTTGTTGGAAGTATAATCGAAATCGAGATTTATATTGGTTAATCCGTTTTCCGTTCTATAAGTAAATAAGGCGTAACGTTTTTTGTCGGGATTAAAAGCATACGGTTCAAAGGCAACCGTGGAACCAAAGATAAATTTATGATATTTTATGTTTTGCTGTAAAATATAAATTAGTTTTTCTTTCGAGAGGTGTTTTTCATTTTCAATTTCCGCACCGGTAGTTTCCAGCATTTTGGCCGCTTCGGTAAATAATACGTTTATAAGAGAAGCACTATTTTCAATTTTTTTTGAAAAAACCTGTTCGTGCAAGTTGTACATAATTTTTTCGGTTTTTTGTATAGAGAAAAAAACAAAAAATGAAAATAGAAGGAGTCCGGGTAGAACAAAAAATAAAAAAAGTTTTTTACTTATGGTAAGTTTCATTATTGTTTTCGCTAAAGTAAAACTATAAAGACAGCATGAAATATTTATTGACTCAATAAAATAATAAAAAAAATAAATTTATCATAGAGTCAAAATATAGGGCGGAAGTAATTTAATGTTTTTCTTTTTAGCGTAAGGAGTTTAATTTATTTTTTAACAACTCGTTTACCGCTTTAGGATTGGCTTTGCCTTGTGTGGCTTTCATTACCTGTCCCACAAAAAATCCCAATACGGTTTCTTTACCGTTTAGGTATTGTTCAACTTGAGGTTTGTTAGCCGATATTACTTCATCGATTACTTTTTCCAAAGCCGATGTATCTGTTATTTGAACTAGATTTTTTTCTTTCACAATTTTTTCGGGGTCGGCATTTGTTTTAAGCATTTCAGGGAAAATTTCTTTTGCAATTTTACCGCTGATTGTATTGTTATTAATTAACTCGATAAGTTTTCCTAAATTTTCGGGAGAAACGGGGAAATCCGAAATTTCAATTTTTTCTTCGTTAACAACTTTAAGTACTTCACCCATTGTCCAATTACTTGCGGATTTGTAGTCGGATGTTACAGAAACAACTTTTTCGTAATAATCCGCCAAAGGTTTTGAAGTTGTTAAAATTGCGGCATCATATTGTGGCAGTTTATAATCATTTACAAAGCGTTTTTTACGTGTTTCCGGTAGCTCGGGCAAGTTCTTTTTAATTTCGTTACGCCATTTATCATCAATAATAACTGGCAATAAATCCGGCTCAGGAAAGTAACGGTAGTCGTGAGATTCTTCTTTACTTCGCATCGGAAAAACATCTTCCAAATCTGCATCCCACAGAAGGGTTTGTTGAATAATTCTTCCGCCCTCTTCAAGTATTTCGATTTGCCTTTCTATCTCTACATTAATGGCTTTTTCAACATTACGGAAAGAGTTCATGTTTTTAACTTCCGTTTTTGTTCCCAATTCGGTTTCGCCTTTTAACCGTACGGAAATATTTGCGTCGCAGCGGAGTGACCCTTCTTCCATGTTTCCGTCGCAAATATCAAGGTAGGTTACAATTTGTTTTAATTGTGTTAAATATAAATATGCTTCTTCTGCAGAACGCATGTCAGGTTCGCTTACAATCTCGATTAACGGAACACCGCTTCTGTTAAGGTCAACAAGGGTTTCTGCTCCTTTATCGTGTATAGATTTGCCTGCATCTTCTTCCATGTGAATACGCGTAATTCCCAGCCGATGCTCAACACCGTCTGATGTTATAACATTCAAATATCCGTTTTCACAGATGGGTTCGTCAAATTGACTTGTTTGCCATCCTTTGGGTAAATCGGGATAAAAGTAATTTTTTCGTGCAAAAATAGAACGTTTTTTAATTTCACAGTTTGTTGCCAACCCCATAAGTACGGCGTATTCTACAACTTTTTTGTTAAGTACGGGTAACACCCCCGGATGTCCGAGGCAAACGGGACAAACATTCGAGTTGGGTGAACTACCGAATTTTGTTGAACATCCGCAAAAAATTTTCGATTCCGTTGAAAGTTGTGCGTGTACTTCAAGCCCTATAACAGCTTCGTATTTTGAATTCATATCACCAAAAAATTACTTTTAAAAATTTGAGACCCTAATATAATGATTATTCAAGAAATTATAATTTAAATGATATTAAATAAATGCTACTGTGTTTAAAAATTATGAATAACGGAAAACCGCATAACATAATAAGAAAGGAATATAAAAAAGAGTTGTAATCTTTTTTATAAAGTTTTGTATATTTAAACTTCAAATTTAAACTAAGAAAGGTAAGTTATGAAGCATGTATTATTATCAACTTTGTTTTTATTATCAGGTATCCTTTTTGCACAAAATAAAGCGGATTCCACATTAAACAAATGGGAACCCTCTCTTTTGGTTTCTGCCAATGTTAGTCAAGTTGCTTTCGAAAACTGGTCGAAAGGGGGTGAAAATTCGCTTTCGTATGCTTTTGGTCTTGATTGGATAATGAAATACAAATCCGATTCCAAATGGACATTTAAAAATCAATTGAAAGGGGATTGGGGTAAAACACAGAATAACGGGGACGAAGCCCGTGTAACTTCCAACAATATTTATAACGAGTCGGTTTTTTTAGTTGATGTAGGTTGGACTGTTGAACCGTACGCAAGTAACTTGATAAGAACTCCTATAACTGACGGATATAATTATGACGCTCTTCCGAAAGAGCAAATAGTTGCTTTTTTTGATCCTGGATATGTTACACAATCTCTCGGATTTGCGTACCAAAAATCCGAGATTATCCAAACACGATTGGGGCTTGCTTTTGAAGAAAGTTTTGCAAGTAAATTTGCAGTAAAATATACAGACGACCCCGAAACACCAAACGAAATTGAAGATTTTAAATACGAAACCGGTATTGAAAGCATTACCGATGTTAAATGGGAAGTTGCCGAAAACGTTTTATATACCGGTAAGTTAAGACTCTTTTCAGCTTTTGACAGATTTACCGTTTGGGATGTTGCCATGGATAATACTTTTACCGCAAAAGTTAACGATTGGCTACATGTTAAGTTTTCTTACTACCTCATTTATAAAGCAAGTGAAACACTAAAAACACAAACGCAAGAAGCTTTGCAAGTTGGGGTTAGCTACAATATTTTTTAATTCTTCATACTGTCCTAAAAATATTCCGATATTTTTGGGACAGTTTCCCTTTTTTGAAAATCCGAGTTACATCTTTTAACCCAATATTTGTAAGGCAAACTTTTCTATTTTCATACTATCCGATAAAAAGAATTCGAAAAATAATTTTAGTAAATTTAAATGTTGAAAATAAGCCGACTGTAAATCGTGAAAAAATTTGTTTTAATTATTCCTTTTTTCTTTTTTGTTATCTTAAAAGGAAATGATGTAGATTCCACTCTTAATAAATGGGAACCTTCGTTGGTTTTTTCTCTCAATTTAAGTCAAGTTGCGTTTTATAATTGGAACAAAGGAGGAAAAAATTCATACGCATACGAGCTTGGTGTTAATTGGAAAATGCATTATAATTCCACCCGTTGGGTTTTCGAAAACAAATTTTGGGCTATTATCGGGCATTCACGTTTGGAAAATGACGAAATTAATATTACTTCTAACTATTTGCATAACGAAACGGTTTTGCTCGGTACAGGCTTTCTGTTCCATCCGTATATGAGTAATCTTATTCGTACTGCATTAATTGATGGGTATGATTATAAAAAATCTCCTAATGAACAAATTGTTGCATTTTTTGACCCGGGTTATATTTCACAATCAATAGGATTGGCTTATGAAAACGAATCCGTTATAAAGGTAAGGCTCGGTTTCGCTTTTGAAGAAAGTTTTGCCGATAAATTTGCGACAAAATATACCGATGTTCCGACATCTGCAGAGGTTGAAAAATTCAAGTTGGAAACCGGCATTGAAAGTATGACCGATATTAATTATGATGTGGCGCAAAACATTAAATATAAAGGAAAGTTAAGATTGTTCTCCGGATTTGAACGATTGAAGATTTGGGATGTTGCTTTTAATAATTATTTAATTGCCAAAGTTAATGATTGGTTAAATGTAAACTTTTCGTATGTGCTTATTTATAAAGCAAGCGAATCATTAAAAACCCAAATGAAAGAGGGACTTCAAATAGGGGTCTCTTATTCGGTTTTTTAATACACATCCCTTTTCCTCTTTGCGGATTACCACACATCAAAGTGAGATTAACTGAATTGCAAAAAGAAAACAAAAATAAATATTTGGTAGTTAAAGGGGCACGCCAAAATAACCTTAAAAATATTGACGTGGAAATTCCGCGCAATAAATTGATTGTTGTTACCGGAGTAAGCGGTAGCGGTAAATCTTCTTTGGTTTTCGATACTATTTATGCCGAAGGGCAACGCAGATATGTGGAATCCCTTTCCTCGTATGCACGGCAATTTTTGGAGAGAATGAATAAACCCGATGTGGATTTGATTACCGGTATCAGTCCGGCTGTTGCCATTGAACAAAAAAAGGGGATACGTAATCCTCGTTCAACCGTTGGTACAACAACGGAAATTTATGACTATCTTCGTTTGTTGTTTGCCAGAATAGGTAAAACAATTTGTTTTAGTTGCGGGAAAGAAGTAAAAAAAGATTCCGTTAATTCAATAATCAAATGGTTAGAAGAACAAAAGGAAGGTGAAAAATTTTATCTTGGGTTTCCTATTCGTCAACACGAAGGCAGAACGGTAAAAGACGAATTGGAGTTGCTTAAAAAGAGAGGGTTTTTCAGAATCTTTAACAAATCCGAAATAATAAATTTAAACGAAGCAACAACATTTCCGCGTTCCAAAAAAAAACTTATTGTTATTGTTGACAGATTCAAAATCCGAAAAGAAAAA
>CAZTYP010000002.1:0-16620 GCA_964617555.1 uncultured Melioribacteraceae bacterium | reverse complement strand
TTAAACTATTATAGAAATAAATCTATTCATCCCGAAAGCGGTTTCAGACTCGATATTTCAAATGTTTTATTTTCTGTATTGGCTTTTACGCTTGCCGTTGTAAACGATAAACAAAAAATCTCGTTTGATAAAATCAGATGGTTTTTAACCGAAACAGAAGGACTCAAAGGAAAAGTCTCGTTAGAAAAAATAATGGATTTTATTGAAAATTGATTTTGGACAATTATAAAATTAACTCTCCCGCAACGATGCCAAAATTATAAATCCTCTTTTTGATATTATCTTTGAAATAAAAATTTCAAAGAGTAATGCAAACCGTACAAGGAAAAATATTAAACTTAAAACGACCTAATGAAGTTATCACGTATCTCAAACAACTTGAGAGAAGAGTAATAACCGTTAATCCTAAAAGGTTGAAAATATTCGTTGATAAAAAACATGCTTACTTATTGATGGATGAGGGGTTAAAGCCTATTTATCCAGTACGTAAAGCATTTTTAATCAAGTTGCTAAAGTGGTTTAATATTTCTTATGATTCTATAAGCCATCTATCTGATGAAACCATTACTGCAATCTGTAACGAAAACTTATCGAATATCATGCATAATCAGATAAACGTAACAATCGAAAACGGTGAAGCACTGACGCTTAATAGTCCAAACTATACTCAAATTTCCGATCTTGAAGTTATTGAAATTGCAAGTAAAATAGGAATATCAAAAATATCCCGTGACGATTTTTTCTTAAGAATATTTACAAATAAGGAACTTGAAACTGCGCCAATAGTAAATGATGTTTGTGGCTTCGGGTTTAATATGGTTAACTCTGAGACCGGTTTTTCACCAGTAAGGCTTGAACATTTTATCTTAAGATATTGGTGTACAAACGGTGCTACTACTCCGGTAACAATGAACAATCAATCTTACTATCATTACAAGAACAGCAAAGGAAATATCTTAAAGGCGGTCGTACATTCATTAGATAATGCAGAACTAAGTCGCAATTCCTTTATCAATAAATTAAAAGAAAGCGCTGACCAAGAAGCAGCAAAATATTTTCCGGATATTAAATTTCGTGTCAATAGTATTTTAAACCAAAACTATAACAATACTTTTTTTAATGGGTTTGATATAAACTCTTCAAAATATTCTTTATTCAATCACATTACAGATAAAGCAAAAGGTTTTGATTTGCTAAGAAGATATAAACTTGAACAGTTAGCCGGAAACATAATATTAAATTAATAACGATACACTGTTTTCTCTTAAATCACCTCAAGAGAATTTTTCGGTACCCAACCGACTTTTCCATCAGAGAGTTTTATTTTGTACCACTGCCCGAAATCCTCGCGCACATCAACTTTTAATCCCTCGTGTATTACGAAACGATCGTTGCTGGTTTCGTTTGGCGATTGTTTTGCAGAAACAGTCGGGGAAACAATAATGGCAAAATTGCTGGAAGTTTCGCGATGAACATTTGCAAAAAGAATTATTGAAAAGAAAATAGCCGCAATCAAACCGGTTAAAGCCGTGTATATTGTCATTCTTTGTACTGAGCCGGATTTGGTAACAAAATAGAGTGTAACACTCACAATAAATATCAAATAGAATAACAGAACAATAATTTGCCAAGTGGTTGTAGAAAGTGCGGTAATTAATATTTCCCACCATTCAACAATAAAAAGTTTCGGAACTTCGCGTATTCTATCAACAGTACGTGCTTTAACAACTTTTAAGTTATAAAGTAAATCTTCATTATCAGGAGCCAGTTTTAAGCCGCGTTCATAATTCAAAATTGCCTTGCCAATCTTGCCCAAACGGTAATATGCATTTCCCAAATTATAATAAAGTGCAGGAGATTCATAATCAGCTTGTAAAACGGCATTGTATTTTTCTATTGCTCCCTCGTAATTTTTTTCTTGATAGAGTTTATTCCCCTCATTGATAAGCGTTTCCGCCTCATTCCCCCATGCGGGATTCAAAAAAGTAAAAGTTAATATTATTAAATATATAATTTTCATTTTTTATTTTTCTTTTTGCTGTTTATTCTATTCTCAAGATTAACAATAACATCTATTGTTTCGTTATATAAAGTTGTTGTAGCTTCTTCCGTTTTTGCATTAGGAGCAAAACGAGAGTACTCACATTTCTCAATAATATTTTTAACCCGCTCAATTAGTACTTGGTCAATTCCGTTTTTCTCCAATATTGATACTACTTTTTCTACCGAAAGGTCTGCCTTCTGCAATTGTAATTTATCTTCCAGATATCCGAATAACCCTTTGGAAATTTCTTCGTAATATTTTTCGATATCCTTTTCGTCGAGAGCTTTGCGAGCGGTTTTTAATCTTGCTTTAGCTTTCTTTTCCGCTTTTTGGGAACGGACCAAATGAACATTGCCAGTTAGTTTATCATGACGTTTTTTATAGCCGATAACAATAAACATCAACAATAACGGGGCAACAAGCATTCCCCAAAACCAAGATTTTATTAAACTCCCTTTTGCTTTACGTACAAGTTTGAAATTAGATGTTTGAATAAACCGTATATCTTGGCTAAGCAATTTAACATCTTCTTTGGAAAATCCCGTCGACGATTGTCCCGCATATTCGCTGTTTGCACTGCCTGTAACGGTTATTGTAAATTTCGGAGAAGATTTTATAATATATTTTTTCAATTTAGGATTATAATAACTGAATTCAACCGGCTCAATTATTTTAACACCGGGAACTCTGGGAACAATTAAATATTCAACTGTTTTTTTTCCAGAAATACTTCCTTTATTATTGATATTTTTAGAAATCTTAGGATCATATTTTTCAAAGCCGGGCGGAAGTTTTATATCGGGTAAATCCAATAACTCGATGTTGCCTTTACCGGAAACTTCCAATTTAATAGTAACCGCATCATTTGCTTCCACTTTATTTTTATCCAAGGTGGCTTTAAAATCAAAATCACCTACAGCACCGGTAAACGATGCCGGTTTTCCCTCTTCAGGAAGCGGAGCTACATTTATTGTTACTGCATTGGAAGTTGCAGTATAATTAACGGTTTCCGTCCTTCCGAAAAAAGAATCGTTAAAAAAGGCATCAAACGGGTCGTTGGAACGATGCGCCTTACGCCTTACCATTACAGGAATATCCAAGGCAAAAGGTGTAACGGTCAACTTGCCACTTTTAGTCGGGAATAACGCAACCTTTTTAAGCACGGCGGAACGGTATCGAACACCTTTATACATTTCAACATCAAAATTTATTGTTTTACCTGTTGCAAGTTCTTTTGCCCAAAAACCTTTATACTGCGGTAGCTTGGAAATTTGTGGAGAAGATATATTAAGTCGAGTATATAATTTATACGTAACTGTAACCTGTTCTCCTTTTACCACATTGCGTTTATCTGCAATGGCTCTAATAAAAACATTTTTAGCAATCTGTTTATCTTCACTTTCAGCTTGTGAGCCGGCTTTACCTTTTTTGCCTGAACCTTTTACAACATTAATAACCAAAGAATTTGTTTTATATTCATCTCCCTTATATTTAAGGGAAGCACTACCGATTTTAAATTTTCCTGTTCTATTCGGAGCAACAAGAATATAGGAATAAGTAACAGTTGATGAAATACTTCCGTTTATGATTGTCATACTGGAAGATTGATTAGGCCCACTTAAAATTCTGAAATTTTCAAAACTCGGTGGTCTGTATCCTTGTAAAGTTGTACCGCTTCCTCCCTCAAAAGTAAAATAAACCTGGAACCGTTCGTTTTGGCGGACGGTTGTTTTATCGGCAGTAAGTTTAAACTCTTGTGCCGCAATATTACCGGCTAAAATAAATAGCCCAATAATTAAACCATATTTAAATATTTTGAAATTCATATATGCAAATTACCAATCTTTCTCTACTTTTACTTTTTTACCTTTTTTCTTTCTTAATTCTTTTTGTAATTTTTTTTCATCATCTTTCAAAGCGTTAAGTATACGTTTTGCCTCCTCCTTTGAAATTTCAGGTTTCGGTTGAGGTTGCTGTTGCTTCTTATCATTTTGGTTATTTTGATTGTTTTGTTGTTTGTTTTTATTCTTGTTCTTTTCTTTCTCTTTATTTTTATCTTTGTTTTTATCGTCTTTTTTGTCTTTGTTTTTGTTTTTGTCTTTATCTTTATTTTTGTCTTGATTCTTGTTTTGATTTTTATTCTTATCGTTCTTTTTATTCTTTTTGTTATTCTTATTATTTTTATTTTTTTGTTGCTGTTTCATTTTATTCAAAGCATAAGATAAATTATATTTTGTATCTAAATCATCAGGATTTAATTTTAATGATTGTGTATAAGCCCCTATGGCTTCCTTAAGTTTTTCGGCTTTCAATAAAGTATTACCGATATTATGATATACCTCGGCTTTCTCTTTATCCGTTTTTGCAAGAGATAAAGCATTTTTAAATGAATTTAACGCATCGTTATACTTTCCTTGCTTATAAAGAGCATCCCCAAGGTTAAAATGACCTTTGTAATTCTCGAATTTTTCGTCGATACTTTTTTTGAAATTTTCAGCAGCACCGGTATAATCCCCTTTTTCATATTTATCTACACCTTCGTTAATAACGGAACGCGATTGCCCGAACGCTACAATTGTAACTATAAAAAAGGAGAAGAAAAAAGATATTATTTGTTTATTATTTATCATAAATTTTTAAAATTTTATTTTCCGCATCTTTTTACATCAAAATAATTAAGTTGTTTCATTTACTCAGTCCAATTATCAATAAAAAGAAGATTTAACAGTTTATTTATTTCCCTTCTTTCATTTTATCAAATTTAATTAACAGTTTATTCTTCGTCCCCGATATAAAAAACTCAAAAATCAAAATTAATATTGCCGGTATTAAAAAATAATAGAATCTATCTTCATAAGAAGTTATTCGTGTTGCACCATATTCCGTTTGTTCAAATTTGGAAAGATCTTTGTAAATTTTGTCAAGCTCATCTTCGGTATTGGAACCGTGATAATATTTTCCGTTAGCAGCCAAAGCAATTTGACGCAAAGTATTTTCGTCCAATTTTGTAAGCACGGTATTGCCGTATCTGTCTTTTTTATAACCGATTTTAACACCGGATTTGTTCTTTATGGGAATAGGTGTACCTGTAGGCGAACCGAGGCCTATTGTAAAAATTGTAATGCCTTGTTTGGCGGCATCTTCCGCAATCTTAACAACATCGCCTTGATTATTTTCACCATCAGTTATAACAATAATTGCCTTTTTGGTATCTTCGTCTTTTTTAAAAGATTTCATCGCTAATTTAATAGCAGGTCCTATTGCCGTACCCGGCTGAGGTACCGTAGAAACATCAACGGCGGAAAGGAACAAGTTTGCTGCCGCATAATCAGTTGTAAGGGGAAATTGGACAAAAGCTTCGCCGGAAAAAACAATTAAACCGATTCTGTCGCCGCGTAATTTATGAATAAGTTTGGAAATTTCGTGCTTTGCTTTCTCCAATCTGTTCGGTTTTATATCTTCTGCTTGCATACTTAACGAAACATCAAGTGCAATGTATACATCAATTCCAACTTGTTTCACCTCTTCTATTTTGGAGCCGATTTGCGGATTAGCCAAAGCCACAATAAGTAATACAAATGCTGTTAAAAGCATTCCGAATTTAATACCGCCTTTAATATTGCTGCGTAACGGTAAAAGTAACTTGTGCATTTTTGAATCTGCAAATTTTTTCAACAGTTGATTTTTCTGTCTGTGAGAAAACCAATATAGAAAAATCAATACCGGCACAAGGTATAACAAATTCAAATATTCTATGTGTGCAAATCTTAACATTTTTAATTTATTCTTTAATTTTATTTACGGTAATTTTCGCAAATATGTTCTGGACAAAAGCATTTCGAGCAATAACAAAAACAACCCGGTAGCAGCCCACATATAAAAAAGCTCTGCAGCATTTCTGTAAGATGTAACCTCAACTCTTGTCTTTTCCATTTTATCTATTTCGTTATAAATATCTTCTAATTTTTTATTATTTGTTGCACGGAAATATTTTCCGTCGGTTATTTGTGCAACTTGCTTTAAGATTCCTTCGTCAATTTCTACCGGTACCATCTGATATTGCACGCCGAAAGGGGTTTGGAAAGGATAAGGAGCGTTGCCCCTTGTACCTACCCCAACAGTATAAATTCTGATACCGAAAGTTTTAGCAATATTTGCCGCTGTAATTGGGTCAATTTCACCGGCATTATTTACACCGTCCGTAAGCAAAATAATTATTTTACTCTTTGCTTTGCTATCCTTTAATCTGTTAACACCGTTTGCAATTGCCAGGCCTATTGCTGTTCCGTCTTCAATCATTCCGCTTTTAATTTCACCGAGCAAATTTCTCAGCACATCATAATCTATGGTAAGCGGGCATTGGGTAAAACTTTTTCCTGCAAAAACAACAAGCCCTATTTTATCTGAAGTTCTCCCAGCAATAAATTTATCAATTACATCCTTAGCGGCTTCCAATCTGTTTGGTTTAAAATCTTCAGCTAACATACTACCCGAAATATCAAGCAGCATAACAATATCAATCCCTTCCGTATAAACATTCTGTCCGGAAGAAAAAGATTGCGGACGGGCAGCGGCAATAATTAATAATGCCGTAGCAATTATCCTTATTACAAACGGAGCATGGAGTAATCTTTCTTTCAGCGTGGGTTTTATTGAATTAAAAATCCGTAATGATGAGAACGTAATATCCGGAGAAAGTTTATTATGCTTTTTCCAATACCAAAAAATCATTACCGGAATAACGGCAAGGAAGTACAACAAATAAGGATATTTAAAAGTTATATCATTAAACATCACCGTCTTTTTCTCCTTTTTCTTCCTCAACGGGTTTGGTTTCTTTAACAATAGAATATGCTTCTTGCATCATTGCCTCGTTTACCGTAGGCATAGGTTCAAATTTTGCAAACTTAACCATATCCGCATTAGCCAAAAATTCTTCCGTGGTTATAATTACTTTTGTAGAAACATTTTCGGCTTTTAAATTTTCAATTATCTCCTTAGTTGTCATTTCCATTGCGGCAAAGTTAAACCGTTCTTCAAAATAGCTTCTGATAATTCCTGTTATTTCGGAATGGTATTCTTTTATTAATCCTTGTTGCCACAATTTTTTATTTTCTAATTCACGCAACTTTTCTAAAGCCCTTTTGTGCGGAGGGATAACCACTTTAATTGTCTCTCTATAATCATCTCCTTTCTTTTGCTTATAACGTTTATAAACAAAATATCCTACAGCGAGCAAGAGCAATACCAACAAGGCAATAATGGAAATAAACAACCAATTAAGCGGAACTCTTTTGGGTGTTTTTATATCTTGGATATCGCCTTTTTTGTCCACTTCTATTGTTCTTACAACAATATCAACCGGGTTCACGCTAACTTGGACAGGAGTATTTCCGTTTACAGTATATGTAATTTTAAAAGAAGGAATTGTTACGGCAGCAGAATCATATTTTGAAAAGATGTAATGACGAATTTCGTCAACTTCGGTACCATTTTCTTTTTTATCAATCTTACCGTATTTGATAAAAACCAAATTATTAATACTATCCTTAATTACCGGAACAACAACGTTATATCCTTTGGGATATTTTAGTTCCAAAGAATAATCAATATAATCGCCAACAATGTATTCCGTTGTATCTGTTGTGGCAAAAATATGCACTCCCTGTGCAGCTAAATTTTGCACAAAGAGACTAAATAATATTACACTGAAAACAATATACTTTTTCACAGCATCTTTTCCCGTTTTCTGAAAAAATTTGCTAACGGTTTCACATAGGATTCATTTGTGTTAACTTCTATTGCATCCAAACGACTTTTAATAAAGACGGATTTTCTTTTTGCTTCGAATATCCGCAATAATTTTTGGAAGTTTTCTTGTACATTTTTATTGGATGTATCAATGTAGCGCAACTCTCCGGTTTCGGCATCTTTGAATTTTATTAAGCCGGCTTTGGGTATTTCGCGTTCGCGCGGGTCTTGTAACACAACTCCTATAAGGTCGTGTTTTTTTCCAACTATAGATAATATTTTTTCGTACCCGTCATCAATAAAATCGGAAATTAAAAATGCAATGCTTTTTCGTTTTATTGTGTGATTCAAATACTCCAATGCGGCTTTGATGTTTGTTTTATTCCCTTCCGGTTTAAAAGAAAGTATTTCGCGTATAATTCGCAATCCGTGAGTTCTTCCCTTTTTTGGGGGAACAAATTTTTCGATTCTGTCGGTAAAAAGGATTAATCCCACTTTATCATTATTCTTCATCGCGGAAAAAGCAAGTATTGCGGTAAGTTCCGCAGCTATTTGTTGTTTTGTTTTATCGGCACTACCAAAAATTAGAGAACCGCTCATATCTACAACAAGCATTACGGTAAGTTCGCGTTCTTCTTCAAAAACCTTAACGTAGGGTGAACCGGAACGTGCGGTAACATTCCAGTCTATTGAACGGATATCATCGCCTATTTGGTATTCTCGCACCTCGGCAAATTCCATTCCCCGTCCTTTGAATGCGGAGTGATACTCACCTGAAAAAACCTCGTTAACAACGTTACGGGTTTTTATCTCTATCTGTCTAACTTGTTTTAATAATTCTTTTGTTAACATAATTTTAAAACACTCTCAACTAAACCAATTCGAACCGATATTATTTTACCGTAAAATGAAGATTTAATCATTACGGAACTTCAACAGTGTTTAATATTCTTTGAATTACGTTTTCGGAAGTAATATCTTCGGCTTCGGCTTCGTAAGTAACCGCTACTCTATGACGAAGAACATCCATACAGACTTCCCTCACATCTTCGGGTATTACGTAACCACGGCGTTTAATAAAAGCATTTGCTCTTGAAGCCAATGCTAAATTAATTGTGGCACGCGGAGAACCGCCGTAACTTATTAACTCCGTTAAATCATTCAGTCCGTATTCCGACGGATTGCGAGTTGCAAAAACTATATCCAAAATATATTTCTCAATTTTTTCGTCTACATAAATATCCTGAACAAGTTTTCTGCCTTTTAAAACATCTTCCGGTGAAATTACTTTTGAAATTTCAGGCATACTCCCGCCTACATTTAATTTCATAATTTCTTGTTCTTCTTCACGTGAAGGATAGGTAATTTTTACTTTTAACATAAAACGGTCAACTTGTGCTTCGGGCAAAGGATAGGTTCCTTCTTGCTCAATAGGGTTTTGTGTTGCAAGCACCAGAAAAGGTTCGTCCAATTTATATGTTTCGGAACCTATTGTAACTTGACGTTCTTGCATTGCTTCCAATAAAGCCGATTGTACTTTTGCCGGCGCACGGTTTATTTCATCCGCCAAAATAAAATTTGCGAATATGGGACCTTTTTTAATTGTGAATTCACCTTCTTTCTGATTATAAATCATAGTACCCAGCAAATCGGCCGGGAGCAAATCCGGAGTAAACTGTATTCTTTGGAATTTAGCATCCATTGCAGATGCCAGAGAGTTGATAGCAAGTGTTTTTGCAAGACCGGGAAGCCCTTCGAGCAGCACATGCCCGTTACCCAGTAATCCTATAACAAGACGTTGTACCATCTCTTTTTGGCCAACTATTACTTTTCCTATTTCATTAAACAAACTATCAACAAATTGACTTTCTTGTTTAATCTTTTCGTTTAATTCGGTAATCTCCAATTTAGATTCCTCTTATTTTGTTCAACTTCCTTAAAATTTCAACTTAGCTTTTACAATCAATAGACTAGAAATGTTTCATAAAATTATTAGTAAAAGTTTGTAACGTTTATTTTGATAATGCAAAAAAACGGCTTCCTTTCGGTATGTTCGTTTTTTAATATTTAATTTTTGGTATACCGGGAAAACGGGAGCCATAATATCAATTATAATCAACCTCAAACGAAAGACAACATTTAAGCTTACCGCAAGGCCCGCTATGTTTGGAAAGAAATGACGATAAATTTTGTTCGCTGGCAATTTGGGTTGTAACTTTTTTAAAGTTAGTAATAAAACCGGTACAACAATATTCTCTTCCGCAAGAACCGATTCCGCCTATAATTTTTGCCTCGTCGCGAACACCTATTTGTCTCAGTTCAATTCTGGTTTTAAATTCGGTGGCAAGCTCTTTAACCAATTGCCTGAAGTCTATTCTGCCATCTGCAGTATAGTAAAAGTAAAGTTTTTTTCTATCAAATTGGTAGTGAACGTCCACTAATTTCATTTCCAGTTTGTGTGTAGCAATAGCTTTAAGAAAAAACTCCTTTGCGGATTTTTCATCCTTAAGATTTGTTTCGTATTTTTTAATGTCTTCTTCGGTAAGTTTTCTTAACACGGTTGGAAGTTCTTCTCCGCTTAATCCCCTTTTTCGATGTTTATATTTGGCAGCTGTTGCTGTTTCGGTAACAATTGCAATTTCAACTCCTTCGGGAATTTGCACCAAAATCAAATCGTCTTTTTTTACACTAATTTTATCCGTTTTAATTTCACAAAAGTGTTTTCCTATAAGCCCTTTGCTGTTAGCTTCTATAATATTTCTGCTATCGGGCGGGGTTTCTGCGGAAAGATCAATATCGCAATCATCACATTCGGTTTTGCTAAGTAACAACTTATTTAATTCTTTAATTATTTTTTCTTTATAACGTTCGTTGTAGCTATTGGGAAAATCCGGCTTTTCAGCTTCCAACTCACTATTTTTAACAAACGACAAATCTATATTATACATAAATATTTTTACCTTTTTACTAAAGAAGAAATGTTAAATATAATGTTCAATACCAATAGATTCAAGTTGATATTGTATTCAATATTTTTTCTCAATTCTGTCAGTTTGAAAATAATTTCATCAATTTTCGTATCGGGAAATTTTTGTACAAATTTTTCTACCGTATCTTCGTATCCGATAAAATGTATATTTTTATTCCCTGCTTTTATCTTCTGCACGTCATTAAACCAATTAATCATTAATTGGATAATTAATTCGAAAATAATTTTGGGATTATTGTCAATAATGTTTGTAAATAATTTAATAGACGTATTATATTTATTGGCAAGAGAATATCTCAATATATTAATTGTTGTGTCGAGCAATTCTTCAAAATCGTTATTAAGCAATTCAAAAACTTTGTAAATTGACCCTTCTGCAAATTGTATTACTTTATGAACATCATCCTTATTAAAATCGAAATTATTTATTAAGATATATTCAACATCTTTATCATGTAACGGAGCAAAAGGGATTTCCCAACATCGTGATTTTATTGTGGAAAGAAGTAATTCGGGCTTATCTGTTATCAGAACAAAAAAGACACCATGTGGCGGTTCTTCAAGACTTTTCAGTAATGCATTCTGAGCTTCCACCCCCATTAGATGGGCATCTTCTATTAGAATTAATCTGTATGGCAAATCGCTGTAGTTAAATGATAAATATTTTTTTATATCGCGAATACTTGTAATCTTTATACTGTTTGCATTTTCGAGTGAAATTTGATAGAAACTGTTTTTTATTTTCTTATTTATTTCTTCTTGCAAAATTTCAATCTCGGAATCGTGTAATTTTTCTACGGAATGATCATCGGCTTTTTCGCCTTTGCCTCGCGGGAGCGGAATAATGTACTTTACCAATGGTTCTTCCAATTTATCTACATGAATAAACCAAGCGGAATTTGCATTATTTTTTGCAAGTAATTCTTTAAGCAGCTGTTTAGCTGTATAATGTTGCCCTACGTTTTTGGGTCCGGAAAACAGCATTGCATGCGGAAGTTGTTCCGAACGAATAAAATTGGAAAGAATTTCGATTACTCTTTCCTGTCCCACAACCGAACCAAGATAATTATTCATATTTCATATATATTTAAAATGAAACTCATCTTATTAAAAAGACGAGTTTTAAACGTAGAAAAAAATTAAATAAAATATAGGGGCATTCAATTTAGATGTATTCGTCGTCGTCGTCCATAAAGAAAAAATCTTCGTCCGTAGGATAGTCCGGCCAAACATCTTCAATTGATTCGTATAATTCATCGGTTTCTTCCAATTCTTCCAAATTATAAATTACTTCGCGCGGAGCCCCGATTCGATCTGCATAATCGATTAATTCTTCTTTTGTTGCCGGCCACGGTGCATCATCAAGATAAGAAGCTAATTCAATTGTCCAAATCATAAAACATTATTCCTTATTTAAGTTTTGTGCAAATTCAAAAATTTTAACATCATCAAAAATAAAATTACGAGGGTTCAGTGCAATTCCGTTATGTTTAACTTCGTAATGCAAATGAGGCCCTGTAGATAAGGAACCGGAACTTCCGGTTAAGGCAATTAAATCTCCTCTTTTTACCCTCTGCCCTTTTTTTACTTTATATTTATTAAGATGTCCGTAAATAGTTTTATAGCCAAATCCGTGATTTATTACAATTGTTTTTCCATATCCTCCTTTTCTGCCTACAAATTCCACCACACCGGCGCCCGGAGCATAAACCGGGGTATTATAATAGGATAAAATATCCAGTCCGTTATGCATTCTTCTGATTTTAAGAATAGGATGGTAACGCATTCCGAATCTGTCACCGTAATTTCCGGCAGCGGGTTTTATTGCGGGGATGGCATCGTATAATTTACTATTATAAGCAAGAGTATTTTTTATCTCTTCGTAATTCTCTTTTTCCAATTCAATTTTAACGGAGATGGCTTGTATTGTGCTATCCAATAACCCTACAACACTGTTTACTTCATCTTCGTTTGTCAAACTTACTTTATTGAATGCGGCTCCGCCAATTCCAACTTTACGGTCTTTTTCGGTAAGGGGCTCAAGATTTGTTGCCAAACGCAAATCGTTATTAACACGAGATAAGGAATCGAATTTATCTGAAAAATCTATTAAACTTTTTTCTGCTTTTATTAACTGATTTTTTAACAATCTGTTTTCGGAGCGAAGTTGTTTTACAAGAACATTGGAAGAAAGATTACCATTTAAGATAAAATAAATTCCAACAAGAATAAACGCAAACAAAACAGAAGTTAATGTTACAACAACTGCAAATTTAGTGCGATAATTTTGAACTTCGATGAATTTTAGCTTTGATTTTGAAAAATAATAGTATTTTTTCATATTAATTATTTTTTGTTATACAATATACTAAGATGAAAGAAAAGCAAATCGGATTCATTTAGTATAACAATTGGTGCGAAAGTACAAAAAGGATATTACTTAATCAAGGATATTTATTCAAAATCGTGTTCAAAATAGTTAACACTTGTATTATCAAATTCTCCTTTCTTTTCCATTCTTTTTTGAATTTTTTCCGTTAGTACTTTAGCGGCATCGTATCCGTAATGTTTTAAAAGATAATTCAAAGCAATAACTTCGGCAACAACCGTAATGTTTTTGCCGGGAACAATAGGCAATCTTACATACGGAATATCCACACCCATTATGGGAAGACTCGCATCGTCCAAACCGGTTCTGGTATATTCGCTATCGGGGTTCCATATTTCCAATTCGATAATTACTTCCAAACGTTTTTGGTAACGGACTGCACGGACACCGAACATACTGCGAACATCTATAATTCCAATCCCTCGTATCTCCATAAAATGGTTTGTTAGTTTTGTGCCGGCTCCCATTAAAATTCCTTCACCTTTCTTGGTAAGTATTACAACATCATCGGCAACCAATCTGTGCCCGCGTTCAACCAAATCCAAAGCTACTTCACTTTTTCCTATTCCCGATTTACCCACAAAAAGCATACCCACACCGTACACATCAACAAAAGAAGCATGGATAGATAATTGGCTTGCAAAAATATCGTCTAAGAAATCAACTATTAAAAAAGAACTTTTTGTAGTGTCCAAATCTGTACCGAAAATTGGGACTTCCTTTTCGAGTGCAAGTTCAAGTAGTTCGGGAAAAGGTTCAACGCCATTTGTAATTACAATACATGGAAGGTTGTAATTAAAAAGCCTTATAAACACTTCCCTCCGTTTTTCGGGAGCAATTCCTTTCAAATAAGATATTTCGGTATTACCAAAAGTTTGAACTCTGTTGTAGCTGAAGAGTTTAAAAAAACCGGCCAGGGCCAAGCCCGGCCTGTGTAAATTAGGTTGAGTAATAAATCTTTTATCAAATCCAATCTCACCTGTAAAAGATTTTATATCAAAAATTTTACTTGCATGTTCAAAAAAATATCGAACTGATATTTTTTCTTTTCGTGTTATGTTTTTTTCGTCTATTTTCATTTTTCAACTTACTGCTAATAATGTATAATTAATTTATTTTCCTGTTCGTTTGGATTTTTCTTTTTTTAACAAGCGTTTTAATTTATCTACACCAATGTTAATAGATTTTACAAAATCGTCGGAATCTTCGGAAACGCTTAGAACCTTACCGGGAATTTTTACAACAATCTCCGCTGTTTTAATGCTATCTTTAGGATGAGTATAACTTAGAATAACATCAACATCTAAGATATTATCGTAAAATTTTTCTAATCCCTTAATCTCTTTATTGATATGTTCTTTCAAGGAATCTTTTGCTTTGAATTTTCGAGAAGTGATGTTGATATTCATTTTATCCTCCTATGATTTTGGATGAGATGTTTGATATGTTTTTTTCAATCTTTCAATACTTACATGAGTATAAATTTGCGTGGTGCTTAAATTTTCGTGCCCCAAAATTTCTTTTACACCCAATAAATCCGCTCCGTTATCCAACATATGGGTTGCGGCACTATGCCTTAAAACATGAGGTGATTTTTTTCGGATATCGCTTACCGGCTGAATGTTTTCTTTTACATATTTTTGAACAATTCTCGGATAAATTCTCTTACCGGATTTGGCAATAAACAACGGTGAATCGTTTTTTTTAACGCCGGTTGTTTCAATATAATTTGTAATTGCTGTTAATGCTTTTTTCCCAATCGGCACCAATCTTTCTTTTGAACCTTTTCCTTTTACCTTTAACAATCCGGAAGAAAAATTGACATCTCCGTAATTAAGCGAGCAAAGCTCTGACACACGCAAAGCCGAACCGTATAGCAATTCGAAAATTGCAATTAATAATAGTTTTTTCTCTTTTTCCTCCTTTTTTAATAAATTATTAATAATTGCTTCAAAAGAATCGGTTGATAATGTTTCCGGTATTTTCCTCCTTATTTTAGGATTTGAAATATCTTTTAAAGGATTTGTTTCTATAATTCCTTTTCTAACGGCGAAAAGGAAAAGCCCCCTCCAAACTGTTAATTTTCTGGATATTGTAGAAGTAGAATTGTTACTTAAATTGAGTTTTACTATTAATTGTCGGATATGTTTTTTTGTAATTTTATCCAACTCATAAATATTTAAACCGGAAATAAAATCACTAAACTGTATTAAATCGCGTTTATATGCGTTTATTGTATTGGGCGAAGCGTTTTTAACTCCCTTTAACTCACTTAAGAACTGATCTATTACTAAGTTTACTTTCATTTAATTCCTAATATTACAAACACGGTAAATAAAACTATTTTTTACCTTAATTTTACGTAACCTTAGTTGATTGTATCTGTAGAAAAAAGGGTAACTCTGCTACCCGGTAAAACTTTGGAATCGTATCCAACCAACATAACCAATACCATCCAATTAATATCTTCCAAAGTAACTTTTGAACTTTGTAATGTTAAAATTTGTTCCAATAATTCTTCCAAATCGGATGAGTTTATAAGCCCTATATTTTGCAAATAAATTAAATAATTATATTGCTCCAATCCTACAAAAGCTATTTCCTCTTCACTTAAAATTCTCATATTTGTGTTACTTTGAAATTTACCATTCCCCTTTTTCAACTCGGAGGTGATAATTTTATCATAAATTAAACTGAATGCCGCCGAGACGGTTTGTTTATCGAACCTTTTCTCTTTGGCAAGACTTCTGTTTACATCTTCCAAAGAATAGTTTTTGTTAAGTCCCTCTAAAATTTTTGTTAATACTTCTACAACTTTAGTAGTCATACTCTTTCAATATATTTTTAAAATTATTTTCAAATTGTTCGGTTAATTTATTTTCAACAGCTTTCATTTTACGTTTTGCCGATGGCTCTATATCGTCATAACCAATCAAATGAAGAATACCATGAATAATTAATCTTACAATTTCGCTATCCAAATGAACGTTATATCTGACTGCATTGGCAATTGCCTCATTAATTGAAATAAAAATTTCACCTTCCAAAAACTCATTACTGCCGGAATAGTTAAATGTAATTATATCCGTATGGTAATTATGTTTAAGATATTTTTTATTTATTTCAAGAAGGTAATCGGCATTAACAAAATTGATATTTAAGGAATCTATTTTAAAATTAAGCCCTTTTGAAAGTTTTGAAACAAGGGAATGAACCAAACGTTTATCAACTTTAATCTTTTTAGATGTAGCTACTGTAAGATTTTTCAATTGTAACTTCTCTTTGTTTGCTATGGAATATATCTTATTATATAATTATTATCAAGAGGTTTTATAATTTTTTTTACGTCATAGTTTTTTTTAACATTGTTTTGCTCCATTACTTGTCAGGGAAACGTATTAATCCGCAGAATTATTAACAAGGCAAACTACAACTGTAATCCGACGG
>CAZTYP010000001.1:0-16813 GCA_964617555.1 uncultured Melioribacteraceae bacterium | reverse complement strand
GTCGTATTTATCAATATAGCAAGGCCCAATTCCTCTTCCGGTTGTTCCTATTTTATTTTCACCGCTTTCGTTTATGGAATCGAGAACTTTGTGATAAGGCATTATAAGATGAGCATTATGACTAATAAATAACCGTCCTTTAATGTCAATGCCGTGTTCTTCCAAAAATCTGATTTCGTCTAAAAGTGCTTGAGGGTCTATTACCACTCCGTTTCCAACTACACATTCAATGCCATCCCGCAAAATTCCTGACGGGATAAGGTGTAATATAAATTGTTGCTCGCCAATTACAATTGTATGTCCGGCATTTGCGCCTCCTTGATAGCGTGCAACAATATCGTATCGTTCACTAAGAATATCAACAATTTTACCTTTACCTTCGTCACCCCATTGACTTCCAACTAAAACAGAAACATTCATTTTTGTAACACCCTTGTTATTAAGATGCGGGCAAGTCGGTTTGTTAAATTAGCCCACGTTGTTGTATGTTAAAATATTTAATTAAAACTTTTTACAGCTTCATCTACGGAATCATAATTATCAAAAATAGTTATCAGTTTTGTAACAACAAGCAAGCTATTAATTTTTTCCGTTGCATTTGCTAATTTCATTACACCATCTTTGTTTTTTACGGAAGTGTACCCGCTTATCAACATTCCTAAACCGGTACTGTTCATAAATTTAACGCCGCCTAAATCAATAACAATATTTTTTTTGCCTTCTTCCAATAATTTTCCTAACAAGTCATGAAATTCCTGAGCATCTGGTCCGCCCATAACATTTCCTTTTAGTGTAATAATTACCGCACCATACTTTTCGCTTGTTTTAATACGCATAGAAATACCTTTTGATTTATTTGTAAAACTATAACACTAAAGTTACTGAAAACAATAATAAATATTAATAATATTTTGTAAGTTAAATAAATAATTTAGTATAAATATTTTATAATTTACATTATAATGTAATTAAATATTTTTTCTGAATACTTATACAAAAAGTTGATTATCTTATAAAGATTTTATTGTAAGCATAATAGTTTATGTCATCTGAAAACTCTAACACAAAAAAAAATAAATCCGTCAATAACATCGGTGATGAAAGTCTCGATTTTATTTTGATAAAAGAATATAACAAGGGAGATGAAGAAGCCTTTCAGAAATTGGTTGCTCTTCACAGTGAAAAAGTTCGTAACCTTATTTTTCTTACGTTAAACAATACGGATTTAGTGGATGACATTTTTCAAGATGTATTTATTAACGTTTATAAAAAACTTCCCGAGTTTAGATTCGAATCTAAGTTTACCACGTGGTTATATAGAATTACTGTAAATAAGTGTCGAGATTATTTACGCAAAAAAAAGGTGCGTAATATTTTTGTTCCTATAACGGATATGCATAACAATATTAGGTCTTCAGGTATTCATGAAGATATTGATATACCGGCATTGGTTCAGAATGCAATTGCCAGGTTACCCGAAAAATTAAAAACCCCGCTTATTTACCGTGATATTGACGGATTAAGTTATAATGAAATAGCCGAAAAACTTAATTGTGAGGTGGGAACAATTAAATCCAGAATTTTCAGGGCCAGGGAAACTCTTAAAGCTTTATTGGAACCATACCAAAAAGAGATGGGCAAGTAATAATTCCGAAAATGTTTTGTTTCCCAAAATTGTTAACTGAAAAGATAAAAGATTTAGTCTGGAATTTGAGTTAAATATTAACGATATTTAACATTACTTACTTAAAATTATTCTATTAAATATATCCGGCAAACCGGAAAAAGCAATCAAAAATCATTGGAGAAACTTAATGGCCGATTTTAATGTTTCGTCCCGTGTTAACGGGGATGTTTGTATTATTGATGTTCATGGTTATCTTGATGCACATACTGCTCCGCTACTTGAAAACGAATTCAATAAATTAATAGACAAAGGCATTTATAAAGTAGTTGTTAATTTCAGTAATTTGGATTATATAAGTAGTGCGGGGCTTGGAGTTTTTATGGCCTATGTAGAAACAATGCGAGAAAAAAACGGCGACATAAAATTTTCTAATTTAAAAAAAGAAGTATATAGTATATTCGATCTACTCGGTTTTCCGGTATTATATGAGTTTTTTAAAGATGAAGAAGAAGCTGTAAAAAAATTCGGATAAAATAATTTGAAAACCGGAAAACAAGATATAATTAAAAACGAATATACCATTCCGGCTTCCACCGATAGTCTTAAAGATGTTCGGGAAATAATAGAGACTGCTTGTGCAAAATATAAAATATCCAAAAAAACTGTTTACGAAATTACTCTTGCAGTTGACGAAGCGTGCACAAATATTATAAAACATGCATATCACAATTCTTCCGATAAACAAATAAATATTAGTTTAACCGTTTCTGAAAAACTATTTGAAATTAAACTTACCGATACCGGGGAGCATTTTGACCCAAGTAAAATTCCTAATCCGGATATACGTGAAAGCCAAAAACAGAAAAAAGGAGGTGGCTTGGGAGTGTTTTTGATGAAGAAAATTATGGATGAAGTTAAATATAAAACCATTGGAAATAAAAACGAATTAACGTTAATTAAAAAATTAATGTAGCTTTATGGAAAACATGAAAAACAAAAGCACATTAAAAAACCTTTCGGCATTAATAGATTTTGGGAATCTGATTAATTCTTCTTTGGATACCAAATTTATTTTGGATAATCTGCTCCTAACATGTTTCGGAAAGTTCCACACAACACGAGGTTTTTTTTCGATTGTGGAGAACAAACAACTCAGATATGCTACGGGAAAGGGAATGAGCAATAAAGCGATGGAAGAATTTCCCGATGTTTTCGTTGATAATTATTCATCTTCACCCGAATTAAGAAAATTTTTAGAGAAGGAAAAAATTATACATTCACAAGAAGTATATTCCGCAGGTAAATTAATTGGTGTACTTTTTCTTGGTAAAAGACTTACACGCGAAAATTACGAACCGGAAGATGTAAAATTTATTCAAACGTTTTTAAATATTACCGCAACTGCACTTGAAAATTCCATTAGCATAGCGGCTTTGAAAAAAGTTAACAGAGTATTAGATAACAAGGTACAACAGCTAAGTACATTGTTCGATTTAAGTAAAGAATTCAGCGGAGCAATTGAAATACCTCTAATTAGTAAATTACTCGGGTTTTCCATAATAGGGCAGTTGTTGGTTACAAAATATGCCGTAATTATTTACCCGAAAGAAGGAATTGAAATTCTTGAATCGAAATTTGATTTGGAATCATTAAAGAAAAATATTGAGCAATTAAATCCTACGGAAATTATCAGCCCCGTCCATTGTGGCAAAGAAGAGCATCCTTTTTGTTTATCCCTTTGTGATATTGGTGTTGAGCTTGTTGTACCTATGCAGATTAAACAAGAAACAAAAGGGTTAATTTTACTGGGCAAAAGGAATACCGGAGAAGATTTTTCAAAATCCGATATAGAATTTGTTTCATCGGTTGCTGGTCTTGCAATTATTTCCATTGTTAACAGTTACCTTTTTAAAGAGCAATTGGAAAAGGAGAAACTGGAAAAAGATTTGGAACTTGCAAAAAAAATCCAGCAGAATTTGCTCCCCAATAAATTGCCGGTTATGAATAAATATGAAATAGCCGCTTACAACAAAGCCGCCAGACAAGTAGGCGGAGATTATTATGATGCAATTCAACTCGATAACGGAAAAGTGTTAATAGCAATAGCTGATGTTTCGGGCAAAGGGGTACAAGCGGCTTTGATGATGGCTAATTTACAGGCGTTTTTACAGGCCATAAGCAAACAGAACAAAGAACTTGCCGAAGCGTCTAATCTGTTAAACAATTTGGTAACCGAGAATACTTCCGATGGTAGATTTATTACTTTTTTTTGGGGGATTTTGGACGATGAAACACTTGTATTCGAAAGTGTAAATATGGGACATAACCCTCCGTTGCTTATACGAAACGGCAAAATTATTAAATTGAAATCGGGTGGAATGATTATGGGCGTTATGCCTACGCTGGTTCCTTACCAAAAAGAGAGTACTACTCTCGAAAAGGATGATATGATTATTATGTTTACCGATGGAATAACAGAAGCAATGGATGAAGATTTTAATGAGTTCTCGGATGAAAAATTGGAAAAATTGTCTGTCGGTTTAGCCGAACTTTCGGCACAAGAAGCATTGCAATCTATTTTGAATGAAGTTAATAAATTTACCAACGGTACCGAGCAATCGGACGATATTACCTGCATTGTTATAAAGGTTAAATAGTAAGTATTTTGGAAAGAATTGAAAACATATTATCCCGCTACAGAGCTAAATATTTAGGGCCGCTTTCTCTTTTACTTTCGGTTATTGTCCTTCTGGAATTTTATTTTGTTTTTAATATTACTCCTCGTCCCAACGATGAGTGCCTTTGGGAAACTCAACCGGTTACCAAAGATAGTGTCGGGTTCTTTTTTAAGGAAGTAAAGGTTGACGGCGTAACTTGGAAAGCAGGCATAAGAGACGGAGATCAACTTCTTAGAATTAATGGGCAATCTATTACGGATTTGGTGAAAGCAACAAAAATTCTTAACAGTATGGCCGAAGGAGATACCGCCGTTTATACCGTGGCACGTAACGAAGAAATTTTTGATGCTAAAGTTGAGGTGAAAAAACTTATCCAGTTCGGTGGACTCGCTTTTGCTTTGCTGGCGGCAATATGGCTTATTGTAGGTATTATTGTTATTAGAGGTAAAGAAACCGGAGAAGCTCAAATCACTTTTTACAGAATCGGGGTTGCACTTGTCTTTTTTGCAACATTCAACCTGCTTAATAATATAGAATATTTAACCGGCGATTATAAAACTCTTATGCTTTTGTTGGAAAATTCTTGGACTCTCGGTTCCGTATTTCTCCCGTTTTTAATTCTGAAATTCTTTTCCATATTTCCCGATAAAATTAAATTTTTTGATAAAAAATGGTTTAATGACACGGTTTACATGGTTCCCGCATTTATTTTTGTTTCGCTCCTTGTAATAAAAATACAATTTGTTTATTCCGGAAAAATAAATAATGTAATTCTCTTTTACAGTATATTTGCTTCGCTATCGGGGATTGCGATTTTTATCTCGTCGTTTGCCGGTTTAATTATGCTTTTTTATAATTATCTTAAAATAAAAGAAAAAAGCAAACGTAAACCTATCTTTGTTATTTTACTTGCATATTCAATTGGTATTGCCGCAATTATTTATTCCTTAATTTTAATTTTAACAGTTTCTCCTTCCATGCGGTTTAATCAACCGGAATTTTTTGTGCCGATTGTTTTAATTGCTTTGCTCCCTATTGCTTTCGGGTATTCCATATTTAAATATTCCTTACTCGATGTTTCCGATGTTGTTAAAACCGCAATCCTTTACGGAAGTGCTACCATAGGTATTGCCGTTATTTATTTTGTAATAATTTATGTTTTGGGACAAAGTGTAAGTTATGCTATCGGAACAAAATATCAGGGAATTGTTGCCGGAATTATTTTTGTTGCATTTGCAATTTTGTTCCAATCCACAAAAGATAAATTTCAAGAAGTTATTACTAAAAAGTTTTATCCCGAGCAGTTCGCTTATCAACAGATATTATTAAAATTCAGTAACGATGTGGTAACCATTGTAGGTATTAATAATATTCTTAAAGAAACTACCAAAACTTTTGTTGAAGCCCTCAAACTTTCCGTTTTCGGAATAGCATTGCATAGCGATGAAATCGGAAAGTGTGAATTAAAAGAAGCCGTTGGATTTGATCAAAACATACTAAAATTAGAGTATGACGAAAAAGCATTGATGAAATTTTTACAAGGGAAAAAAGAAGCTCAACAACCCTTTGTTATTGAGGTGAACGACTTTGAGCAAATTTGTCCGGGCTCAAGCGAGTTATTAAAAAGTATCGGCATCTATACCGTAATTCCTCTTGTAATAAAATTCAAAGTAATAGGACTCTTTTTATTCGGGTTAAAATATTCCGGTTCCCGCTTTGCCGGTAAAGATATTGCTTTATTAACCGCCGTAGCCAATCAAACTGCTGTAGCTATCGAAAACGCACGATTATATGAATCGGAACGACAAAAATTGGTAATTGAAAAAGATTTGGAGAATGCAAGAAAAATTCAAGAAAGTCTTTTGCCTACCGTAATACCTCAAGTAAAAAATCTTGATATTAGCGGAACCATGGTTCCGGCAATGCAAGTTGGAGGAGATTATTTTGATGTAATTAAAGTAAGTGAAAACAAAGTGTTTGTGGTTGTCGGTGATGTTTCGGGCAAGGGATTTTCCGCATCATTCTACATGTCCAAACTACAAACAATGATGACACTTTATTGCAACAACGAAACTACTCCGTACGAAGTTCTTACCAATATTAACAAAAGAATTTATACCGAAATTGAAAAAAATTGGTTTATTACCTGTACAGTGGCACTCTTTGATTCCGAAAAAAAAGAAGTTAGAATATGCAGAGCCGGGCACACACCAACAGTTGTTGTTGAAAACGGTTTGGCAACGGAAATAATTCCCGGCGGAATTGGTCTGGGAATGGAAAAAGGAGAGTTATTCGATAAACATCTCGAAGAATTTAGAATGAGATTAAAACCTAACCAACTTTTTGCTTTCTACTCCGACGGTGTTAGTGAAGCAATGAACAGTATTAACCAAATGTTCGGAGATAAAAATTTCAATGATTTTCTTGTTAAAAATTTCAAGTTGCCTGCCGTTGAAATTGAGAAAAATCTTCTCGAAGTATTAAAACAACACCGTGGTGATTTCCCGCAAAATGATGATATTACCATTATTTTGGTTAAAACTTTTTAATAAGATAATTTTCCCGGTAATTATAACTTTTACAACAAAATTCTATTCTTTTTTTTTATGATAATAAATATTTTTAATTGAGTATAAAAGCCATAAAGCGGTTAAAATGCTTGTAATATAAATATTAGTTTAAATGCATGATGTTTGTTGAAAAAAGTGAATAACGCTTACAAAATATAATTTGACAACAAGTCCGCTTTTAGTTATTTTCTCTTCCGAAATTGTTTGGCTGTTGTGCCGATTTATGCAAAATGAAAATAGTGTAAATTATTCTCTATTGTTTTTTATTTTTCTTTCTGTTATTATTCAATGTATGAAAAGAGGCGTTTATTTAATTCAATATTTTTAATATCATAATAGGAGGTATTATGAAAAAATTATTAGTTGTTTTATTGTTGTTTTTTGGGGCAACATCAATTTTTGCCCAAATGAAAAGTGCAGCATATTTTAACAGAAATGCTCAAGACCTTGCAGACTCTCTTCGTCCTTGGTATTATGGCGGTGTTCGTTCTGTTCATGTTGCCGGAGATTTGGACGGCGACGGTAAAACAGAAATTCTTGCTACCGACTATTCCAGAGGCGGAAGGGTTCATGTTTTGGAATATGTTGGAAGTGAAACTTTGGAAGTTACATGGTCTTCGCCGGTTGATTTAACAAGAGAAAACAAAAGCACCCCGCGTTGGGTTCAATCGGGAGATTTAGACGGTGACGGAAATAAGGAAATTATTTTTCCTGTTGGCCCAAGATATTCTGGCAATGTAATGGTTTATGAAAATGTTGGTGATAACGATTTTGGCACCGAACCGATTATTCCTTTCCCTGCAGATATGAAAGTAGGTGACGGTTTCGGTCCTTTCAGAATGGATAGAGAACGCGGAACGGTTACAGATTTTGACGGCGACGGGAAAGACGAATTAATCCTTTCCAACAAAGATAATAACGTTTATATCCTTTCTATTAGTGGTAATGCTCCCGGATTTGCTTCGTGGGTAGTTGAAGGCGGAGACCCAAACACTAATGCAACAAGTAAAGTTACCAGTGGTTCTGCTTGGCAATCTGTTTCCGCCGATATTGACGGCGACGGAGTAAAAGAGATTGTTAATCATAACTGGAATAATTACGCATTTTCTTCTATTGAAGTAAACGGTGCCGATAATTATCAATTCCCACAACCAAACGGTAATTCCGACGCGAAGGGTCCTTCTTATTATGAATATTTGGACCGAGACGGAGTTTCTTATATGGGACTTGCCGTTGCAGATGTTGACGGCGACGGGAAAGATGAAATTGCCGGAATTATTTATCCTACTTACAGTTTAGCGTTAGTTAGCCAAGCAAGCGGAAGCAACGGAACCGATATTTGGGATTCCGGTGATTTTACCATATTAAAAACCAGAGATGAATTAAGTGCTAAAAATGATACCCTTGCCCAATTTTGGGCTTGTAGTGCTGCCGATTTAAATGGAAACGGAAGAGATGAAATTCTTGTCGGTGGTTTTTACGGAGAAAATGTTGTTGCCGTAGAATACAATGGTTCCGGAGATATTATGGATGCCAACAATTATACCGTTAAAGTTTATTATGGCGGAGAACCTGAAAAAGATTGGGAATGGAGTAGAATTACAATTACTGATTCTGCCGGTGTTGTGGATACACAATATTCAAAGAATGCTTGGGAAAATCCCGGGGTAATGAAAATGTCCGCCGGAGATATTATTGGTAATGATGGTAAACCTGAACTTGTTTTGGCCTATCAAGCAAATGATTATGATTCTATTGAAGTTGTTCACAAAAAATGGAATGGTTCCGCTTGGGGTGAAACTTCCGAAAAAATATTTAACGACCATAATATTCAAATCAGAGTTCTTCAATGTGACGGCGGTACCGGTGTAATTAAAGATATGAAAATTGTTACCCCTAACGATTATGTTTTAGAACAAAATTATCCTAATCCGTTTAACCCTACTACAAATATTAAATTCTCGCTTCCTTTAAGCAAAAAGATTTCTATTAAAGTTTACGATATGCTTGGCAAAGAAGTTAAAACTCTTATAGACAATCAAGAATTTGCCAAAGGAAATTATACTGCAACTTGGGACGGTACAAACAATGCCGGACAAAAAGTTGCCAGTGGTAACTATATTGCTACAATGAAATACGGTAATTTCAGCAAATCAATTAAAATGCAATTGTTGAAGTAATTTGTGTGGAATTGAGCAGTAATTTTTAATATACTCTTTATATTGAAATCCCGACTTTTGAAGAAAGAGTCGGGATTTTTTAATTGGAAGTATTAAAATATTCTTTTCTTAAAATTCCCATTACATAAAAATCTATATATTTATTATGATGATACATTGCTTCGCGTAATGTCCCTTCAATTTTAAATCCGGCTTTTTCGTATGCTTTAACACCCTTAATATTGTTTGTTGCTACGTGAAGTTGAATTCTATTTAAATTTAAAATTTCGAAAGAATATTTTAACACCAACTTTGTTGCTTCTTTACCATATCCTTTCGACCAAAATTCAGGATTATAAATTGCAATGTAAAAAACCGCAGCTCTACTTACGTAATCAATTCTAAATAAACCTGTGATGCCTATCGGGGTATCGGTTTCAGTCTCGCAGATTGTAAAAATTTTATTTTCTTTAGAGGCAATCCAACCCTCTATTTTTTCTTGTGCTTCCTTTTTTGTGAGAGGGGAAAAAAGGAATAATGTTTCTCGAACCTCTTTATTG
Organism: uncultured Melioribacteraceae bacterium; assembly: GCA_964617555.1. Lineage (GTDB taxonomy): Bacteria > Bacteroidota > Ignavibacteria > Ignavibacteriales > Melioribacteraceae > 1-14-2-50-31-20. The sequence continues at coordinate 7,219 of CAZTYP010000001.1, read as the reverse complement.
TTTTCACCATAGTAGAAAAGAAATAAATCGGTTTCCTCGTTGTATGGCCGTAAATAAATTTTTTCCCCTTCACAAAATTTAATTATAGAATTCATTTTGTTATCCCGTTTATTGGCAATAAATTTTTTTCTTAAAAAATATCTTCTTATTTTTTTATGGTTTTTAGTATTATTTTAATAACTGTAAATATAACTAATATTTTCAGATTAAGTGAGAGTGAAAGGTGAAAAAAATATCATTATTGATTTTAACTTTGTTTGTTATGGAATTTATTATCTCTTGCAGCAATTCTGCTGTTGTAAAGGAACCGGAAGAAAATAGAATTGATTTGTTGAAAGAAAAATTTGCGGCAAAAGATTTTTCTTTTCAAATTCCTGCCGGAAGCAAAATTGATACTGTTGTTGTTGATGAAAATAAAAAAGAAATTATCATTACGGCAAATCAGAGCTTTTCCAACAGAGCTTTCAGAGATGAAGAAATTCCCTTGATATATTCAGAAATAAGAAATTTTCTCGGAGCCGAATATTATAATTACACAATAAAAATCTATACTCTCGGATTTCCCATTGAGCAATTGGTGCCAAATTTTTATCGGAAAAATAAAAACTTTATTGATGTTGATAGAATAGCACAGAAAAAAAACATAAAAGCAGTGGTTACAAATTTGAATAGAGGTTTTGATATTTCCAAAGGATTATCCGGCAGACATATTGCATTATGGCATAGCCACGGTTGGTATTACAATCATCAACGTAAACGCTGGATGTGGCAGCGGGCAAGATTATTCACGGCTGTAGAAGACTTGGGCCCGTTTACCTTTACCGTGCCTTATTTAATACCTATGTTGGAAAATGCCGGAGCAAATGTTTTTGTCCCCAGGGAAAGAGACACACAAACGGAAGAAGTTATTATTGACAATGACGGTTCGATTGGCGGCAAAATTAAAATTAAGGGTAACTGGAAAAAAATTGATACTACCGGCTTTGCTATTGGTAATCCGCCGTATGCTAATAATTTAAACCCTTTTTTGCAAGGCAGTTTTTTGGAAACAACGGCAAACAATATCGAAGATGCATCGATAAGTTATATCCCGAATTTTAAGAAAGGGGGTGAATATTCAGTCTATATTTCATACAAACATTCCGAAAAAAACAGTTCCGACGTAAAATATAAAGTTTATCATACTGGCGGAGTTTCAGAGTTTAGTATCAATCAACAAATTGGCGGAGAAACATGGATTTATTTGGGTACATTTAAATTTGCCGAAGGTGAAAATCCGGGAAAAGGGAAAGTGGTATTAACCAATGCCGGCAAGGAATCAGGCTATGTAACAGCCGATGCGGTCAGATTTGGCGGGGGTATGGGAGTTGTTGAACGAGACGGAACTACAAGCGGCAGACCTAAATTTGCCGAAGGTGCCAGATATTGGTTGCAATATGCCGGAATGCCGGATACATTGGTTTACGATTTTAATAATAATATTAAAGACTATAATGACGATTATCAATGCCGCGGCGAATGGGTTGATTATCTTAAAGGGGCTCCGTTTGGACCCAATAAAAATCGCAATGCAAAAGGATTGGGTATACCGATAGATTTATCTTTGGCTTTTCATACCGATGCCGGTTTAACAACCGACGAAACCGTAATAGGAACTCTTCTGATTTATAGTTTGCATGGAGCCGAAAATGAAATTATTTTCCCCGATAGTGTTTCCAGGTTAGCAAGCAGAGATTTTTCCGATATTATGCAAACGGAAATTGTTGACAATTTGCGGGCAAAATATGATTCCGTGTGGAGCAAAAGACAACTGCGTGAAGCCGGTTACAGCGAAGCATATCGATTAAATGTTCCTGCCGCTCTTCTGGAATTACTTTCTCATGAAAATTTGCAAGATGTAAAATTTATGAACGATCCTCAATTCAGATTTGATGTTTCGCGTGCAATTTATAAATCGATGCTTAAATTTCTTTCTGCACAAAATAATTTTGATTATGTTGTGCAACCACTGCCCGTTTCACACTTTGCGACCGAACTTTCTCCGAATGGCACAGTTACATTGACTTGGCTTCCTACCGAGGATCTATTGGAGCCGACCGCAATTCCGGGAAAATATAAGGTTTATACACGTATTGATAGTGCGGGTTTTGATAATGGTGTGGTTGTAAAAGGAACAAGCTATACTATTAAAAATATTAAACCGAATAAAATATACAGTTTTAAAATTACCGCAATAAATAAAGGGGGTGAAAGTTTCCCTTCCGAAATCCTTTCGGTTTGCTGGAACGGTAAAAACGAATTTCCCGTATTAATTGTTAACGGCTTCGATAGAATTTCCGCGCCTGCTGTTATAGAATCGGATAATTTTTCCGGATTCCTCGGTGTTATTGATGAAGGCGTACCCGATAAATATGATATAGGTTTTGTCGGTGATCAATATAATTTTAATCCCAAATCAAAATGGGAAACCGACGATGTCCCCGGCCACGGAGCAAGTTTTGCAAATATGGAAAGTAAAATATTTATGGGCAATACATTCGATTTTACCTATCTGCACGGGGTTTCCATTGCCGAGGCCGGATTTTCCTTTACCTCTGTTAGCGATGAAGCGATTGAAGATTCAAATATTTTGTTGGACAATTACAAAATGGTAGATCTGATATACGGTGAAGAAAAAACAACACATTGGCAAACACGGTATGCCGATTCGGTAAACGGAATAAAGTATAAAGTCTTTCCCCGGAAAATGAAGAAAGTTGTTACATCGTATTTAAATAACGGAGGTAATCTGTTTGTCAGCGGTTCCTATATTGCTTCCGATTTGTATTTGTGGAAAGATAAAGAATCCGCAGATGTTAAATTCTGTAACGATATTCTAAAATATACATTCCAATCAGACCATGCCGTGAAAACCGGGAAAGTATATCCCGTTTCGAATATTTTTGATTATAAATCATCGTTCGAATTTAATACGGAATACTGTATGGATTATTACAAGGTTGAAGCTCCTGACGCAATAAAAGGGATAAACGGCGGAAGGACAATCTTGCGATATGCGGAAAACAATTACAGTGCGGCTGTGGCATATAAAGATAAATACGGTGTAATTGCTTTCGGATTTCCGTTTGAAACGATAAAATCCGGTAGCGCCAGAAATAATTTAATGAAATCAATATTTGAATTTTTTGAATTAAAAAAGGGGAACAATTAATTATGCGGCAAATGTTTTATCGAGTAGTGCCAATGCTTTTACTTTTCGCCGGTGTCGTTTTTTCACAAAAATATAGTTCCGTTTTAAATAGCGTAAAAAAATATCAACAAACGAAATTGTTAAAAAATGCTTCTTGGTCAGTAACCGCACGGTATTTGGATACGGGCGAAAAGATTATAGAATATAATTCCAACCTTTCCCTTGCTCCTGCTTCCAATATGAAATTACTTACAACATCAGCCGCTTTGGAAATACTTGGCGAAGAGCACCGTTTTGTTACACGATTATTTTATGACGGAAGAATTGATGCGAAGGGAATATTACACGGAAATATTTATATTGTAGGCGGAGGCGACCCGACTCTCGGCTACAATCTTGTGAACGGTTCATTATCATTGGACGATTTGATGACAAGGTGGGTAAACGCCTTAATTGATAAGGGAATCAAAAGGATTGACGGCGACATCATTGCCGACGATTTATTATACGACAAGATTCCTATTCCAGATAATTGGTATTGGGTTGATTTGGGCAACTATTATGCTGCTTCGACAAGTGCATTAACAATACATAATAATTTATATTTTCTCTTTTTCAAACCGGCAAAAAAAGTAGGTGATAAGGCGAAATTATTAAGAATTGTACCCGAAATTCCCGGAATTAGTTTCCTTAATTATATGCAAACCGGAAAGAGCGGCTCCGGTGATAACGGCTATGTATATGCTGCTCCGGGGCAGTATAATGCTGTGCTGAGAGGAACAATTCCTCAAGGGAAAAGTGAGTTTTATATAAAAGGAGCAATCCCCAATCCTCCTCTTTTTGCGGCTCAATATTTTTGCAAGGCAATTCGTTTGTCGGGAATTTCCGTAACGGGTAAAGCGAATGTTATTCCCGATACAATTAAATATGATAAGAGGAAAAAAATTGATCAGCTTTATTCACCTCAATTAAAAGATATTGTGTACATCATAAATAAAAAAAGTGATAATCTTTATACGGAAATGTTATTGCGTGCAATAGGTCTGAAAGAGTTTAACACGGGAAGTATTGAAGCAGGTATTGATGCCGTTAAAAATTTTTTTGATGAAAACGGAATAAATCATGACGGCTTAATTATGTACGACGGATGTGGGCTTTCACGTTCCGATGCAATAACAACCAACCTTATGGTGGATATATTAACTGAGATGACCAAAAAAAAGAGTTTTAAAACATTTTATAATTCACTCGGTATTGTAGGTGAGCCAACGGATATCAGTCATTTCAACAATATGGGAATAGGGACGGCGATAGAAAAAAACGCCAGGATAAAATCCGGAGTTATTGGCGGTGTACGTGCATATTCAGGTTATTTGAACGATAGAGCGGGCAGAATTATTGTTTTTTCAATGATTGCAAATAATTTTAACGGGGAGGGTGTTGATGTATCAAATATCCATAAAAAAATAATGATTAAATTAGCGGAGTTAAAATAAAACGAATATTTTATACGTGAAATTAAAAATGCATTTCCATAGTGAGGATAACCATATGAAAAGAACAAAAATAATATTATTGATTTTGTTTGTAACCATTAGCATTACGGCGCAAAAAAGAATTTATAAAATGAGTAAGGAAGAAATTAACGAGTTACTTATTCAAAAATCTTCGGAGAATTTAACCGTTACGGAGCGAATGAATTTCTTTTCGGAAATGTTTCTCGGAATGCCTTACGGACTTACTTGTGTTGGTGACGGACCTTATGCTTTGTACGATACAAAGCCGTTGCTAACTTTTGATACGACAAACTGTATGGTCTTTTGCGAAGATGTTCTGGCCCTTTCCATTTCCGATAGTTACGAAAATTTTTTCAATAACCTCCAACAAATACGTTACAAAGACGGTATAATTGGAATGAAAACACGTAACCATTATACAATGGGGGATTGGTTGCCGGAAAATTTATGGTTATTGCATTCCGTTGCCAAAGAGGTTGCGGGCAAAGATACAAAAACATTAACACGCACAATATCACATAAAAAGTTTTTTAAAAGGAAAGGCATTACCGATATGCGTTATGTTAAAGAAGACAGAACCATCACGATTAATTATATCCCTTTTGAGGTTTTGCCTAAAGTAAAAGAGAAGATAAAAGACGGAGATATTCTTGCGTTAATGTTTCGAAATCTCGATAACATTTTTTCCGGACATATGTTGATGGCTTACGATACCCCGAACGGTAAAGTGATTCGCGAATCATCGTTAAGTAAAAATACGACACTCGATACCCCTTATGATGACTGGGTGAAAAAGTTCGAGCATTCAAAAAAGTATATTGGCATTGCCCTTATGCGTGTTAACGATGAAATAAATCATAAAGGGGAAATTGTTCTGCCGTGGGAGATCTGCAAATTGAGGAGAAAAAAGTGAGTCTGTCTTTTTTAATTATAATTGTCTCTTTGATTATTGCTACACTCTATTCAGTTACATCGGATAAGAGAAGTCTTTTTAACATCTTAAAACCTTTTACAATGCTGACAATTATCGCATTGGCGGTTTTAAAAAATATGGAGCAACAATCACTATACGGTAATTTGCTAATAGCCGGATTTGTTTTCTCGATAGTCGGAGATATTTTTTTGTTGGATAAAGAAAAAAATTTTAGCAAAGGACTTTTAGCGTTTTTAATTGCCCATCTGTTTTTTATTGCGGCTTTTAATCTTGGGGTTAATAAATATTGCGGCGGTATCCTTTTTCCCGTATTACTTTTCGATTTTTTTATTCTCAAAAAATTATTACCGAAATTAGAGAGATATAAATTACCGGTAATTTCTTATCTGGTTGTTATTTCAGTAATGCTTTATTCTGCAATAAATTCGGATAGACAAGCCGGAGAATTAAGCATAATTTCAATAGGTGCAATCCTTTTCATTTTCTCCGATTCCGTTTTGGCATTAAATAAGTTCAATAAAAAAATAAAATTTGCCGAGCCGCTTATCCTATTCGCTTATTTTGTTGCACAAATGTTATTTGCCTTTTCAATTTAGAAATTGAAGGAAAGTCGTTCCCCGTTCTTACTAATAAAAACAGAACGGGGTATAAATTTTAAGGTAATAAAACAGCTGCGGAAATAACGGTTGTCCACAATCCGTCTTTATGGCCTATTGCGGATTGTGTAATATTTGATGTGCGAACAACTTTACCGAGAAGTTTAAAAACTTGTTGTCTTTCATTCCATGCTTTGTCTATATCAAAATTTTCAATTCCCAAAGTAGTTGCCAGCATTCCCGCCGCCAAATCTTCGGCATATTCTCCGGCTTTTTCGGCATGTTCGCCAAACGGATGATGCTCGGATAAATATCCGTATAATGTTTTATCTGCGGGAATTGCCGTACCAATGGAAGCGGCAATTTTCCTTCCGGGTTCGTTGGTTGCATTTCGTGCCATTACTGCGTGTACTATTTGTCCGGGAAACAGCTCTTTAATCCCTTCTTCAATGGAAATTTTTTTACATCCGATTGGGAAGATACTGCTTACACTTACAAGATTGTATTTTTCTATTTTAGCGTGCCGTAATGCCAACTCAAAAGAAGCAAGATATTCTTTATGACGACCTACTCCTTTGGTGAAAAATATTTTTTTAGGAACGTACATTACCTCTCCTTTAATTCTTTTGCATCAATTTCATAAATTTCCTTTTCCCGACTTTTAAAATTTTTTCTTTGTCGAATTTTATTTCTTGAAAAAAGTCGGTAATTTTTTCCCCGTTACCCTCGCCGTCAGCCGGTAGAATTGAAACACCGCCCTGTTTAATTAATCTGCGGGCTTCGCCTTTGGAAGGAGCAAAATTAATTGTTGTAATCAAATCAAGAATCTGCATACTTTCCACTTCCGGAATATATTCCGGAATATTATCGGGAATACCTTTCTTGATGAAAATTTTATCAAATTCTTTTTCGGCTTTTTCCGCCGCTTCTTTTGAGTGATACATTTCAACAAGTTTGCGTGCGAGTTTGCGTTTTATATTAC